>JBEKQS010000316.1:0-5358 GCA_049519475.1 Bryobacteraceae bacterium | reverse complement strand
CGGAAAGTTCCTCGCGGCAGAAGTACAAGGCTTCGGCAAGGTGAACAAAAGACAGATTGCGAAACGTCCTGATAAACAGCTCGCGATCCTGGGAGCGGCGGCGAGACTCATCATACGGATGACGCCGGAACCATTCGGTGCGGGCCATAATGCTTCCGTGGACAAACGGCGAGTGCGTCAGCACCGCGATCGGGCGGATGTCCGGGTGCGTAAAGCCCTGTATGCCGCGCGGGCGGTCACTCCGATCCATGGAGTACATCGCGGTGGCGACCATGTCGGCGCCGGGGTTGGATTCGAGTGCAGCGACCTGGCGCTCCAGGCGCTCGGGGTGCATCATGTCGTCGCCGTCCAGGCGCGCCAGGTACGGGCCCCGTGCCAGGTCAGCAATCTGGTTCAGACGGGACGACAGGCCGCGATTCACACCATCACTAACCAGGCGGACGCGCGGATCGTGAATGCTCCGCGCCAGCGCCAGTGAGCCGTCGGTTGAGCCGTCGTCAACCAGGATCAGCTCCCAATCGCACAGGGTCTGCGCAAGAACCGACCGAATGGCATCGGCCAGCGTCTTCTGGTTGTTGAAGAACGGTAACCCGATCGAGACCTGTATCATTTTGCCTCCAAACGTAGCGCGCTCGAATAGATCTCCTCCAGCCTGGCGGCACATGCCCGGATATCGAAGCGGCTGCCAGTAAGCCGATCTTGACCGGAGATCACCGGCGGCGATTTCGCCATTGAGACCGCTTCGAGCGCCCACTCGCCGGCCGGTTCCCGCAACGAAACTCTTCGCAACAGTTGTGGCAGTTCTTCGGCTTCGGTGGTGATCGCGTCGGAATACAGGGCAGGGACCCCGGCCGCCTGGGATTCCATCAAAGTAATCGGCAGGCCCTCCCAAAGAGAGGGAAGCAGCAGGACATCTACTAGACCGGCCAGCAGTTGCGGCACATCGTTGCGCATCCCCAGAAACAAAGTGCGATGGGCGATGACGGCATGCTCTGCCCAGACTTCGATCTGGGGCCGCAACGGGCCGTCCCCGGCCAGTACGAACCAGGCATTGGGCTCCAACTGCGCAATGCGGCTGAAAATCTCGATGAGAAAGGCGTGGTTCTTCGGCTCGGCGAAGCGTCCCACGTGGGCGAAGACACGTGCGTCGGCGGGGATGCCGAAGCTGCGGCGGAAGGCGGCGCGGTCCAGGTTGAGCCGGCTGAATTTTTCCAGGTCGACGCCGCAATAAACCACCGAGACGCGGGGATCGGATTCCCAAGCCTCTCCGAACAGGCAGGCCGCCGCGGGACGGCTGACTGCCAGGCACCGCGTGGCATACCGCCGGATCCAGTGCTTTGCCAGACGAAGATAGAGCTGGCGGGCCGGATTCGCCAGCCCGTCGATCCGTCGCGTGTCCGAATGGCTGTGCGCGATGCGAACCGGGACGCCGGCATGTGCGGCGCTTCGCAAAACCAGACCGCTGAAGTGGTGCAGGTGAGCGTGAACCACGTCGTACGGGCCGTGCTCTTCGATCACATGGCGGAACTTCGCCGAATAGCTCCGCGGATGGTTGGCTTTGGGGGAATGGATCAGCCGCGCGCCGGTGGCTTGGACAGCTTCATCCAGTGATGCAGGGCCGTTCGCATCGGTCAATAGGTCGTGTTGAAAGCGGGTGCGGTCGATGCGAGACAACAGATCCACGAGCCAGGTTTCGGTTCCACCGCGGTTCATGGCGCCGACCACGTGCAAGACTCGGGTACGCTTCTGAGTGCCAGAACCGGCAGCTAGGAACGGTCGGATTTCGGCAGCCTGCATCACCGGCGCACCTGGGAAAGGAGCCGAACCAACAGGAAGGGCAGGATCGCATACCAGCACACGTTGCGTACCAGATCCGCCGTCTCGGAGCGCGCATACAGGATCGCTGTCAGAAGCACCGTGGCGGCCAGCGCCAGAATCGCGGGATCGCTACGGCCGCGGACGGCTTCCGAAAGCCTGCCGGCGAACCATCCAATGACGAGCAGCACCAACGGAACGCCGATCCAACCGAAGTTTTCATACGCTTCCGCGATGAAGGAGTAGCCCAAGCCGCCCCCCTGCGAGGCGGCGTATGGCATCACGGTATAGACCAGCCAGGCGGACAGGGTGCCGTGCGCCGTGGTGGGGTGAACACTCCAAGCCACGTTCGGGAATCCGGTGAGCAGCGCATAAAGGTAGCTCACACCTCCATCGAAGGGCCTCGCGGTGGGAACCAGCTCCAGGGTGTAGGCCACGGTGTTCATCGACTGGCCCATTTCCGCTATCGAACCAACCACCGGATTGTCAATCGCCGACCACGCGCTCGTTACGGAATCCACGGAGGTGCGGTCGAGGCCGCGCGTGTCGCGGACTGCCCGCACCAGTGGGAAAACCACAAATCCGAGCAAGAGGGCAGGCAGGACCAACAGTTTTGCTGGGATGGGACGAATGGTGCGGGAGTACAGCCAGACGTAAGCGACCAGCGCCGTAGCCGCGGCGCCGCGCCCACCGAGAAAAAACATCGCCACTGAACCAGTCACGGTGACCAAGGCAGAAATGACCACGCCAGTCCTCTTGGCCTTACTCCCGGCGAGAAGCAACAAAGCGGACGGGATGAGGAAGTTGGCCAACACGCGGGGTCCCGTAGCCAGCCCGACAGCGAGAGTTTGCTGATACAGGGACATGTAGCCCCCGGAGACCACCACCTGCCCGGCGTCCCAGAAAACCCAGATGGCGGGGCCGATCGAAACCAGCAGCAGGAGCCACCCCACCCAGCGAGTGTGCCAGGCGAGGTCCTGTTGCGCCGCGCTCCGCCACCGGTTGGCCCTGGACGTCGATTTTCCGGCGCTAGCCGCCCACAAAGCGCCCAGGTGCAGGGCACAGATTCCGAGCGCCACCAGGTACTCGGTTTTCAGAGTGGTAAAGGGACTGAACATGCCATCCAAGATCCCGTTGCTATTCAGGTGGAACACTTCCAGGAATACCTGTCCGCCGTTAAACGTCCAACTCGACATCAGGAACAGCCCGTAAGGCTCGATCAGCGTGCCGTGCAGTTTGAACCAGGACCAAAAGGTCCACAAGGCCAGCGCCGCAAAGACCAGGCAGGCCACGGGCAAAATATCTTCGCTGTCGAGATCTCCCAGGGAAGCCGCGGCACCGGCGACGATCAGACTGAACAGGAAGAATGCATGGGTAAAGCAAATGGCGCGCTGGACCCGCGCGGTTCGCGGCTGCCTTTCCACCAGCGGGAAATCCGCGCACATCATGGGTTGCACAGTGTTCTCTCCAAGGTTTGGGATCTCCGGAGCTCCAACTGTTTGAGGCGTCGCCATGCTTCGGCGCCGTACAGGATCACCGAGGAACTCCAGGCCGCCAGGTACGAGAAAGCCAGCGCGGACACGCCGTACCGCGAAACGGTGAGTTGAAGGGTGGCGACCAGAACTACGGTCCAGACTCCGTTGATGACAACCTGCCGCCAGAGGCTGGATCCGGCGAATACCGCTTGATAGAGGCTGGTGGCGATTACTTCCAGGGTGGCCGCGCTCAGCAGGAGCAGAATCAAGGCGGACGAGCCGGTGAATTCCTTGCCGAAGAGCTGAAGGAAGTAGTGGCCGGCGAGCGCCAGCACGGTGGCTGCGAGAATGCCCGTGCTCCCGGTGAGGGCGACCGATCCGCAAAACGTTTTGCGGTAACCCCACAGATCTCCGGCGGCCAGCATGTTATTGAGCAACGGAGTGGTGACGCGCCCGATGATGAGCGGCACGAACAGGACCATGAGGCGCATATTGTTCACGGCGCTAAACACGGCCAGTTCGGCATAGCCGCTGGCCCTGGCGAGCGCCGCGTTTGACCACCAGACAGCTAGCGAAGCGATCAAACAGGCAGTTGTGGAGGGAACCGAAAACCGGTAGAGAGCCGGCCGCTCCTTCCCAACCCCGCGATAGGTCACTAGGATATTCCGGCGCCGGCATTCGGCTTTCAGGGTGGAGTGATACAGGAGCCACAGCAGGGCGGCGCTCAAGCCCTGAGCCAGGGTTGCGCCGCGGAGACCGAACCATTGGCTGCCGGACCACGTCAACACCAGCGTTGCCAGGCCATACGCCATGTTGATGCAAGCGATCCCTCGAAAGGCTTCCAGGCCCGACAGCGCCCCCATCTGGTAGCCGTTCACAGTAATGAAAAACATGTAGGGCGCACTCAGGCGCATGGCGGCGGTCAAGATGGGCGCGCTGGCGCGTCCCACTGCCAGCCACGGTGCGCACAAAACCAGAGCCGCCGAGAATACGGCCGCAGCCACAAACGCCACGAGCGATGAGAGACCCAGGATGATCCCGGCCTTCTGCGGATTGCGGGTTCGATATTCCGATACGAACTTCAGGGCCGTGGTACCAAGTCCGAGACTGGCCAAGGTGGAGAAGGCGGCCACGGTCGTCTGGACCAGGGCGAACTGGCCGAAGCCTTCCTTGCCGAGGCATCGAGCGGCCACCACCGAGCCGGCGAAGGATAGGCCTTGCCCGATGATGCAACCAGCCGCGCTCCAACCCACGCCCCGCAGCAGGCGCTCGGACGCAGAGCTCGGGATGCCGGTTCGGACGGTGACGAAACGTCCGAATCCCCTATCGGGAGGGGCCGCCGGAATCGCCGCCGCCCCCAACGTTGTAGTGTCCTTGAGCATGGCGTACCCGAGGCGTGCCGGTTCACTATCCAGCCGCAACATCGTGGTAGTTCTTGTAGTATTTTGGGTGGTAATAGTGATAGTAGTAGCTGTCGCTGCTGTCGACCCGAACTTCGTTCAGCACCACGCCGACGATGTTCGTGCGCAGACGATTGAGAGTGCTGATGGCTGAGCGCAGGGCTTTGCGGTTGGTGCGGCCAGCGACCGCCACGATCAGGACGCCGTCGACGGCCGCCGCCATCTGCAAGGGCTCCGGGAAGCCCAGCAGAGGGGGAGAGTCAAGCACCACCAAGTCGTATTCCGCGCAAGCCTCCTCCAGGATTTCAGCCAGTTTCGCACCCACCAAGTCGGAGGCACGCCGCGAAGGCGGTCCCACCGGAAGAATGTCCAGCGTCGGGACCTCTTCTTTATGCACCAGCACGCTACGCCAGGACGTTCCGTTGGTCAGGACGTTCGAGAGTCCGACGAGGCTGGGGAGGTCGAAGCGGCGATGAATGCTGGGCCGCCTGAGATCTCCATCCACTAGGAGGGTTCGACGGCCCTGCTGCGCGTGCGCCAGCGCCAGATGAACGGCGGTAGTAGATTTCCCTTCCGACGGGGCGGAACTGGTGATCATCAGGGAGCGGATGCGGCGGTCGAAGTCCGTGAGGAGAATGGAGTTGCGCAGCGTGCGGATGGCCTCCTCA
>JBEKQS010000315.1:0-5364 GCA_049519475.1 Bryobacteraceae bacterium | reverse complement strand
CGACGAAGTCTGGATGGACACGCGCCGCATCCGCCTGCGCCGCCGTCTGCCCAGCACCAAGCGGCGCTTGCGGCCCATCGGATTGAAGGCCCGCAAAAAGGAAAAGATTCCCGGCGAGTGGGCCAGCCAGTTGCACGGCACGAGCATCTGCTCCTATCCGCCCGAGGACCTGGTGGTCGAGGACTACGGCCGCTTTCTGAAGAAGAAAGGCAAGAGCATCCTCTCCGAAGAGCGGGTGCGGGTCGAGCCCTTCACGACCTCGATCCTGGACGGAATCGACATGCGCGAGACCATCCGCAAATGGTACGAAGGGCGCATCTGGGTGCGGCAGTTTCAAAAGATCCACGGCGAAGTGGGATCGATCGTGGTGATCTTCGACGACGACCGCGACGACCGTTACCCGTATACCACGACGTGGCTCGGCGAGAATCAGAACGAGTCGGACATGGCGTTTTACTCCACGCCTCCGTTCGACCACCTGGTGGGCCCGGGCATCGGCCGCGCCGAATACGGCGGCTTCCTGATGAGTCTTCCGGCGCGCCGCATGTACGACGTGTGGCAGGACGCCGATTACGAATTCGCGGAATCGAAATCCGAGCGGTTGCTGCTGGCGGCGCTCGATTATTCCATTCACCACTACGTGGTCTATGTGGCGGCCAAACCGCCGCGCTCAATCTTCAAGAGCATCGCCTCGCGGGTGGGCCGCACGGTGATTTATATCCCGATCGGTCAACTCTCGCCAGTCTCGCTCAAGAAGATCCGGGTAGTGCACGTGCTCGACGGGTACGAGAAACGAGAGATCGCGAAGGACTACCTGTGGTAAGGCTGGCTTAACTGGGGCCTATCACTTGAAGCCGTGCAGCCCGGCACCAGGACGGTTTGGCGATGTTCCGTCCTCGTGGGATGCGGTACGCGTTCGCGAGCGCGTTATCGGTACTAACTAATCTAGCCGGGCTCCCGCTGCGACCTCTTTCCGAGTGGCGCGTGATTCGCCAAGAGCACCTCTTCAACGCGGCTGCGGCCGAGTTTGCGCGAGTCGTACAAGGACTCTTGGAGGGACAAACCGGCCGTCCCGTTGCGAACCCCGAAGATCAAGGAACAAAGCGGATGGAACGAGAAGCGGGAGTTAACCACGGTCGCGCTCATTTCACGGCCTCTGGATGACGCCGTTGTCGTGGGAACATTGGGTCGCTCGCTACCAGCGACAAGGTCTGCGGGTGATCGCGCCTGGTTACCCGGGGATTGAGCCGGGGCGAGGCCGGGGTCGAGCGCAGATACAGAATCAACAAGAGCGCACAGCACTCAAGCCCGCCAAGGCATCGGTGGCGGGCTCTTGTGCATTTAGGGGTGTTATTTGGATCTGTCGGCATCTTGATCGGGAGGCAGCGTTATTGCACTCCAAGGTTGCCGCACTGAAGCACGTCTCCAAGCCTCGAGCGTCTGGTTGGTGGTCACGCGAGATGTGCTGTTGGGGGGAGCCTCCCGTTTTGCTGACGGAAACACTGAAGACGACGGTGCAACTGCTGTTCCCTAGGGTGTTGATGCCGCTGAAGGCGTACCCTTTCCAAGCCGTTGTATACTGCACCCATGACGGTGAGGATTCTCACGAGCGGTTCCTACATCATGACGCGAGTGTCGCGGACGGCATATTGGGTGCTCGTTGTTTCGAGCATACTGGCATCAGCTTTCACTGCAACGGCGCAGATCAATCCCGATCTGTATGCGGGCCTCAACTGGCGAAACGTGGGGCCTTTCCATGGCGGGCGAATCTCCTCCGTCACCGGCGCCATAGGCCAACCGGGGGTGTTCTATGCTGGCACGCCGCTGGGCGGCATCTGGAAAACCACCAGCGCCGGCGTCACCTGGTTCCCCATCTTCGACCAGGAGAAGAGCGTCGATAGTGTCGGAGCCATCCAGGTCGCTCCCTCCAATCCCGATATCGTGTATGCAGGCGCCGGCGACCCCATTCAGGGTAGCCTCGGCAACGGCATGTGGAAGTCCAGCGATGCCGGCAAGACCTGGCAGCACATTGGCCTCGAAGACACGGTGAAGATCACCAGCATCGTTGTCGATCCCGCCGATCCTGGCCTGGTGCTCGTCTCCGCACTTGGCGATGCCACCCGCCACGGCGGCGGTGTCTACCGCTCCACCGACGGCGGACAGACCTGGACCAACGTCCTCAAGTCCGCCGACTACGACGGCGCGCGCGAGCTGCAGTACGCATACGACGACCCCAGTGTGATGCTGGCCGCAACGCAGGGGACCGGCGGCGCAGGCCCGGGCGGAGGTGGCGGTCGCGGCGGGGGGAGAGGCAAGCCGCCCCTGGTGTTCAAGTCCACGGATGAGGGCAAGACCTGGACCGAGATCAAGATTCCGCCCTTCTCCGGCCGCGTTGCGGTCGCCGTCGCCATGCACACCAAGGGCCAGCGCATGTTCATCGTCGGCAATGCCATTGAAAATGGGTCCGGACTTTACCGCTCCGATGATGGTGGCGCCACCTGGAGGCACATGGCCGGGAATGACCTGCGAATCGCTCAGCGGATCAGCAACGGCCAGGGCAATTATAGCAGCGGCGTGTTCGTGGACTCGCAGAATCCGGACATCGTGTACACCATGAGCACCGCGATGTACCGCTCCACCGATGGCGGCCTCAGCTTTGAGCCTTTCAAGGGCGCGCCCGGCGGTGAGGACTACCACAAGCTCTGGATTGACCCCACGAACGGCCATCGCATGCTGGTCGGAGCCGACCAGGGCGCGAGCGTCACTCTGGACGACGGCCGCACCTGGAGCCTTTGGTACACCGAGGTCATTTCGCAGCTCTACCACGTCGCCACCGACAGCGCATATCCCTACCACATCATGGGTGCGCAGCAGGACACCGGCGCCGTAATGATCGCGAGCCGCGGCACCTGGGGACAGGTGAACTTCTCGGATTGGAGCCCGCTGCCCTCGTCTGAATTCGGCGTTGATAGACCCGATCCGAAAGATCCCAACATCATCTATGGCGTTGGATATGGTCCGGGAGGCGGCGGCAGCGGCCTCATCAAGATTGATATGACCACGGGCCAGTGGGAGAACGTCGCGCCCAACTTCGGAGCCGACGCGGACAAGTACCATGCGGGCCGCGACTTCGAGAAAAAATTCGACGTCAAGTTCGAGCCCGGCGCTTTCTACGTTGCCTACCAGTGCCTTCTGGTCTCGCGCGACGGCGCCCATTCCTTCACGGCCGCCAGCCCCGATCTGACCACGCCCAAGGACAAGCCGCAGGTGGCTTGCGGCACTGCGCCGCCGGAGCCACCACCGCCCCCACAGCCTCCGCAGCCGAATCCCACGCCGCCGGGAGAGCAGGGACAACCGGACGCGCAGGCACCGAGGCCGGGCGCCGGACTGCCCGCGGCCAACGCCTCCATCAGCGACTTCTCCATTTCCAGGGTCAAACGCGGCGTCATCTGGACGGTTAGCAGCAACGGCCAGATCTACAACACCATGAATCCCGGCAAAACCTGGACGAACGTCACCAACATCGCCAACGCGCCGGCCCGCATCAACTTCAACACCATCGAGGCAGGCGACGACGTCAATACCGCTTTCGTCGCCGGTCGCATGGGCGGCGAGCGCGGCCAAACTGCGCCCCCGGACGCGACCACCAACGTACCGCTCATCTGGCGCACCACCGACGCGGGCAAGACCTGGACCAGCATCGTCAACGGCTTGCCCCGCGACGAGCGCACCGGAAGCTGGATCAACAATCTGCGGGTCGATCCCGAGCAGCCGGGCTTGCTCTTCGCCGGATCCGAGACCACGGTTTATGTCAGCTTCGATAATGGCGATCACTGGCAGTCGCTACGCCAGAACCTGCCCAGCACCTCTATCCGCGGCCTCGAGGTCCACACCGATCATCACCAGAACGACCTGGTGATCGGCACCTACGGCCGCGGCTTCTGGGTTCTCGACGACATCACGCCGCTGCGTGAGATCGCAGCCAACGCCCAAGCCATCAGCACATCGTCCGCGTATCTCTTCAAGCCCGAGGAGGCCATTCGCGCACGCATCAACAGCAACTGGGATCAGCCTTTCTCCGTCGAAGTGCCCCATGCGCCCAATGTGCCTTACGGCGCCATCGTGGATTACTACCTCAGCCACGAGCCGAGCGGACCCATCCAACTCCAGGTCTTCGATTCGAACGGGAATCTGGTCCGCACCATGTCCAGCACCCCGCCGCCGCCCATCGAGGGCGCGTTGTATCCCCACTACTGGCTGGCCGCTCCAGAGACTCGCGTGCTCTCGACGCATGTTGGTCTCAACCGCGTCAATTGGAACCTGCTGTATGACGACCCGCCCGCTCTGCGGCACGACCTGGAGAATCAGATGAACATGGTGGAGGGCGCCACCACTCCCGGTCCGCATGGGCCGCAGGTGATTCCCGGAGTTTATACGCTCAAGCTGACCGTTGACGGCAAGGTCTTTACGCGCGACGTCACCGTCATGAACGATCCGCGCGTCGGCGAAAGTCCAGCGCTCATGGAGGCCCTGCGCACCCAGAACAAGCTCACTCTTCTTTCGATGCAGGGGATGGAGCATAGCTTTGCAGGCCGTGATGAAGTGAATGCTGTGCAGGAACAGCTTACAACCCTGATGAAGGGGAACCTGCCCGCCGATGTGGCCGAGAAGGCCAAAACACTTGAGGCCAGTCTGACCAAGATTGGCGGCGGCACGCAGGGCGGTGGAAGAGGCGGGGCTGGCGGGCGTGGCGGGCGTGGGGCTGCCGACCCCAAGGCGCTGCAACCGTTCTCCGAACTGAACAACGCATTCAACACCATGGTCAGCATGATGCAGGTCGGCCTCGATATGGCGCCCACCCCGGCCCAGATCACCACGTGGGAGAAAGACTGCACCGACCTGAGCCATACCACGACTGCCTGGGAGGACGCCCTGAAACAGGTCACCGACTTCAATGCGATGCTGGTCAAAAACAACTTGCAGGAGATAAAGGTTGCCCCCACCAGGCTCACCGTTTCGACCTGCAGCTTTATGCCCGAACCAGCCAAAAAGGCAAAGAAGGCAAAGAAGTAACTTCACCTGGCTCTCGCCCGGGGACGGCGTCGCTTTGCCCTCAAGGTGACGCCTAACGCCCTAGTCGCAGAAGTGCCCGGATCAGAGAGCGGGCGGATGGTCGCCCACTCGGACAGAGGGGACGTTCGCGGCCGGATAGGGAATGGGAAGTCGGCTTTGCAACGGTAATAGGCCAAGTCGTGGCAGGTTGACGAACTGCGCGGCTCCCGAAAGGGCACGTGGGCTGTGAAGGTGAGCGGCAACTGGCGCGTAACGTTCATTTGCGCCGGGAAGGACGTGGATCGCGTAGAT
>JBEKQS010000314.1:0-5424 GCA_049519475.1 Bryobacteraceae bacterium | reverse complement strand
AGCCCGCTCTTAATCGCGAAGCCTTCCAGCATCCACAGACTGCTGCTCGATTTGAGAGTGCCGAAGACCAGGCTCTTGCCGTCCGGCGCCAGGCTCAGGCGCACGGCAGGATTGAGATTGCTGCGCGGACGAATGTCCGGGCCCACGTTGCCAATCGTCTTTTCGGCGCCGGTCGAAACATCCACCGAGAAAAGCACTTCGCCATCGCCCTGCCGCCGCATCCCATAAAGCAGTTTTCCATCGGCGGAGAAGACCAACGCGTCGGGGTGATGGTGCCCGAGCGGCTTGGTGTTGCCGCCTTCGAATGAATAGAGGCTTTCGCCGTACACAATCCACTTTCCATCGGGAGACCACGAAGGCACTCCGTCGTTGTCGCTCGAAGCCTCGGCGTTCACCACCACCGGGTTGGCCTGGCCGGTAGTCTTGACTTTCATGAGAGTCTCTACGCCATCGCGGTATGCCAGGTATGTGAACCAACTGCCATCGGGCGACCAGGAGCCGGGGTACTCGGTATCTTTGCTGTTATTCGTAAGAGGCACCGGAGATCCGCCGCTCAAGGCCGAGATCCAAAGGTGGTTCCCGCCAGTGCCCTGGTCGATCTTGGTGTAGATCACGCGGTCGGCCTCCGGCGAGAGAGCCGGTCCCGCCAGCCATTGCGTGGAGTCCGGGGGAAAATCGAGCGCGGTAACCACCGGCCGATCGGCGGCGTCCGGCGTGCGCAGCCAGATTTCTTGCGGTCCATTGCGATTCGTCACGTAGACCAGCATGGGCTTCCTGGCGGCCCATGCCGGCATCACTTCGTCGCGTTCCGTCGCAATCAGGGGGTGCACCGCGGCATTCGATACGTCGACCGAGACCACATCCCAGTTGCCGGTGTTTTCGGAGAATATGATCTTGCGGCCGTCCGGCGACACCGCCAACGGATACCGCGGATTGGTGCCGCTGGTGAGCGCATAGCGCGAGCCCGAGACGGTGTCCGCCATCCAAAGCTGATCGGCCGCCTCGCGGGCGGTGCTCAGCGACATGACGATATGGCGGCTGTCGGGCATCCACGTGAAAGCCGGCGTTCCACCATAGGACTTGAGGTCCGGAAAAATAAGGTGCGGAGGCCGCGAAGCGTCAGCCGGGTACGGCAGAATCCAGGCCTCTTCGCGTTGCCGGCCCGCATTGATGAACAGCAGGAGCCGCTTCCCATCCGGTGAGAATTTCAGCTTGGGGGCGTTGTAGACGTCCTTGGTCGCGTAGGGATCCGGCACATAGCGCTTGGCAGCCGCGGTGGGAGGAGAGGAGATCCAAACGCCATAACGGCCGTCGGCGCCGGGATAGATGAAGGCCAGGGACTGATTGTCGGGCGAGATTGCGGTCACGCGCGAATTCGGCACCGAAGCGACAAAAACCTCCGGCTCGCCGCCGACCGTGGCGATCGACATGATACCGGGCTTCTCGTCGAAGTCCAAGAGGAGGCGTTTGCCGTCGGGTGTCCAGGCCATCGGCGAAACGCTGTCCGCGCCGTGCGTGAGCTGAACGGCCGTCGGAGATTCCACGTAGCGAATGAAGACCTGGTACGGTCCCGCCGCAGCGCGAGCCGCATACGCCACCGCCTTGCCGTCCGGCGACCAGAGTCCGCCGAATTGCCCGCCCGGCTCGAGGGAAAATGGGGTAAAGCGGTACGCCGATTGATCGGGCATGGCCGGACCCGCGCGAAAGATCGCCAGGGCAAAGACCGCCAGCGCGCCCAGCACAAACACCGCCGGCACAAGCCATGGGAAACGGCGGCGCGGAGCCGCGGCCGCGGGGGCCTGCGTGGTGGAAAAGTCCGAAAGATGATCGCGCAGGCTGCGGAGTTCCTGGAAAAGGTCGCGCGAGGATTCGTAGCGGTCCGCGGGTTCTTTGGCCAGGCAGCGGTCGATCACCCAGCGCAGCGGTCCGGGAATGCTTCTTTCAATCGGCGGCGGCTCATCGCTGACGATCGCCGACATCGTTTGAATGGACTCCGGCTTCTCGAAGGCTCTCTTGCCGCTGGCCATTTCGTAGAGGATCAGGCCGAACGAAAACTGGTCGGAGCGATAGTCGGTCTCCCTGCCGCACGCCTGCTCCGGACTCATGTAGTTGACCGTGCCGAGAATCATGCCGGGTTGCGTCCGGGACATCGGCAGGGTGGCATCCGGCTCCGCTGCGGGCACGGGCGCCTGTTTGGCGAGTCCGAAATCCAGGATCTTCACCCGGCCGTCGGTTGAGATCATGATGTTGGCTGGCTTTAGGTCGCGGTGGCTGATGCGCGCCGCGTGCGCGGCGGCCATGCCATCGGCGATCTGAACGGCGATCTCGATCAATCTCTTGATGGGCAGAGGCCCGCGTTGAATGAGAGCCGCGAGGGTTTCGCCTTGCACCAACTCGGTGACGATATAGGAAACATCGTTGTCGCTCCCGATGTCGTACAGCCCGAGTATGTTCGGGTGATTCAGCGCGGCCACGGCGCGCGCTTCCTCTTCGAAGCGAGCGCGGCGGCCGGTGTCGCCGGAGAGATCGGTGGGCAGAATCTTGATCGCCACTTCGCGGCCCAGGCGGGTATCGCGGGCCCGGTAGACTTCGCCCATCGCGCCGGCGCCGAGTTGGCCCAGGATCTCATAAGGCCCGAGGCGAGTTGCGGGAGATAAAGACATCTATTGGGCAAGCATAGCAGGAGTATTACAGCACTTCAGTTTCTTCGATCGCTGCGAAGATTTTGGTTGTCAGCGCACAACGCTACGCATTCTGACTTCTGACTTCCTCGACTTCTGACTCCTGCGGCCCTCCGGGCCTCAATTGTGCTAGTGTAATGATTTCATTGCAACACTGGAGGACAAATGATGGAGGCCCTTGGCCTGATTGAAACAAAAGGTTTGGTAGGCGCCATCGAAGCCGCCGATGCCATGGTCAAGACCGCCAACGTGATCCTGACCGGCAAGGAATTCGTCGGCGCCGGCCTGGTCTGTATCACCGTCCGCGGCGATGTCGGCGCGGTCAAAGCCGCTACGGACGCGGGTGCGGCCGCGGCCCGGCGCGTCGGTGAGCTGATCAGCGTCCACGTCATCCCCCGCCCTCACGAAGAGGTCGAAAAGATCCTGCCCACCGGTGGCCTGAAGAAGTAACGTTCGATGCTCGCGGACAAAGACCTTATCTCGATCCAGGAGGTCCGCACCAAGGTCGAGAAGGCTTTCGCAGCTTGGCAGAAGTACCGTACGTTCTCCCAGGAACAGGTCGATGCGATTGTCGAACGCATGGCTGCCGCCGCGCGCGCCAATGCCAAACACCTCGCCGACTTCGCCGTGGAAGAGACCGGCTACGGCAACGCCAAAGATAAGTACATCAAAAACCTGCTCACCGCCGACTGGCTCCCGCGCCGCATGCGCGGCATGAAAACCGTCGGCATTATCCGTGAGATCCCCGAAGAAAAAATCGTCGAGATCGGCACTCCCGTCGGCGTCGTGGCGGCCATCCTGCCCACCACCAACCCCACTTCCACCGCCATCTACAAGACACTCATCTCGCTCAAGGCCGGCAACGCCATCGTCATCAGCCCGCATCCGCGCGCTCACAAATGCACCTGCGCCGCCGCCGCCATCCTCTATAAAGCCGCCGTCGAAGCCGGCGCTCCCGAAGACCTCATCCAGTGCGTCGATAACGCCACCCTCGAAGGCACCAACGCGCTCATGCGGCACGAACTCACCAGCGTGATTCTTTCCACCGGCGGCGCTGGCATCGTCAAAGCGGCGTATTCCAGCGGCAAGCCGGCCTTCGGCGTCGGCCCCGGCAATGTTCCCGTGCTGGTGGATACTTCGGCCGACCTCGATGACGCCATCCCCAAAATCGTCGCCGGCAAGTCTTTCGATTACGGAACCGTCTGCTCCAGCGAACAGGCCATCGTCGCCGAAGCCACAATGCGCGACCGCATCCTCGCCCTGCTCAAAGCGCAGAAGGCCTACATCGCAACGGATACGCAGCGCGACTCCCTCGGCAAACTGCTCATCATGCCGAACTGGACCGTGAACCCGCAGTGCGTCGGACAGGCGCCCGCCAGGATCGCCAAGATGGCAGGCTTCGAAGTGCCGCCCGATACCTCCATCATCTGCGCCGAAGTGGCGGGCGTCGGCAAGCAACATCCGCTCTCCGCCGAAAAACTCTCGCCCGTGCTCTCGCTCTACTTCGTGCCCGATTTCAACACCGCCGCCGACACCTGTTACGCGCTGCTGAAATTCGGCGGCATGGGCCACACCGCCGTCATCTATTCGAAGAACGACGCCCGCACGCGCGAGTACGCGCTGCGCATGCCGGCCATGCGCATATTGGTCAATACGCCCGCGCCGCAGGGCTCCACCGGCATCACCACCAACGTCTTTCCCTCCATGACGCTGGGTTGCGGCGCCGCCGCCGGCAACAGCACTTCCGACAACGTCGGCCCGCAGCACCTCATCAACATCAAACGTCTGGCTTACGTGGTTCGCAAACCCGAAGAAGCCTTCGAGATGCCGCTCGATTACAACGCCGCTTCCTACGCCACGCCGGGCATCTCCGCCGCCGCTCTGCCCATCGATCGCGGCACGGTGGTCGCGGCTGTCGAGCGTTATCTGGCTTCCCGCGGAGCTCCCGTTCAGAGTGGACCCTCTTGCGCCTGCCAAACCAGCCACGCCGCGCCCGCTCGCTCCGTGGTGACGAATGCGGCAACCGATGTCGTCGACCGCTTCCTGGCCCGCCGCGCCAACGCCACGCCCGGCTGACTGACCACGGAGTGCCCCGTTAGTCCGGCGCCGCCGTCGGCGCCGCCGCAGACGCCCGTCAAAGTGGTCTGTGAAGACGATGTGCGTGACGCCATCCGCGAGAAGCGTAAAATCTATATCGGGCCGAAGACGATTGTCACCCCGTCCGCCCGCGACCTGGCCGGCACCTCTGATATTCTGGTGCTGGCGAAGGCCTGAGGCATCGACAAAGTGGATTTGAATCTTAACACTCTCAAACGCGAAATCCTGGAGTATCTCGAATCGTCCGGCCTGACCGTGTTCCATGGCCACGCCGGCGCGCTCGAAGATCCCACCATGGTGCTCTGGGACGTGGAACACCAGCCCGATTACCGCAAGTTCCTCGAAACCGCCCGCACCGTCGGCGCCCAGTTGATCGTCTTCGCTTCCCGCGAATTCGACGCCTCCGATCTCGACGACCTCGCGTCGCACCTCGACGAAATGGGCCTCGGCCGCGACGAGCGGCGCGAATACGATTCCCGCCTGCGCGACCTTCGCATCTACCAGGGAGTCACCTGCTCGCTCGAACTGGCCTTCGATCACAATTCCCGCTTCTACGTCTTCGAACTGCAGCCCGATTGGTACGAGGACTTCCTCAACCTCGAAGACGAGATTATGTCCCGCTTCACCGACGAAGACGGCGTGGAGC
>JBEKQS010000313.1:0-5450 GCA_049519475.1 Bryobacteraceae bacterium | reverse complement strand
ACGCCGTCGTAGATCATGTTGCGGACCAGCTTGCGCAGCTTGGCGTTGGGACAGACCGGGGCAACCAGTTTGTCGAACGGGATGGGGAAAAAGTGCAAATCGCTGCGCAGTTCGTTGAGCTTGAGGGGCTCGTCATAAATCACGGCCGCGCCGCCGTCCAGCTTCATGACGTCTTCGCGGGCGGTTTCGGGATTCATGGCCACCAGGATGTCGATTTCCTTGCGGCGGCCGATATAGCCGTACTTGCTGGCGCGGATGGTGAACCAGGTGGGCAGGCCGGCGATGTTGGAGGGGAACATATTCTTCCCCGAGACCGGGATGCCCATCTGGAACAGGGAGCGCATGAGAACGCTGTTGGCAGTCTGGCTGCCGGACCCGTTGACGGTGGCGATCTGAATGCTGAAGTCGTTGACAACAGGCTTGCTCGGTTGGCCCGGTTTAGATTCCACCGGGGACACTTCTAAAGTTGACATCGATCGGGAATCCTTCTGAAGGGAGTGTGGCCCAAAATCACGTTCTTTTCGATTATATGCGAATTCCGAAGAGGGCGGCGGAATGTGGGGCCAGGCTTTAGGCTGCGTTCGGCTTTTACCGGCATTTTTCGCGATTGTCGCGAGACGCCGGGCAGAAGCCCGGCGGCAGGCTGAAAGCCTGACCCCACAAGCACGCCGGAGATTCCACTCTCATATTGCTATGCTACCTCTTTGGTCTTCTGGTACTGGTTCTTCGCCGGGCCGGCGCTGTTGCTGGCAATTCTTTCGCTGCGCGGCGAGCGCAAGCGCGCGGACTACGTAGCCCGGCGCCTTTCCGAAACATGCCAGCATTGGCCGCCGGCCAGCGTCATCGTGCCGGTAAAGGGCGAAGACGAGGGCCTGCGCGAAAACCTGGCGGCGCTCGCGTCGCTCGATTATCCGGATTACGAATTGCTGGTGGTGGCGCATGTGGCGGCCGACATTCCGCCCGGAGTGCTGCCGCGCAAGTGCAGGGTGGTGCTGGCGCACGGCGACGATCCGGAGACGGGCGAAAAGGTGCAGAACCTGGCGGCGGCGGTGCGGGCGGCCGGCAAACGGACCGAAATCCTGGCATTCGCCGATTCCGATGGGCGCGTGACGCGCGGATGGCTGCGCGCGCTGGCGGCGCCGCTCCAGGAAAAGGGCGTGGGCGCTTCCACCGGCTACCGCTGGTTCACGCCCGTGCCGCCGACGTTCTGGAGCCTGATGCGCGGTGTTTGGGATGCAGCCGCGGGTGGGCGGCTGGGGCCGGGCGACAACCGCTTCGCCTGGGGCGGCGCCATGGCGATCCGCAAAGAAGTGTTCTACGACGCGTGCGTGCCGGACCATTGGAAGCGCACGGTGAGCGACGATTACGCGTTGAGCGCGGCGGTGCGCACCACCGGTCTCGCCATCGCCTATGCTCCCGGCGCGCTGGTGCCGTGCTACGAACACATCGGCATGGTCCGGTTCTTCGGCTGGATGCGCCGGCAGATGACGGTAACGCGCGTTTACAATGCGCGGCTGTGGTGCCCGGCTCTCGTCGCGCACGTGTTTTATTGCGGTGGGATGGCGGCGTCGGCCATTGCCTCGATTCGCGGAAACCGCCTGGCGGAGTGGGCGCTCGTCGCGCAGCTTTCACCGGGAATGCTAAAGGGGCTGAACCGGGCGACGCTGGCGAAGGCCGCGCTGCCGGAATGCGAAGCGTGGTTCAAGAGGCATCTGTGGGTGCACGCCATCTGGACGCCGCTGGCGACGTGGGTGTGGCTGGTGGCGCTGGCGTCGTCGGCATTCGGGAACACCATCGAGTGGCGGGGAAAGCGGTATAAACTGCGGCGCCCGTCTACTCGGTGAAGGCCATGCCGGCGAAGCTGACGACGCTCGATTCGTCGATATTCCACTGCTCGTAACGCAACAGGCGGCCGCGGGCTTTGGGCGCGATTCTCAGAAAGGTGTAGAAGGGCGCCGAGCCGCACCACTTGAGGTCGTCGTGATTCTGCTGCACCAGGTCCCAGAAGGCGGCGGCGTCGGCGGCATTGATGCACTGGATGCGCTGGGCGTCGCGCGCGCCCACTTCGGTCATGCGGCCCTGGTTGGCGGCACATTCGAACGGGTCCTGGTAGCGCGCGCCCATATGGGCCATGTCGACGCCCAGGACAAAGAAGAGGCGGTCGCCTTCGCGGTCGCGCAATTCGGCGAGAGCATCGACGAAGCGCTTCACCTGGTCGGAATCCTCGGGTATGCCGCCCGAATAGATACTGCGGGCGTAGGAGCCGCACAGAATCGGCACGATGCGCACTTGGGGGCCCATGGTGTGCTGCAGGAAGATGGTCTGGAATTCGACGGTATGTTCGAAGGAGTGGCAGTAATCTTCCATTTCCACCGCGCCGCCGCCGCGCTGGGCGAGCCAATCGACCAGGCGCGTATCGGTTTGGCAGTCGCCGAGGGGCGTGCGGAAGGGCTTGCGCGTGAGGCCGAATTTATCGGGCTGGCCGTAGTGCGATGTTGCCAGGATGACGAAGGTGCGGTCGCGGTGTTCGGGACCGAGCATGCGGTATGCGGACTGGTAGGATTGCCATCCGCCTTCCGGGCTCACGTGCGGAGCGGCGATGGCGAAGAGGTTGTCGCCGCCGCCGCCGGGCGCAGCGGGGGCATCCGCCGTCATGTATTTCTGCATGGTTTCGCGCAACTCGGCGGCGTCGCCGGGGTAAGCGGAACCGGCGTGAGCAGGCTCGCGAACCGCGCATTCGGCGAAAGCCTGGCGCTTCGCGTCGCGCATGTGCTCAAAGGCCTCGTCTTCCAGGAATCCCGCGGTGCTGAGGGTTTCCATGAGGTGCCGCGCGATCTGTTCCACCTCCAGGCTGTTGCTGAGGCGCACCAGCACGGCGCGCAGATCGAGCTCGGTCTGGGTGCCGTCAAAGCAGCGCAGGCATTCCACCAGCATGGGAGGAACAATCAGCATGGCGTCGGAGAATTTGTAAGGATCGCGCACGAACAGGCCGGGATTCTCCGGGGAGGGAGACGGCATGAAATCGAGGGTCAGGCGCAGACGGGGCAGTGGCTGAGACAAGTCTTATCGTAGCTCAGTACGTGGTTTCAGAAGTTCGCTCACGCATCCAAGATCGCTTGCTGGCGCGCGCGGCCCCGATCAGAGCCGCGACCGTAAGGGAGCGTTCTTCGCGCAATAGATCACTGTATTTATGAAACTGTGTGCCCAGCTTTTCCCAGTGCGCGGTACTTACGCAGCAATTCATAGAGGACGATGCCGCCGGCGGTCGCGACGTTCAGCGAGTGCTTGAGGCCGAGCATGGGGATGCGCACGTGGGTATCGCACAGCGCGGAGACTTCGGGGCGGATGCCTTCGACTTCATGGCCGAAGACCACGCAAACGGGGAAGCGCGGCGCCCAGTCGAAGAGGTCGACGGCGTGCATGGAAGTCTCGACGGCGGCGATTTCGTATCCGCGCTCGCGCAGGCCGTGAAGCAGCGGCAGCGGCTCCCAGGCGTGTTCCCAGGCCACCGTTTCCTCGGCGCCCAGGGCGGTCTTTGAAATGGCGCGCTTGGGCGGCCGGCCAGTGATGCCGCACAGGTAGAGCTTCTCCGCGGCGGCGGCGTCGGCGGTGCGGAAGAACGCGCCCACGTTGTAGAGGCTGCGCACGTTGTCGAGCAGCACGGCGGCGGGCAGGCGCGCGATGCGCTCGTATGGCGCGCCCGCGGCGGTTGCCTGGAATGGGATGCGGTCCATGATGATAAACTAGTATGTTTCGTGGCCATGTTGTCGATCGTCATCCCGATTCACAACGAAGAGCACTCCATTCTGCCGCTCTACGACCGGCTGAGCGTGGTACTCGAGCAGGTGCAGCGTCCCTACGAAATCCTGTTCGTGGACGATGCTTCAAACGACCGCAGTTTCGAGCTGCTGTCGAACCTGGTGGAGACCGACGGCCATCTGAAAGTGATCCGGCTGCGGCGCAATTTCGGTCAGACGGCCGCGCTTTCGGCGGGATTCCACGAAGCCAAGGGTGACATCATTGTGGCCATGGACGGCGACCTGCAACATGCGCCCGAAGATATTCCGGCGCTGCTGCAGAAGATCGACGAAGGCTTCGATATCGCCAGCGGCTGGCGCAAACACCGCGTGGACAACGCCATTATGCGCAAGATTCCGTCGCAGATTGCGAACTGGCTGATGGCCAGAGCATCCGGTGTGGATCTGCGGGATTTCGGCACAACCTTTAAGGCTTACCGGGCCGAGGTGCTGAAGGACGTGAACCTGTACGGCGAGCTGCACCGCTTCATTCCGGCGCTGGCCAGTTTTTACGGCGCGCGGATTGCCGAAGTGCCGATTCGCAGTACGCCCCGGGTGGCCGGCGACTCGCATTATGGGATCGGGCGCACGTTCCGCGTGATGTTCGATATTCTCACCATCAAATTTCTGCTGAAGTACTTCACGCGCCCGATGCATTTCTTCGGGGTGCTGGGACTGTGTGGCACCATCTCCGGCGGCGGCATCATGGTGTGGCTGGCCGTGGAGAAGCTGCTGTGGAGGCAGGACCTGGTGACCGAGCACGGTCCCATCATGGTGGCGGGTGCGTTGCTGCTGCTGGCCGGCCTGATGATGTTTTCCACCGGGCTGATCGGCGAGATGATGATGCGGACCTACTTTGAGAGCCAGGACCGCCGCATCTACGCGGTGCGCGAGATTTTGACGCGCAAACAGCGCGGCGTCCCCGGCGGCACTCGCTAGCCCTGAATGTCACCAAACGGCGTTCCCAAGGGCCGGCTGAGACCCTGGCCAGCTAAGTGAACAACATGGGCGCGAGCCCCAATCCCGCTCACCCAAGCCAGCTCGGACAGGCCAGCTTGGACAGGCCAGGACGCGCTGCCCTTGAGCTTGTTACCATGCCCACGCCCCGCTGTTTTCCGTTCACAAAAATCTCAATCTCAATTTCCCGTGCTTTCACTCACTTGCCATTTCGAATTTCAGACTCCACCCCTCTGGCCCGCTATCGTGGAATCACATGAGACGTCTGTTATCACAACCCAATTGGCTTCGTTTCGTCAAACCGAATCCCGTATCGCGGCAACCCGGTTTCTTCGATCGCTGCGAAGATTTGAGTTGCCCCGTGGAGCAGATTTTCCAGCCCGCAACGCCGACATTCCTGTCGGCGCGAGTGAGGCAACCCTCCAGCCACGCTCCCGGAATTGGCTTCGTTCCGTCAAACCCACCCTTCTTCCAATCCCATACAAAAATCACCAGTTACGGAAAATTGGCTTCGTTTGGTCAAACCGCCCCGTGGGACAGGCCTCCTGGCCTGTCCATTCCGGTCAAGCTCGGCCGCGCCAGCGGCGCGCCCACGCCGGTCCACTCCCAGCCGCTTCTGCAATTGGGTTCGTTTCGCCAAACCCACCTATCCTCCAAACCCAAAGAAAAATCGCCAGTTACAGAGAATTGGCTTCG
>JBEKQS010000312.1:0-5478 GCA_049519475.1 Bryobacteraceae bacterium | reverse complement strand
AGAATTATGAATAGTAAATGAAGAATAGTAAATAGTGAATGGTGAATTACGAATTGTAAATAGTAAATTGCGAACGCCCCTCGCACGGCGGCATTACCCCCTCCACCGTGGGTCAGCACTTACAATTCACCATTCACTAATCACTATTCAGAATTTTCCGCAGAACCGCCGGCAGAATTCCGCCATTTCTAAAGTAGTTAACCTCGACAGCGGAGTCCAGACGTGCGATCGCCTGGAAGCTGCGCCGCGCCCCATCCGGGTCGAGGGCGGTAACGGTGACCTGCGAGCGGGGACGGATGCCGTCGCTGAGTCCGCCGATGTCGAACACTTCCCGCCCGGTCAGAGCCAGCGAAGCGGCGTTCTGACCCTCGATGAACTGAAGCGGCAGCACTCCCATGCCCACCAGGTTGCTGCGATGGATGCGCTCGAAGCTCTCCGCGATCACCGCGCGCACGCCCAGTAACGCCACACCTTTCGCCGCCCAGTCGCGCGACGAACCCGAGCCGTATTCCTTGCCGGCCAGAATCATCAGCGGCACGCCTTCACTCTGGTATTCCACCGAGGCGTCGTAAATAAACATCTGCTTGCCGCCCGGCATGTGGATGGTCCAACTGCCCTCCGTGCCCGGAGCGAGCTGGTTGCGCAGCCGGATGTTGGCCAGCGTGCCCCGCACCATCACTTCGTGGTTGCCGCGGCGCGCGCCGTAGGAATTGAAGTCGCTTGGCTGCACGCCTTGCGCCATCAGGTACTTTCCCGCCGGGCTGTCTTTGGCGATCGAGCCCGCCGGCGAGATGTGGTCGGTGGTCACCGAATCGCCCAGCAGCGCCAGCACCCGCATGCCGTGGAAATCCTTCACCGAAGTCTCGGGGTCCACCATCTGGTCGAAGTAAGGCGGCTTCTTGATGTAAGTCGAAGCGTCATCCCATTTGTAGATGTTGCCGGTGGGCACCGCCAGGCCCTGCCAGTTCGCGTCGCCGTCGAAGGCCCGCGCGTATTCGTGCTCGAACATTCCCTGGTTGATAGCCATCCGCAAGGTGCTCGCCACTTCTTCGTTCGAGGGCCAGATGTCGCGCAGGTAGACCGGCTGGCCGTCGGAGCCCTGCCCGAGCGGCTCGGTCGAGAGGTCGATATCGATGGTTCCCGCCAGCGCATAGGCCACCACCAGCGGCGGCGACGCCAGGTAGTTGGCCTTCACCAGCGGATTGATCCGGCCTTCAAAATTGCGGTTGCCGCTGAGCACCCCCGCCACCACCAGGCTCTCTTTCTGAACCGCCTGGGCAACCGGCTCCGGCAGCGGCCCGCTGTTGCCGATGCACGTAGTGCAGCCGAATCCCACCAGGTGGAAATTCAGCTTTTCCAGGTACGGCATCAGGCCCGCTTCCCGATAGTAGTCCATCACCACTTTCGATCCCGGCGCCAGGCTGGTCTTCACCCACGGCTTCACCTGCAAACCGCGCTCCACCGCCTTCTTGGCCACCAGGCCTGCCGCCAGCATCACCGACGGATTCGAAGTATTGGTGCAACTGGTGATGGCCGCAATCACCACCGCGCCGTTCCCGATCTCGACCGGCTGGCCGGCGATCTCCGCCGCGGCCCGTTTCGCCGGTCCCGGAAACGCGGCGTGGAAATTCTGTTTCACGTCCGGCAACTCCACACGGTCCTGCGGCCGCTTGGGCCCCGCCATCGATGGCCTCACCGTCGCCAGATCCAGTTCCAGCGTGTCGGCGTATACCGGGTCGAGCGTCGCATCGGTGCGGAAAAGGCCCTGCTCCTTGGTGTAGGCTTCCACCAACTCGATCAAATCGGCATCGCGGTTGGTGAACTTGAGGTAGGCAAGCGTCTCCTGGTCCACCGGGAAGAATCCCATGGTGGCGCCATATTCCGGCGCCATATTGGCGACCGTGGCGCGATCCGCCAGGCTCAGCGCGCTCAGTCCCGTGCCATAGAACTCCACGAACTTGCCCACCACGCCTTTCTTGCGCAGAATCTGCGTGATGGTCAGAACCAGGTCGGTGGCGGTGCAGCCCTCGCTCAACCTGCCATGCAGTTTGAAACCGATCACCGGCGGCAGCAACATCGAAACCGGTTGGCCCAGCATGCAGGCCTCGGCTTCGATTCCCCCCACGCCCCAGCCCAACACTCCCAGGCCGTTAATCATGGTGGTGTGGGAATCCGTTCCCACCACCGAATCCGGGTAGGCCTGCGCACCGCAGCGGAAGACTACCGGCGCCAGATACTCCAGGTTCACCTGGTGCACGATTCCGGTGTCCGGCGGGACCACGCGGAAATTGCGGAAGGCTGTTTGTCCCCATCGCAGCAGCAAATAGCGCTCGCGATTGCGCTGGAATTCGAGCTGTGCGTTGAAATCGAATGCGCCCGACGTGCCGAACTGATCCACCTGGACGGAGTGGTCGATCACCAGGTCGGCGGGCATCAGCGGATTGGCCCGGCCGGGGTCGGCGCCCATGGCCGCCAGAGCGTCACGCATGGCCGCCAGGTCCACCACGCAGGGCACGCCGGTGAAGTCCTGCAGCAGCACGCGCGCCGGCATAAAACTGATTTCCTTGGTGTTGGCGCCTTCTCCCCGCGCCACGGCCTCTACGTCACGGGCGGAAACCCGGCGGCCGTCTTCGTTCCGCAGCAGATTCTCCAGCAGGATCTTGATGGAAAAGGGCAAACGCCCTACACTACCCACGCCCTTCTCTTCGAGACGGGCCAGCCGGAAATACTCGTATTCGCTCGATCCGGCGCGCAGCTTCGCCGAGGCGCCAAAACTGTTTTTCGACATTACCCTAATTATAGTGTCGCGCAGCTCACCGCAGAGACGCGGAGACGCAGAGAAAACCGAGAAATCGGGGAGCTATTCCAAGTCCTCACGGAGAATCTCGTTTTTCTCACGTTTTCTCTGCGTCTCCGCGTCTCTGCGGTGAACTCAGATCCCTGAATTGACGCGTAAACTCAGAATCACGGCTGAGACCCCTTCCTGGGATCCGGCTAAAGTTCCGGCACGATTGGCCGATCTAATCTACGTGTCTTCCCTGCCCCAACTCCGGGAACCGCGAAACCGCGCCGCGCTCGAGGCCATGGTGCGGAACTTCAGTTCCGACGCCGTGCGTTACCGGCACTCCATCCGTGAGCTCTTGGACGACGATCGCGATGCGTTTCTTACCAACGTCGTCCGCATTCTAAAATCCGATACCGATTCGCGCGCCGTCCAGTACCTGTTGGCCCTGCTGGTATCCGAAAACCTCTTGTACGACGCGCTTGGCGATCCCGCGCTGAATCTGGATCAGGCGCTGGCTGTAGCACGTCTGGCCGCCCGGGTGGATCCCATGGTCGATGTTGGGGTGGCGCGGCGTCTGGCGGAGGCCGCGGTTTCCGACGCCGAAGCATCCAGCCTGGGTGGTGCCGGGCGCATCCTGCAAATCCTCGGAGAAATCTCCGACGGAACCCGCATCCTGCCGTCCCTGATGCGCTTGCTGCGCAACGCCAATCCCTATCTGCGGTCCAAAGCCGTCCTGATGATCGGGCGCGGCAGCCATAGCGTAAAGTGGGTGCGGCACCGTCTGGGCGAGGCCGACGCGCGTGTAAGAGCCAACGCGGTGGAAGCCCTGTGGGGCGTCGATTCGGCGGAAGCCCGCGAGTTGCTCCGGTTTGCTGCATCCGACGGCAATAACCGCGTCGCGGGCAACGCGCTGCTCGGCTTGTACTGGCTGGGCGATTGCACCGTGATTTCCGAACTCGTGAAGATGGCCGGCCATGCTGCCGGCTCGTTCCGCCTGTCAGCCGCCTGGGCAATGGGTGAGACCGGCGATCCGCGCTTTAGCGAAGTTCTGGGAAGAATGTTGGCGGATCCGAATGCCGGAGTGCGAAAACGGGCCTTTGCGGCGGTGTCTCAAGTCAAGCTTGCGGCGGCGCAACTCGCCCAAAACCGGGAGTGGGTGGTGTCCGCCTTCCTGTTGGGAAAGGATTCGCAGAAAACGTCGCGCCGGGTCCGGGTCGCAGTCATTCCCGACACTGGCAGCGAGAACCTCAAGATCCTGCCCACACATTTCATCGTCAGCGAAGACAACCGGTCCGTCATGTCCTACCAGGTTATCGAGAGGCCGGCGCGCGAAGCCATGACCGTGATTTTTGTCTTTCCCCGGACCATTACACCGGATGTCGCGCCCTGGAACCAGGCAGCCCTCCGGTGTCTCGATTGGAAGCGCCCGACGGATCTTTGGTGCACCGTTCCCTATTTGCCGGACGACGACTCCGATCCCGCCGCGGGATTGGAGCTGGAGTTGCCTCCCTTCTCCGCCCAACCCGAGATCGCGGCCGCCGCCTTCACCAACCCCCACAAGCGCGCGGACTGCACCGATTTCTGGACCGCGCTGTGGCGTACCGTGCGGAATGAGGCCGGTCCGGTGCGTGGCAAGCGGCACCTGATTGTGTTCGCTCCCGGCGACATCGGAAGAATCGCCGGGCACGGTTTGGTCGCGTCGGTGGCATCCTCGCGCACTTCCGTGCAGGTCATCACCACCGGACCCAATTCCGCGCTGCAGGATTTCTGCCGCCTGACGGGCGGAACCTTCCGGATCGGCGAAACCGATGCGGCCCTCGCCGACCTTGTGACGCGGGCCTATCTGAATCTGCTGGCGCGCTACGACATCACCTACCAGCCAGCCGTTCCCTGTGCCTCAGCCATCAGAGTGCGCGTGAATTCTCCGATGGGTGGGGGGGAATGCAGCATCTCGATCCCGAGCGCCGAGTGAGCCTCGCGGGGCGGACGCCCCGTCCGTGCGCGGCCCCCTGGTCGCGCTCTTGCTGGCACCCGCTGCTCACTTAAACTGCCAGGCATCCGGACACGCCCTCCGAACACGCTTCCCAGATCGCCTAGGACCGTATCGGAAGCACCGCGGCGGTGAAAGCTCCCGGGGTGGGCGACGTTGGTCGGGCCGCGGTGGTTTCGATACGGCGCGGTGAAGGAACCTTCGCTGGACCGTGCGGGACAGAGCTTGGCAGCGGTTTAGGGAGGAATGATCTGTTTGGCTGGAGCGGCGCGGGCACAGTGGCAGTAAGCGCTTTGCGGCGGGAAGCCACGCAGCACTCACACTAACCGAACCGGCGGCTTCCGATGGTTTCCGGGGTACTTCCATCTCGCAAACTGTGCCAATGGGCAGTCGTAGCGGATGCGCGATGGGATACACGCCGTGTTGTCGGGCCAGTTCGACCGCAGCCTGCCACAGCGATTCCGGCAGCTTCGTTCGCGCCGACTGGGCGCTTCGGAACTGCTCCAACTGGCGTTGCAATTGCGCGATTGGTTCGGGAATAGGTGCGCTTTCACGGTTCACTATCAGCCGCCCCCCGGCGACTGAATGAACTTAACAGGGCGGGCTATCCGCCGTCACGCAGGCTTGCCGAAAGGACACGGTGCAGCCAGCGGATTCTGCGGGAATCCATTTCGTCGGGTCTTGGTCTGACCAACGTTGAGTT
>JBEKQS010000311.1:0-5499 GCA_049519475.1 Bryobacteraceae bacterium | reverse complement strand
TGCTGGAGGATCTGCCGGACCTGGAGGCAGTGGTCATTCCCTGGGGCGGCGGAGGCCTTTCGTGCGGCATCGCGGCCGTGCTGCGGCAGTTAGCGCCACGCGTTAAGGTGTTCGCGGCGGAGGTGGAGACGGCCGCGCCACTGGCGGCGTCGCTCGCGGCCGGCGAGCCACGCCCGGTCGATTACCAGCCATCGTTTGTGGACGGCATCGGCGCCAAGGTGGTCTTCGCCAATATGTTCGAGCGCGCCCGCGGGCTGCTGGACGGTTCGCTGGTGGTTACCTTGCAGGAGGCCGCGGCCGCCATGAAGCTGGTGGCCGAGCGCAATCGCGTGATCATGGAAGGCGCCGCGGCCTGCGCGGTGGCGGCGGCGCTTTCGGGCCGCGCCGGAAGCGGCAAAGTAGTGGCGATCGTCTCCGGCGGCAACATCGATCTGAACACGTTTTCGAAGCTGGTGACGGAAGCTTGAGACCAATGCCATTAGTGGGGCAGACCCCCCGGTCTGCGCGGGTCCCCCTGGACCCGCTCTTCGCTCGAAGAAGAAGCCGGCCAGGGGGCCGGCTGCGGACGAGGGCGTCCGCCCCACCATTGCTCCGGCTGCTTGTCACGATGCTGCTCGCCGTCGGGGCCCACGCCCAGTGGCATCCCGTCGGCCCCTTCGGCGGAGCGGCGGAAGTAGTGCGCGCCGATCCCAACCACTACGGCACGGTGCTGGCCGCCACCCGCGACGGCTTGCTCTACCGCTCCACCGACAGCGGCGCTTCCTGGACGCACCTGGCTTTTCCGGCGGAGTTGTCGGGAACGCTGCACGTTCTGGAGATCGATCGCCGCCGGCCCGGAGTCTGGTACGTGGGCATCGAAAGCGACATCGCCTGGAATTCCGGACTGTATCGTACCGTCGATGGCGGCGCGTCCTGGACCCTGCTCCCGGGGCTCAAGGGGAAAGCCATCTGGTCGCTGGCCATCTGGGAAATCAACGCGCAAGTCATGGCGGCGGGCGCCGCCGATGGCATTTTTCTGAGCCGCGACGGCGGCGAAAACTGGCGCCGCATTTCACCCCAGGAGAATGCCGAATTGAGCCCGGTGGTCGCCCTGGCCTTTGACCCCGTACATAGCGAGGTTCTCTACGCCGGCACCACGCACCTGCCGTGGCGCACCATCGATGGCGGCGTGACGTGGCAATCCATCCACGATGGAATGCTGGACGATTCCGACGTCTTCAGCATCTCCGTCAATCCTTCGCGGCCGCCCATCGTATACGCCAGCGCCTGTAGCGGCGCATATCGCAGTATCACCGCCGGAAGACAATGGACCCGCCTGGCGACTCCCGTGGGCGCCTTCCGCACCTACCTCGTCACGCTCGATCCGCGCCGGCCCGACACGGTTTTCGCGGCCACCAGCGCTGGACTGCTGAAATCGTCGAACTCGGGCGCAGCCTTCCACAAGGTATCCGGCGCCAGCGTCAAGTCGATCGCCTTCGACGCAGCGCGGCCCGGCTGGGTGTATTTCGCCTCCACCACCGCGGGACTGATGGTTTCGACCGACGGTGGCGAGACCCTCCGCGAGAGCAATCGCGGTTTTGCCAATCGCACCGTGACGGGAATTTCCGGAGCCGGCGGCCTGCTGTATGTCAGCACGGCTTACGATACCGGCGCCGGCGGCCTCTATGTGAGCACCGATCTCGGCGCGCATCTCCTGCCGGCGGGCGGCGCGGGCTTGACGGGTCACCAGAATCTGCTGCTCACCGCCGCCATGCCCAGCCGGCCGCGGATGGTTTTCGCCGCCGCCTACCAGGGCCTCTGGAAGTCGTCCGATTCCGGCCGCTCCTGGGCGGAAGTGGCCGCGCCCGGTAACGGCAGCGTAACGGCTCTGGCGGCCGTAGGGGGCAAAGCCGCGGGCCAACCGGACAGCCTGCTGGCGGGAACCAGTTCCGGCCTGTTCCTCAGCCTCGACGATGGGGCCACCTGGACCCGGGCGCTCGCTAAGGAAACGGCCGCCGCCGCCCGCGTCCGCCTGCTCCAGGCGTCCGCTGATTCCGGCGTGGCCGCGGTCACCGATAGCGGCGCCTTCGCCAGCTTCGATGCCGGACGCACCTTCGCCGCCTGCGGCACGCCGGCCCCGGGAATCCAATGGTATAGCCTGGCCGTGCGCAATTCAGGCGCGCCCACGGTGCTGGCCGCTTCGTCCCATGGGCTGTTCCGTTCCACGGACGGTTGCCGCACCTGGAGCTTGATGGCCACGGGCTCGCTCGATGCCGGAACCGTCAGCGCCGTGATCGCACACCCCCAAAACCCAGCGGAATTCTTCGCGGTGCAACGTGGCGTCGTATGGCGGTCCATCGATGGCGGGCTGGTCTGGCGGCCCTTGAACGACACCGGCCGCGACGGTTCCTATCCGGCCGCGCTGCTTATTTTGCCGGCCGCCCCGGATCGCTTGTTCGCCTGGTTCCCCCGGCGCGGCGTTTTGTATGCTGCATTCGGCCAGTAACGGCGTTAGAATGGTTAGGTTTGGGGGAAGATTACAGTGGTTAAATTCAAAACACGACGACTTCTACTACTTTCCGTGCCTGTTATGGCGCTTGCGTTTGCTTTTCCTGCCATGTCGCAGACCAACACCTCTACGACTCCACCGGCAGGCGATTACTATTCCCGGTACGATTTCAGCATTTTTGGCGGTGCTCAGATTTTTCAGCTTTATCAGGGCAGCGACGCCCGGGTTTATCAGTTCGATAAGGGCCCGATTTTCGGCGTGCGGCTCACCGAGGACCTCTGGAAATACTTCGGACTCGAAGAAGGATTCGCCTTCGCCTCGAACAGTCTGGAATTGCAGCCGTACATGACTTCGACTTGGATTAAGTCGAGTGTCCACAACTTTCAGTTCAACGGCAATGGGCTGCTCTACTTTACCAAGCGGGAATCCAAGGTCCGGCCTTTTGTCACGCTGGGCGGGGAAATGGTGATTTTCGATCCCTTGGGCAATACCGTGAGCACGCCGCAGTTCCCCAATCCTTATACGTTGCGGACCAAGTACGGTCCGGGACTTTCCTACGGCCTGGGAGTGAAGTTTAACGCTTCGCGCAGAGTCGGATTGCGGCTGGATGCGCGCGGACTGTATGCCGAGCGGCCCAGCTTCGCCCTGCTCAGCGTGCCGGCCGGTCCCGGTGGCTTGTACATGAACCGGGCGCACAATGCCAGCGCGCTGCAACTCGAAGCCGGCATCGTCTTCCGTTGGGGCTTCAAGTCGGATTTCGTGCCGCCACCTTCGCTGCCGCCACCTCCAACGCCGGCGCCGCCGGCCGTAGTGGTTCGCGTTGCTCCCATCCAGGGCGCGCATGATGTGTGTCCCGGTGAGACCGTGGGTCTCACGGCTTCGGCCAGCGGTTGGCCCTCCGGTTCGACGCCGGAGTACCAGTGGTATGTGAACGACCGCATGTACCCCGGAGCCGCCAGTTCGAGCTTCAGCGTGCCGACGAGTGTCTCGGGCGCGCAGAACGTCTCGGTTCGCGTGAGCGTCGCGGGCGTCGCCGATGGGAAAGGAGGGCTCGGGGTGGCGTCAAGCACCTCGGATCCGGTCCTCGTCCGCGTCCGCGTCTATAGCCCGCCAACCGTGAGCTTCACCGTTTCCCCGTCGACCATCGCGTATGGCGGCAGAGTGCCCGTTTCGGCCACCGCCTTCACTTCCGAGTGCGGCATCAGCAGCACTATCCAGTACTCGGCCGCTGAAGGCGCCATCTCCAACGGCAGCTTCGATTCGAGCGGCGTGCGCTTCGACATGAGCAATCGTTCGAAGTTGCAGACCAGAGTGGTGCCCCTCACCGCTACCGCAACCGATCAGAAGGGCGGAACCGGTTCGGCCAACGCCAACGTCACGGTGACCCTGCAGCCGACGGCGCGGCGCCTCGATGACATCGTCTATCCGTTAAACAGCGCCCGCGTGAACAATTGCGCCAAGCGCCTGCTGCTGGAGCAATTGACGCCCATGTTGCGCGACGACCCCAACGCCAAAGTGGTTCTCATCGGACATCGCGATATTCACGAGAAAGGCAAAGCCGCGTCCAAACTGGATGTGCAGCGCGTGTTGAACGCCGCTGCCGTGCTGAGCGCCGGGACGGGCATCTGCCCGCAACTGGAACTCAGCCGTATCGGCATCGCCACCGTGGGCACCGATCAAACGTCACCCACCAAGGCGTCTTTCTGCGGTACCTCCACCGACGTGAAGGAGAAGAGCGGTCAGGCCGTGAAGGCCAGCGACAAGAACGCTCCGTTCCGCCGCGTCGAAATCTGGTTCGTGCCCGGCGGTGCGGACATGCCCGCCGGAATTCCGGCCACCCACAGCCTGCCGGAATCCGACGTCAAGAAACTGGGCTGCCCGAAGTAAAACGCTCAGGGGTGGAGGCGCGCCAGCGTCTCCACCTCACCCGCCTGCGTAGAAGCCGGGCGTGAGTCCAGGCGGACCACGAAGGCCGATTCGTAGGCTTTGCCGATCTTCCGCACGGTCTTCGCCAGCATTTCGGCATCGGCCTCGCTGGCCGCCTCGCCAACCACCACCAGGTAAAGATCCACTTCACGATGTAGGGGCACGATCCGCGCCACGCCGTATCTCTGCTGCATCAGGGCGAATGTGCGGCCGGCGTTCGCCGGATCGCGAAAGGTCCCGGCTTGCACGGCGAACAGCGAGGACCCGCTGGAGACCGGAGAGTCCAGGATCTCGACGGCCACCGGCACCAGGCCCGGATGCGTCATGCCGAGGCCGTGTGCCGCCGCATAGGAAAGGTCGATGATGCGGCTGGCGACGTAAGGTCCGCGATCATTGATCCGCACGACCACGCTTTGGCCGGAGTCGAGGCGGCGCACACGCACCTTCGTGCCGAAAGCCAGCGTGCGATGGGCTGCCGTAAGCTCCGCCTGGTGGTAGATCTCGCCGCTGGCGGACCGTTGTCCTTCGAAAGGTCCGCCATACCAACTGGCGATGCCTTCTTCCGCCGGCGCGGGCGGCTGAGCCTGAGCAACGGCGGCGAGGGCCGCAGCCAAGGCTGCGAGGGCAGGGATGGAGTAGCGGTGTGGAGGCATCGACCTTTCCCCAGTTTGATTGTCGCACCGGCCCTGGTCTAGGATCTCGATAGTTAGCGCCGGTTGGCCGACGGGGGATAGCGGTGCGCGGAGTTGCCGATCTGCGCCACGAGCCCCGGAGATCCTGGTTTTAGCGCTTCCGCAGAGCGCGGACGATCTCAAGCGTGCGCGCATCCGCCTTCAGGTAGTCCATGAGAAGGTCGGTGATGTCGACGGTCTGCACGCTGGGATCGGCGAAAGCAAGGTCGGGGGCGATCAGTTTCACGCCGGCACGGCGGGCGATCTCGGGAAGTCCTGGGGCGAGAGCTTCCAGGATGTCGGTGATGGGGGCTTCCCCGGCGAGCTGGCGGTGTGCCAACTCCTGGTGGGTACTGCCCCAGGCCTCGAGGTCCCGCACCTTCCCGGTGTCGTTGGCCTTCTTGGCGGCGTCCA
>JBEKQS010000310.1:0-5500 GCA_049519475.1 Bryobacteraceae bacterium | reverse complement strand
GCGCCTTTAGGGCTGAAATGATGAACAAGAGTCGGTTTCCTGTGACCTGTGCCTTCTTCACCAAGAGCTTCTGCTTGTCGGCCTCTTGGCGGTAAACCCGGACCAGCGTTTCCGCGGATGGTGTCCGCTCAGCCTTTCGGTGAACGCCTGGGCTCAGTTGCTTGCCTATGCCCTTACGTTACTCGATGATCCGCCGCACAGCGAGCAGCTTTCGACCGCGAAGCGTCTTGTCCTCATAGGCTTCGCAGAGAACTCGCTGAATCCCCTCCTCGTCAGAGTTGGCAATCTGCATTGCCACAGACAGCGGTATCTTGTTCTTCTCAACTGCCCCCAGTAGGCGTTCCTCTGTGAGCTTTCGGCAAGCGTGCATGACGCCGGCCAGCCCGTCCTGTTAAGTTCAGTCAGTCGCTGAGGAGCGGCTGATCGTGAACCGCAAAAGCACACTATCCATTCCCGAACCTATTGCACAACTGCAGCGCCAGTTGGATCAGTTCCGTAGCACCCAGTCGCGGCGGACGAAGCTGCCGGAGCCACTTTGGCAGGCTGCGGTCGAACTCGCCAGGCAACACGGTGTGTACGCCGTCGCGCACCCGCTGCGGCTGGATTATATGGGGCTGAAGAAGCGGCTCGGCCGAGTTCCCAGCCTCCGACGAAAGGCAGCCAAGCCGGCATTCGTTGAACTGATCGCTCCGCGTCCGGCGACGCTGGAGGACTGCGTCATCGAGTTCGAGTCCGCGGGCGGCGGCAAGATGCGCATCCACTGGAAGGCGGCCGCCCCGCCGGATTGGGCCCGCTTGCTGCGGGCCTGGCGGGATACGGAAGGATGATCCAGATCACGGCGCAGATGCGCGTGTTGGTGGCCATCGAACCCGTCGATGGTCGCAAGGGCATTGACTCCTTGGCACGGCTTTGCCAGGAGAAACTCGCCGAAGATCCATTTTCCGGATGCGTGTTCGTGTTTCGCAGCCGCCGGGGAACGGCCATTCGCCTACTCAGCTATGACGGCCAGGGATACTGGCTGGCGCAAAAGCGGCTCTCCAAGGGAAGATTCGTATGGTGGCCGGAATCCGACGCGCCGGCCAAGCCGCTGGAAGCCTACGAGGCGCAGTTGTTGATGGCGGCCGGTGACCTGTCGCGTGTGCGGGCGGCGCCGATGTGGCGAAGGGTGAACACGATTAAGTAAGGGTTGCAAAAAAAACCGCGACCCCCTTGCGTTCCAGAAAGAGAAGGTGCATACTGCTGTTGATGGCAGAACTCACGTACCGGGGCCGGGCAATCACCACCACAGACATTCTCTATATAAAGGAACTGATTGCGGCGCATCCGCGCGCGAGCCGCCGGAGGCTGTCGCAGAAGCTATGCGAAGCCTGGCAATGGAAACAACCCAACGGCGCCTTGCGCGACATGGTGTGCCGGGGCCTGGTACTCACGCTGGACCGCGCCGGACAGATCGAGTTACCACCAGTGAGGTACGTGCCGCATAATCCGTTGGCGCGGCGGGTGCGGCCGGCTCCCGTACTGATCGACAGGACGCCGGTGGAAGGGCGTCTCGGCCAGTTCCAACCATTAGAGTTTGTGCAGGTACGGCGTAGCGGGGATGAAGCGCTGTTTAACAGCCTGCTGGAGGAGCATCATTATCTGGGTTATGAGCAGCCGGTGGGGGAGCACCTGAAGTATTTGGTATGGGTGCAAGGCCGGCCGCTGGCCTGCGTGGCGTGGTCGAGCGCACCGCGACACATTGGCGCGCGCGACCGCTACATCGGCTGGAGCCAGGAGGTGCGGCGACGTAACATTCGGTTGATCGCTTACAACACCCGGTTTCTGATTCTGCCTTGGGTGCGAGTGAAGCATCTGGCGTCGCACATTCTGGGCCGGATGGCGACGCAGATCTCCCCGGACTGGCAGCGAATGTACGGGCATCCCATTTACTTTCTGGAAACGTTCGTAGATCCGGAACGGTTCCGCGGGACCTGTTACCGCGCGGCCAACTGGGTGCTGCTGGGCCAGACCACGGGACGCGGCAAGCAATCCAACAGCTATGTGCCGAACCGCTCGCTCAAACAGGTGCTGGGCTATCCCCTGACGCCACGTTTCCGCGAATACCTTACCCAGTTATGAGGACGAGACGGCGGATCGACGTGAATCTGGACGAACTGGATCAGATTATCGATCGCAGTACGCGCATGCCGCTGAGCGCATCGGAAGGCCCGCAGCTCAAAACCGCGCTGCATGCCATGGCCGAGAGACTGATGCCAAAACGGAGTACGGAGAAAACCAGCGCCGTTGTGCCGCGGGACGCAGCGCCCGCAGGCCAACCGGAGAACAGCGCGCCGGCTCCAAGCGGTCATGGGCGCCATAGTGCTGCTGCGTTTCGGGGCGCCAACCGGGTGGCCACGGCGCACGCCACGCTGCATTCCGGCGATCTTTGCCCGGAATGCCGCCGCGGAAAAGTGTATCGGCAGAAAGAGCCAGCCACGCTGGTCAGATTTGTAGGGCACGCGCCGCTGGAAGCCACCGTGTTCGAGATGGAGCGACTGCGCTGCAATGCCTGCGGGCAGGTGTTCACAGCCGACGCACCGTCGACGGCGGGTCCAGACAAGTACGATGCAACGGCTGTGGCAATGATCGCCCTGATGAAGTACGGTACGGGAGTACCCTTCAACCGGCTGGAAAGGCTGGAGCAACAACTGGGAATGCCCTTGTCCGCCGCGACGCAATGGGAGCTCCTGGAGGCTGCCGCGAAACTGATCCGGCCGATGCTGGAGGAGTTGATCCGGCAGGCGGCGCAAGGCGGCGTGCTGCACAACGACGACACGGGCATGCGGATTCTGCGCCTGACGCGCGAACCGGGCGACAAGCGGACTGGCACCTTCACCAGCGGCATCGTCTCGATGACTGGAGTATGGACCATCGCTTTGTTCTTTACCGGATGGAAGCACGCAGGCGAGAACATTGGCGAGGTATTGAAACAGCGCGCCCGCGAACTGCCGGCGCCGATCCAGATGTGCGATGCGCTGTCGCGCAACACGCCCAAAGGCGTCGAAACGCTGATCGCGAACTGCCTCGCCCATGGAAGGCGGCAGGTTGTGGAGGTGGTCGATAATTTTCCTGAAGAATGCCGTTATGTGCTGGAGACGCTGGGCGGTGTTTATCACTACGACGGGCTGGCGCGGGAACAGAAACTGTCACCGGAAGAGAGGCTGCGCTTCCATCAGGAGCATAGCGAGCCGTTGATGAAAGGGCTGCATGCGTGGCTGGAGGCGCAGTTGGCAGAGCATAAGACGGAACCGAATTCCGGGCTGGGCAAAGCCATCTCTTACCTACTGAATCACTGGCCGAAGCTGACGCTCTTTTTGCAGCAACCGGGCGCGCCAATCGACAATAACATCGTGGAGCGTGCCCTGAAGAAAGCCATCCTGAACCGCAAGAACGCACTCTTCTATAAGACGCTGAACGGCGCCGGAGTCGGCGACCTGTTCATGAGTCTGATCCACACCTGCGAGTTGAACGGAGCCAATCCGTTCGATTATCTGACCGAGTTGCAGAGGCATGCCGAGGAGTTGAAGCGGCGTCCTTCGGAGTGGATGCCCTGGAATTACCGCGAGACGCTGGTGCGTCTGGTGACGCCCACCGCCGCGTAATATGATGAACTCTGCCTGGCCGAAAAGGATCGACTGCGGCCAGGCGGGAGCATCACCTGGAAATGGCCGAAAAACAGGGCTTTCCACAGGCAAAATCCGATCACGTTTTTGGCCACCGACGCAAGCAGCCGAAAATGTTTCGGGTAGGCCTGTATGCCCGCGTTTCCACCAATGATCAGCAGACTCTGGCGATGCAGAACCGGGCCATGCGGGAGTATGCGGCCCGGCGCGGCTGGACGATCACCCTGCAAATCCGCGAGGTGAACTCCGGGGCGGCGCGGCGAGAAGCCCGCGAGAAAGTACTGGAAGCCGCCCGCCGCCGCGAAATCGACGTCGTGCTGGTTTGGCGGCTGGACCGTTGGGGCCGGTCGGTAACGGATCTGCTGGCAACACTCCAGGAACTGGAGCATCTCGGCGTCGGGTTCGTGTCGCTGACCGAGGCGCTGGACCTGACCACGCCAGCCGGTCGAGCGATGGCTGGATTGCTGGCGATATTCGCCGAGTTCGAAAGAGAGATTTTGCGGGAACGAACGCGGGCTGGCCTGGCCCACGCCCGGCAGAACGGCAAAAGGTTGGGCCGGCCTGCAACCGCAGCCCAACATACTGCGGAAATCCGGAAACTGCACCGTGCCGGCGTCAACAAATCCGAAATCGCCCGCCGCGTGCAGATCGGCCGCACCTCGGTTCGGCGAATCCTGGGGGTAAAGTCATGAAGCGACCCAAGCGAGACCCTGTCCGAGAGGACCGCATCCACAACGAAGTCATCGCCGACGCCAATGGGCCGGAAGAGCAGGTTATGGGATGGCATTGCTACCTCGACGACAAAATCCGATTCCCTTTTCAGGCCAAGTGCATCGCTGACAAGATAGTTTCGCCTCTCAGAAAAGGAGAAACCGTCGAGGTCCTCCGTATGGCGCCGGAAGATGCCTGCTCCGCTGACATGCTCGTGCTGACCCACTGGCAAGGCCGCACCATGGCAGTTCCTTTGTCACAACTGGCGGCTGTTGATCCGGACGCCTCGACCGCCGAAGCCATCGCCGACTGGCATTATTGGGTGGCACAAGGCTACTGCTTCTGATTTACGCACGCCAGCCGAAAGCTCACGTTCCTCTCCGTGCTCCAACAGATGGGAGATCCCGATGACATAGCTCTGGGCGAGATCGATCTTCTTCGCAATCTCGGTCGTGCTATAGCCACGTGCCTTCAGGTTGCTGATCTCCCCCAGTAATTCGACCGGGGACTGCTGGCGGCGAGCGATGTCTTCCACCAAGCTCATGAGGAAGCAGTCTTCCCGGCTGGCATCGACGACTATCGCCGGGATTTCCGTCGCCCCCAGCGACGTATACGCCTCAAGGCGGCCCTGCCCGCAGACGAGGTCGTAGGGCTTCCCGCTAATTGGCTGATCCCTCCGCGCAACCGTGATTGGCTTTTCAGTCCGATGTTCGAGATATTCGAAACGATGCCTTGAAAGACGACTTTGTTACGGCTGCGAGGATTGAGGACGTTGATCTGGTCCTTCGGCGCTCGGGTCGCTGACTCTCCCAGCGAGACGCAATCCCACACCCCAACCCGCCTCCGGCGGGGATGATATGACAGCACCCCGCACGCCTGCGTCGTGGATGATATTGCTGGCCCTCTCTCTCACATCAAAACACACGCCTACGGCGTGGATGATCTCCGCTTCCATTCCTAATCCTGTTCCCGGGTCTGGTCACTTCAAACGAGCGCTACCGGGTCATCTCTGGCAAGCGCCGAAGATCTGGTCTAGCCTCGATTTCCACGCTCCCCCTCTGAGTGCCTGATCTTCGCCAAAAGCCCGCTGAAATGGCGTATTCTCACTTTTTGTGTTATACATATAC
>JBEKQS010000309.1:0-5524 GCA_049519475.1 Bryobacteraceae bacterium | reverse complement strand
AGCGGAGAAGAGCACGCCGTCGACGGCTTTGTCGAGGTCGGCATCGGCATCCACCACGATGGCGTCTTTACCGCCCATTTCGGCGATGACGCGCTTGATCCAGATCTGGCCCGGCTGCGCTTTAGCGGCCAGCTCATTGATGCGGAGGCCGACGTCGCGGGAGCCGGTGAAGGCGATGAAGCGTGTCTTGGGGTGCTGGACGATGACGTCGCCGACGGCGGCGCCGCTGCCGGTGAGCAGCGTGAAGGAGGACTGGGGGAAGCCGGCTTCAAGAAGCACCTCGGCGAACTTGGCGGCGATGGTGGGGGTTTCGCTGGAGGGTTTGATGATGGCGGTGTTGCCGGTGACGAGCGAGGCGACGGTCATGCCGGCGAGGATGGCGAGCGGGAAATTCCATGGCGGAATGACGATGCCCACGCCGAGCGGGATGTAGATCATCTCGTCGTGCTCGCCGGGGAGCTGGACCACGGCTTGCGGCGAGGCCAGGCGGTGCATGTCGCGCGCGTAGTATTCGCAGAAATCGATGGCTTCGGAGACCTCGGCGTCGGCTTCGGGCCACGTTTTGCCGGCTTCGTAGACCAGCCAGGCGTCGAACTCAAACTTGCGGAGGCGCAGAATGCGAGCGGTCTCGAGGGCCATGCGGACGCGCTCGGCGGCGGGAGTGGCGGCCCATTGCGGGAAGGCGGCGAAAGCCGCTTCCACGGCGCGATTGGCGAGCGCGGTGGTCGAGCGGTGATGGATGCCGACCACTTCAGCGGGGTTGGACGGATTGACGGAAGAGAGCTGATCGCCGGTCGAAACGGACTCATGGCCGATGCGCAGGGGATATTCGCGGCCGAATTCGGAGCGCACCTTTTGGAGGGCTGTTTCCATGGCCTGCCGGTTGGCAGGCTGGGAGAAATCGGCGACGGGTTCGTTGCGGAATTGGGAAAGAGTAGCGGTTGCCATTCCCTTCTATAGTGGCGCAGGGAGCGGGGAGAATGCAAAGCGGAGCAATCGCGGGGTCTGCGGCGGGGTAAAATGCGGATGCTATGCGAAAAGTGAAATGGGGCGTTTTGGGAGCGGCGAAGATTGCGCTGACGCGCGTGATTCCGGCGATGCAACTGGGCGACTGCTGCGAAATCGTGGGCATCGCGTCGCGGGACCGGGAGAAAGCCGCGAAGGCGGCGCGCGGGTTGGGGATTCCGAAAGCCTACGGGTCCTACGAGGAGATGCTGGCGGACCCGGAGATCGAGGCCGTTTACAATCCGCTGCCGAACCATCTGCACGTGCCGTGGTCGGTGCGCGCGGCGGAGGCGGGCAAGCACGTGCTGTGCGAGAAGCCGATCGGGATGAACACGGCGGAGGCGCGGCAGTTGCTTGCGGCGCGCGACCGCACGGGTGTGTTCATAGGCGAGGCGTTCATGGTGGCGTGCCATCCGCAGTGGGCGCGCATCATCGAGCTGGTGCGGGGCGGACGGATCGGCGAGCTGCGCAGCGCGGTGGCGACGTTCAGCTATTACAATGTGGACCCGGTGAACGTGCGCAACGTGCGGGAGTGGGGCGGCGGCGGCCTGATGGATATCGGCTGCTACCCGATCAAAACCTCGCGCATGGTGTTCGGCGAAGAGCCGGAGCGGGTGTTCGGCGCGATGACGCGGGACGCGCGCTTGAGCGGCGTGGATGTAGTGACGTCGGCGATTCTGGAATACCCGTCGGGGCACTGTGTTTTCACGTGCAGCATGCAATTGCAACAGCAGCAGAGCATGCGGTTTTACGGGACCAAGGGAAAGATCGAGCCGGACATCCCCTTCAATGCGACGCCGGGCGGGCCCTCGCGCATCTCGATCGACGATGGGCGCGATCTCACGGGCGGCGGAGCGGTGGTGGAAGAGTTTGCGGCCTGCGATCAGTACACGCTGCAAGGCGACCGGTTTGCGCGCGCCGTGCGGGAAGGCGGACAAGTGCCGACGCCGCTCGAAGATTCGCTGCGGAATATGGCCGTGATCGACGCGGTGGCGCGATCGGCGGAGACGGGCAAGTGGGAGAAGCCGGCGGAGTGGTTGTAGGAACCGTGTATCTACCGCGGAGGCGCAGAGACGCGGACCACAGGGGCGTTCCGGCTTCGGCCGCGAACGTCCCTTTTCTTGCGGGCTACTTTCGCTTCAGGTCTTTGGTGATTTTGTCGCCGGGCCGCAGATCGATGGTTTCGGCAACGTCTTCGTAGTCTTCCAGGGCTGCGCCTGGTTCGTAACGGTTCGGGTTGAAGTCGCCGTCGGTGGCCGCCAGTGTGTACTTGCCGGGCGGGAGGGCTATGAACAAGTAGGTTCCGTCGGCTTTGACCGACGCGGATTGGAGGGACCGGCCGCTACCAGCCTCGGGTACCAGAACGACGCGCGTGTTGGCGGCCGGGCCGTTCGAGTCGTTCACGGTTCCGGAAACCTGGCACATGAGTGAACTCACGGCGATGGTGATGGGGCCGGCCGGGCCATTACGGACGTCGAGGATGTCGCCTTCGGTCTCGGTCGAGCCGATGCGCACCGATCTCACATAGGCTGGTCCCCAGGAAAGCAGCACGTGGAACCGGCCGGGCAGCACGTTTTCCAAAGTGAAAGAATCGTCCGCGCCGATCGGGGCGGCGAGTGCGCCCCCCCAGAAACCTGTGACCGCCTTCAGGTGGATCTGGCGCGGGGGTACTGGCGGCTGCGTGGACTGCGCCCGCCCTTGTCGCGCAAGCCGCTGCGGCGGCAGGCGAGACCGATCGTCGTCGAAGCGCATTTGGCCGGGAACTTCGAACGGTGGAATCATGCGCGGTTCGATGTGCTCCAGGCTCGCGCCGGCAAGTTCGATTTCCAGCGGGGCCGATCGCAGGTTGTGCCGCGGGCTCTGTCCGTAGCCGACGGCGGCTAATGTGTATTTACCCGGATCGAAGGGCGAGATAATGAAGCTTCCATCGGGCTTTACGATGGTCTCCGCCCCGCTGTTACCGTTTTCCCCTTCTCGTGTCACTTCGATGCCGGTGCGCGTGTTGCCGCCGGGCATGCCGAACACTTTGCCGCTCACGGAGAGGATGCCCGTCCGGACGAGGCGGATGTCGATGCCGCTGAGTTCCGCGGCGGGCCCCACGTCAAGGCGCCGGGCGGAGCCGCGCGCCAGCGAGTCGGGATAGTCGGTGGCGGAGTAGTGGATGTCCCCGGTGCCGTCGGTGCGGACCTCGGCGGAAGAGGAAAACTGCGAAGGGCGCGGCGAGGCGTGAACGCGGTACTTGCCGGGGCGCAAGCCGCCGATGCGGTAGCGGCCCTGTTCGTCGGTGGCGGCGGTTTGGGCTCCTTCGCTCCCTTCCACCCGGACGATGGCGTTGGGTACCGGTTCGCCGGCGGCATCGAGCACCCGGCCGATGATGGCGCCGGCCGGCGTAAGAATGAGATTGAGGTCTTCCTTCCTGTCGCCGGGGCCGAGCGGGAAGTTGAAGTTGAGCGCCGACACGGTTTTGGGGAGCATGACGAACCCGATGCGATCGGCGGAGGCGGTGTAACGGCCCGGCGGTAGCTGCGTGATGGTGAACTTGCCTTCCTGATTGGTGAGGGCGCCGTAGGTTTGGGGAAGGCCGTCGGGGCCGATGGCGGAGTTGTGTAGCAAGACGTGGGCGCGCAGAATCGGCTCGCCGCTGAGGGAATTGGTGACCATGCCGCTGACACTGGCCGGGGCGGCGCCGGGGAGCACGACTTGCGCAGAAAGGGCCGCGCACAGGACTAGCGGCAGGAGTGCAAGGGCTGCCAGGGACAAAGGAGGGCGGACGCCCTCGTCCGCGCGCGACCCCCCGGTCGCGCTCTTGCCCCGACTGAAGACTATTGCGTGTAGCTCGACGCCAGCGCCGCCTGAAAGGCGGCTGCGGCCAGAATTAGCCCCCCCACAACTAACACTATTGCACAGCATAAGGTTCCTTGCCCGGAAGTTTGTCGATGGCCTTCAGGTCTTTGACGATGCGGTCGCCGGGCTTGAGTTCAATCTCTTCGGCGGAGTTGAAAAAGGTCTTCATGAGTTCGTCATCGTCGGAGTTCGCGTCAGGGGCGTCGGAAGCCAGCGTCAACACATCGATGGCGAACAGACGGTACTTGCCGGGACGAATCGCCTTGATGGTGTACTTGCCTTCGGTGACTCTGTGCTGATCGTCCTCCTGAATTTCCCGCAACTGACTCGGATCGCTAGCGAGGCAAACCATGACCAGCGGGCTGAGGAGCGGCTGTCCGTCTTTGTCGAGCACCGTGCCGGACACCTGGGCGCCACTGCGGCTGACAGTGATCTTGATGTGCGAGCCTTTAACGCCGCGCGAGAAATCCAGGACTTTGTCGGGAGCCGGCGCGTTATCGAGCGTCACGGACTGGATGTAGGCCTTCTCCGGGAGTGCGTCGACCACCGGGACGAAGCGGCCGGGACCGACGTTGCCGATGCGGAAGGCGCCCTTCGCATCGACCTCTCCAGGAGTTGTCTCGGGGTTACCGGCGGTGTCGAAAGGGAAGGCCGGATCGAGGCGCACGGTGCGTTTTTCCGCGGGCGTGGCGAGCGGCGCATCGCCGGTGATTTCGAGTGTGCCGATGATTTCTTCAGGGGACGCGAGGACCAGTTGCACGTTGGTCTGGTCGGAACTGCCGAGAGTGAGATCCACGGGCTGGCTCTGCAGGTAGGTCTTGCCCGAGGAAAAATGCGCGGACAGTCGATAGGACCCCGGCTGCAAGCCACGGAAGACGAATTTGCCGTCAGGGCCCGCATTACCTCTCTGCGAATCGTACATCTGGCCGGGGCTCTCGCCGTGCTGGAGGAAGACACTCGCCATGGTGTTGTCGGGGGCACCGGTGACGATACCGCTGATGGTGAAAGTGCTCCCCACGCCGGCGGCTGCCGTCTGGCGCGTCAGGCGGATCTCGAGGCCGGCGATATCCTGACCGGGGGCTGCCTGCACAATGGATGCGGCGCTGGCACTGGCCGCGCTGGGATAGTAAGTGGCGGCGTAAGGCGCGGCGGAAGTGCCGTCGGTTCGGATCTCGGGAGCGGATTCGTGCTGTTCTTGAAAGTTTGGCGCTTTGAGGTAGTAGCGGCCGGGTGAGGCGACGGTAGGCCGCCGAGTTGCGCAACCGGTACAGGTGCGCCACTGAGATCGCCGACAACCGCTGGTAGGCAGCCTGGTGGTAATCGCTGTATTCGCGCTCCAGAATACGCCGGGTCGCTGGTCCGCTCAGGTTTCCGTGCGCCTTGTCGACGTAGGCCAATAGGTCCACATCGGCCGTGGTGTAACGCGTGGCGAACTTGGTACGTTGATACCTCGCAGCCTTCACCCGTCCGGTCCTGCCATATGCCGTGATCAACCGCGTCACCTGAGCCCGGCTCAGACCCGTCATCCGGGCGATGTAGCTCCGCACCAAACCTTTGCCCGGCCGGTCCAGGCTGGCGTACTGGTGCCGCACCAGCGTCCGCTCCGTCCAACCGTACACTTCCTCTCGCCGTTGCCCGGCAAATCGCACCTCGCCACTGCCGGCCAGGAACGCCC
>JBEKQS010000308.1:0-5560 GCA_049519475.1 Bryobacteraceae bacterium | reverse complement strand
GGCTTTCAGCCGGCGCTCTTCGGTGATCGAAAACGCTCGCCGGCCCCGAAAAAGCCGCCTGAAAGGCGGCTGCAGGCAAGATTGCCTGCCCCACAAAACAGGCATGATTTCGGCCGCACTGCACTAGGCCGTAGCCGTCTGGATCTTGCCCCGCTGGGCGAAGGGCACGAAATCGCGCGCGTCTTGGCCGATGTAAATCTGGCGCGGGCGGGCGATTTTCTGGTCCGCGTCCCCCAGCAACTCCTGCCACTGCGCCAGCCACCCGGCGGTCCGCGGAATCGCAAACAGCACCGTGAACTGGTCGGGCGTGAACCCCATCGCCTGGTAGATGATTCCCGAGTAGAAATCCACGTTCGGGTAGAGCTTCCGTTTGATGAAGTATTCGTCCGACAGCGCGATTTTTTCCAGCTCCAGCGCGATGTCCAGCTTCGGATTGCGTCCCGTCACCTCGAACACCTGTTCGGCCACGCGCTTGATGATGCGGGCGCGCGGATCGTAGTTCTTGTACACCCGGTGTCCGAAGCCCATCAGCTTGCGCTTGCCGTCCTTCACTTGCGCGATGAAGCCGGGAATCTCGCTGACCTTGCCGATTTCATCAAGCATGCGCAGCACTTCTTCGTTCGCTCCGCCGTGCAGCGGGCCCCACAGCGCGGCGATGGCCGCGGCGGTGGTGGCGTATGGGTCGGCGTGTGAGCTGCCCACCGCCCGCATCGTGTTGGTCGAACAATTCTGCTCGTGATCCGCGTGCAGGATGAACAGCACCTCCAACGCGTGCGCAATCACCGGGTTCGCGGCGTACTTCGGCTCCGTCCGCTTCCACAGCATGTTCATGTAGTTCTTCGTGTAGTCAAGCTCCGGATCGGGATACACGTACGGCAGTCCCAGCCGGTGACGGTACGCATACGCCGCAATCGTCGGCATCTTGCCGATCAGCCGCGCGATCTGCTCATGCCGGCTGGCCGGGTCGAAGATGCTCCGCGCATCGGGATAGAACGTCGAGAGCGCCGACACCGCACCCATCAGCATGCCCATGGGATGCGCATCGTAGTTGAAGCCCTCCATGACTTTCTTCAGCTTTTCGTGGATCATGGTGTGCCGCAATACTTCGCGGTTCCAGTTTGCCAGTTCGTCCTCGGTCGGGAGTTCACCGTTAAGCAGGAGGTAAGCCACCTCCAGGAACGTGCAGTTCTCGGCCAGTTGCTCGATCGGGTAACCGCGATAACGCAGAATCCCCTTATCGCCATCCAGGTACGTGATCGCGCTCTGGCAGGAGGCGGTATTCATGAAAGCCGGATCGTAGGTCATCAGGCCGAAATCGTCGGCTCCGGTCTTGATCTGGCGCAGGTCCATGGCGCGGATGCTGCCACGGGAGATCGGTACGGTATATGTCTGGTTAGTCCGATTGTCTGTAATCGTTAGAGTTTCGTTATCCACAGGTGAATCCTCCTGGATGCGACGGGATTCGCCGCCCACCCCTGCACGTGGATTTCCACACGCGAATATCGTAAAATCCAACACTTTTGGGAACGAATGCGGGGTTATTGTGGGCAATGCCTCTGAAACACAGCGTCTTTTACCGCAAACCGCTGGGTGCGGACGCCCACCCTGCGCACCCAAAGAGGAGTATCCGATGGTGCATCGACCGCGGTCCGGCAGGCGACGCGAACCGGCTCACCGCTCGGCTTGCGGGAATTCGGGGTGCGGCTGGAGAGACAAGCAGGGCGGAGGTTGCGCAAGGCTCTTCATCCTCAGGAACTTTACGGCGCCCAGCGGTGATGGGCCCAACACCCCGGCGGCCAGTGTCGCCCACGCGGTGGCGGCCAGCGGGTACGCCCCCAGGAATTCCCGCGCGAGGCGCAATCCATGAAAGGTCTCGCCCGCCAGGAAATACATTTCGAACCGCTGTCGTAGCAAGCTCCGGAAAATCCGCGGAGCGAACCGCCTCAGAGCCCCGCCATGACTCACCACGATTTCGTCCAGCGCCCTGGCGCCGTCCAGGGCTTCCAACTTCTGCCTCCGGATGTAGTCGAAGAAAGATACCTTGGTCAGGCGGTTGGCGGCGTCGTAATGAACCTGGGACACCACGTCCCGAAACAACCGGGTTGAAAAGGTCCGAGCGAAATTGAGGTGATAGATCCTCTCATATGCCCGGCTTTCCGGCCAGGTCACGACGTGGAAGGTCGAACGGCGCACGCAATTCAGAAAATCGGGCCGGGTGAGCTGCCCCGCCCAACTGAGATATCCGGTGTAGTCGAGAACCTGCTCCACAACAGGGGCGGACGAATGGTCTCCGTCGGGGAACGCGTAGCAGAAGAACAGGCGTTGAATCGTCGAAGAGGTTTCCCGAATTCGCCGTGCCATGAGGTCGAGCGCCCCTGGCAGCAACTCGTCATCACTGTCGAGGAACACGATCCACTCGCCAAGGGCGTTTCGTACGCCGGTGTTTCTGGCGGCGCAGACACCGCGATTCCCGGAGTGGCCCACGATGGTCACGCGTTCATCCGCCCGCTGTCTGATTGCAGCTAGCGTGTCGTCGGTGGATCCGTCATCGACAACCACGATCTCAAACCCCGCATACTCCTGCTCGAGACAACTCTTCAAAGCCCGCTGAATTTCGCGCGGCCGATTGAAGACCGGAATCACCACGGAGAACAACGGGTGGGAACTCATCGCGACCGTCCTGTCCGTTTGAAAAGAGAATTCGCACTTTCTCGCAGGGGCGCGTAGCCGCAGGCCGACAGCAGACCCCGCAGCGCCGCTCTCTCCTCAACCGGAGCAGGACCGCCGTCTATCTCCACGAGCAGGTATTCCGGCCTGGCTTCCAACGGAACGCGCGAAAAATACCGGCCGAGCACGCGTGCCTCAAATCCCTCAATGTCCAGCTTCATCATGCGAATCGGCAGGTCTGGAAACTGAGCCAGCAGTTCATCGAGCGGCACACATTCCACCGACGGCCCCGCCGCGCTTCCCCCGCGGAAAGTGTGGCCTCCGCAATTCCCCGTCACATTGCGATGCAGGGAAAGGACCTCACGCCGCTCCGAAATGCCGCATCGAAACAACGCAATCCGATCGTCAAACTGATTCAGGCCGACGTTCTGGGCCAGTATCCCGTAGTTCTCCTCATCGGCTTCGATAGCGATCACCTTGCCTGCGCTCCCTACACAGCGTGCCGCCCACAGCGCATAAGCTCCTATATTGCTGCCAACGTCCACAAACACATCTCCCGGCCACAAGATCCGTGCCATGGCCTGTCTTTCCCAGCGATCGTATAGGTGAGGCAGGAACGCCAGTAATCCGCCCAGGTAATCCTGCGGGTCCACCAGCATCCGGATGCCGGGCCAGATCGGCAGGATCCGAAGTCCCTGGCCGCGATACAGCGGCCGGATGCACGAGAACGCCAGCGATGCCGCTCCGCGAATCGGCGGCAACCAACGGCTCAGCCTGGTCAGGGCTGCTAATTTCCAGGACGCAGGTTCGAACGGAACCGTAGATTTGCGTGTTCGGAAGATGGGCAAGTCCCCGGTCGTGGCGATACACGGTTGACCGCTATCCAAACTGCTCGGCATCAGGCCTCCGCCCCTACTATCGGCAGAATTCCCAATGCCTGTACGGTGAAGGAAAGGTGACGCATTTCCTCTCACGCCGAAATCTCCGATAGGAAACCGGGTCAGCCGGGCATTGGCCCTCCACGGGCGGCAGACTTTCGGCTGCCCCGAGGACTTTCCTTTTTCATCCGGCCCAGGATACACTGATACTCGGAACAGCAGCAGAATCAATATCTTGGAGTTCGATGGGCGGCCTGTCCGGCCCACCGTGACATTTCCACCACAGGTACGTCCAATTCCATAGAAGATTTGGATGAAATGGGAGTTCGATAAAGAAATCCGCTGACGCAGCTTATGGCCCAGGATGCAGCCGGAACGGTTGGCGCCCGATTGAGCCCGCATGTGGATGCGTTAATTCGGGCGGCGCAGAGCGGCGACCAGGATGCCTTTGAGCAACTGGTGCGCACGTACGACCAAAGTGTGCTCCGCCTGGCCATGAACCTGTTGCGCTCCCCGGAAGACGCCCGCGACGTTTATCAAGAGGCGTTTCTGCGGGTCTATCGTAACCTGCATGCGTTCCGGTTCGATTGCAGCTTCCATACCTGGCTCTACCGGATTGTGACGAACATCTGTCTGGATCTGTTGAGGAAAAGAAAGGTCCGCAAAGAGGAGCCCTCGGTGGTGGAAACCTCCGAGGGGCCGATCGACCGGCTGGAAACGTATGAAGAGGGCGCGGCGGCGGCCGATCCGGAGCGCGCCATGTGGAACCGCGAGCTGAAACAACGGATCGACGGGGCGCTCGGGGGACTCACTCCCCGGGAGCGCATGGTTTTTGAGCTGCGCCATTACCAGGGATTGCGTTTGCGAAATATAGGGGAAGTCCTGGGCACCACCGAAGAAGCGGCCAAGAACTGCCTTTTCCGCGCGACTCAGAAAATGCGCGGCGTTTTGGGAGACTTTATATGACTTGCGACTCAGTTACGAAACTGATTCCGCTGTATTACTACGGTGACTTGACGCCCGAAGAGGAAGATCTCTTCGACCAGCACCTGCACGAGTGCGCGGCGTGCACGGCGGAAATGGAGCGCCAGCGCGTGCTGGCGGCGGCCCTCGATGGCCGTCGCCTTGAACCGCCGGCCCTGCTGCTGGAAGACTGCCGCGCCGATTTGATGGCCGCCATTGCCGGCGGCGCCCCGGTTATGGAGAAAGCCGCCAAAGGCCCGTGGACCCTGTTCCTGGAAGCCCTCAACATTTCATTCGCCGGATTCGGCAAGATGCGGCAGCCGGCGGGCGCTCTGGCGCTGATTGCCATCGGCTTTTTCGCGGCGCGTTTCTCCGGCTCGCTGGTTCCGTTCGGGTCGAACGGTTTCAACAGCATGTCGCTTTCACCCTCCGACAATATTCTCTCCACGGTGCGCTCCGTCAAGCCGGACTCGACCGGCCGCGTGCAGATCACCGTCGACGAAACCCGGCGCCGCGAAATCTCCGGGCGTCTCGAAGATCCCGACATCCAGAAGTTCATCCTGGCCGGCTCCCGTGGGGAAAACGCCGCGGTGCGCGTGGAAGCGGTGGAGTTGCTCAAGAATCCCGGAGATTCTCCCCAGGCGCTCGATTCCCTGCTGAACGCGCTGGCCAACGATCCCAATGACGGCGTCCGGCTGAAAGCTCTGGACGCTTTGAAGCCGCTGGCCGGCGATCCGCGGGTCAGCAAGACTCTGGCCCAGGTGCTGCTGTCCGATACCAACCCGGCGGTGCGGATGCAGGTGATCGACCTGATGGTCGCTCGCCGCGACGATTCCACGGTGGGCCTGCTACAGAGCATGTTGCAGCATGAAGAGAACGGTGGCGTGCGCCTGAAGGCTTCCAAGGCGCTAAAGGACTGGAATGCGTCGATCGGGACTTTTTAAAGCGCCGCTATGCATCGCCGTGCTGCCGCTGGCCGGGTTCGCCCAGCCGTGGCTGACGCACGAAGGCGATTTGTGGGTGCGCACTTATAACGACACGGCTCCGGCGAA
>JBEKQS010000307.1:0-5563 GCA_049519475.1 Bryobacteraceae bacterium | reverse complement strand
AGCTAATCCATACTTTTTAGTCAAGATTACCCATTTAATGGATGCGGGGCGAGGGCGAATGGGTGCAGGGGCGGGGCGAACTACCGCCGCAGAATTCTCGCGATCATCCGATTCAGGAGGGCGGACCCCCCTGGTCCGCGCGGGTCCCCCTGGACCCGCTGTTCGCCCGAAGAATCAGGTCCTTGCCGCTCGCGGGTTCCCCAGGCCGACCTGATTTTCTGTCTCTGTTGTTTTACACAGATTATGTGCTACACTTAAATCGTGGAAAACACCAAGCAAAACCTGACCTTAGTCGTCGAGGAGGATCTGCTTCTGGCGGCGAGGAAAGTTGCACTCGATCAACGGACCAGCGTGAATCAACTGGTGCGGGAGTTCCTGGCGGTGCTGGTGGAGCAGTCTGGCCGGAGACGGCTAGCCCGGGCACGACTCAGACAGGCGTTTGAGACGGGCCTGGTCGAGGTGGGTGACCGGAACTGGAGCCGCGACGAACTCTATGAGCGATGAGATTGCATCGGCTTTCGTCGATACCAACGTGCTGGTGTATGCGTTCGACAAGAGCCCTACACCGAAGAAGCGGATGGCGCAGCGACTGATGCACGAATTGATGGAAGAGGACCGGCTGCGCGTGAGCACACAGGTCCTGCAGGAGTTGTTCGTAACGCTGACCAGGAAAGTCAGCCAGTGTTGCTCCAGGGAGGAAGCATTAGCGGTTCTCGAAGATCTGTCGGCTTGGCCGCTGATGACGGTTGACTATGCCGCGATTCGAGCGGCTGTCGAGTTGGCCGGCGAGGCGCAGCTTTCCTTCTGGGATGCGCTGCTTGTTGTGGCGGCGGCGCGAGCCGGTGCGGCTGTGCTGTACACCGAGGATCTGAACGACGGGCAGGAGATTCTCGGCGTTCGAATCAGCAATCCGTTTGCGGAAAAATGAAGGCCGCCCCATAATTTATTGCCAGAATAATGTCGCTTGTGACATCATTATGTCATGGCAGTGCGAACCACGGTGGACATCCCGGAACCCCTCCACGACCGGCTGCGGGAGAGGGCTGAGAAGTCGGGGACGTCGATCCGGGCGCTGATCGTCCGGGCGATCGAACAGACTTACACGGCGGAAGGGAAGGGCGACCGCGTTTCCGGGCCGCTGGTGAAAGGCCCGGGGGAACTGGGGCCGCGGTTCCCGGAGGACGAGAACCCGCATGACCTCGTTCTTTCCTGACCTGAACGTGTGGTTGGCGCTGTCTGTGACAGGGCACCGGCACAGCGGGGAAGCCTGGACCTGGCTCGGCTTGTTGCCGGAAAGGTCGCGGCTGATTTTCTCGTGGTACACGCAGCTCGGATTGTTACGGCTGTTGACGAACCCGGCAGTCATGGAGGACCAGACTCTGACGCTGGGGAAGGCGTGGAGCGTGTATGACAGGTGGCTGAAGGATCCGCGCGTAGCCTTTTATCCGGAGCCCCGGAACCTGGAGAAGGCGTTCCGCGAAGTAACAGCGCCGTTCGCCGGAAAGGCGGCTAGCAAGTGGGTGGGCGACTGTTACCTGCTGGCGTGGGCTGTTCAAAGCGATGCGGCGCTGGTGACGTTCGACCGGGCGCTGTATGAGTTGGCGCGAAAAAAGGACTGGACAGCAGTGATTCCGGGATAGCGGGCCCGTCCGCCTCGCCGGCCTGCCAGTTAGAATAAGCCTTGCCCTCTTCCACACCCGCCCGCCCCTGGTTCCGCATCGCCCTCCTCCTCTATGGCGCCCTCAACGCCGTCCTCTACGCCGGCCTGCTACCCCTCTGGGAGGGCTTCGATGAGCCATTCCACTACGGCTATGTGCAGGAGTTGAGCCGTCGCGGCGCTTTGCCCGTGCTGGGAAAGACCGTGCTCTCCGAGGAGGTGGCGCGGTCGCTGGATCTGGTACCGGCCGGCTACGCGGTGGCCCGCAACGTGAGACGGGGGGTGGTTTTCGGCGACTATTTTCGGATGCCGGCAGAGCAGCGCCGCGAACTGCGGCGGCGGTTGGAGCAGATCGACCCGGCCAGCGCGGCGGCCGATTCGCAGAGCCCCAATTATGAAAGCAATCACGCGCCCCTGGCATACGCGTTGCTGGCCCCGTTCGATGCGCTCTGGGCTTCAGTGCCGCTCCCGGCGCGCGTGCTGCGTCTTCGCCTGTTGGGCGCGCTGGCAGCAGTTCTGCTGCTGTGGTTCGCCACCTTGCGGCTGTGCGCGCTGCTGGAATTGCCGGACTCAATCCCGCTCGCGGTGATGTTTGTGGTGTTCTCGTCGCAAATGTTCTACGGGTCGGTGTGCCACATCGCCAACGACTGGCTGGCAGTGCCCCTCTTCACGCTGGTTCTGAGCGAAGCCGTGGCGCTATACCGCCAGCCGCGGCCGGCATCCGGCATCCGGCTGGCCTTGGCGCTGGCGGCCGGTCTGCTCACCAAAGCATATTTTCTGGCCGCGGTTCCATTCGCAGCCGGAGTGGTTGCGCTGTGCTGTTGGCGGCGGAAGCTCCCGTGGACCCAGGGCGCCCTGTCCATGGCTCTGGCGCTGGGCATCGCCGCACCCTGGTACATCCGCAACCTGGCGCTGTACCAAAACCTCTCCGGCATGCAAGAGACCATGGGAGGCACGCCGTTTGGCGAACTGGTCCGTGCGGCCGCGCACGTTCCCTGGGTGCGCGCCGCGCTGGTCACCGCGCGCAGCAGCCTGTGGACGGGAAACAACTCGCTGTGGGCGCTCAGCCGCAACACCACCCGTGTGATGCTCGGGTTATTGATCGCCGCCCTGTGCGTCTATCTATGGCGCGCCGTGCGCGGCCGCCTGGGTGGCGCCGAGCGTGTGGTTCTTGCCGGCACGCTGTGCTTCACCGCCGCCCTGGTTTACTCCACGGTGCTGACCTACTGGTCCACGCGGGGCGCGGGAATCTCGCCCGCTCCGTGGTACGTGCAGGTCCTTCTGGCACCCGGTCTGTGCCTGCTGTTCATCGGACTGTCACAAAACGGGTGGCCGGGACGCGCCTTGTGGCTCGCCATGGTGTGGACGTGGACCTACGTTATCGCGATCAGTTACGGCGTTAAGCTGATCCCTTTTTATGCGGGATTCACCACCGGCACCGCCCATCTCTCCGACCTCCCGCGCTGGTACGGGCGGTTTCTCTCCGGCTCCTACGGCTCTTTGGACACCGCCGCACTGCTCCCGCCGGGTGCGTTGCTGCCGATGGCGGCCGCCGTTGTAACCATGGCTGTCATACTGGCCGCGGCACTTTCTGTAATTTCTTGTTGCCCCCTTCGCCGTTTCGTTGGACACTGAAGGATTAGACCCCAAACTATAAGGAGCGGAACAAGAATTGGAAAGAAACGGCCGCAAGGGCTCGCTAGTCATGGAGCCGACGGAACGCTGGAGCCCGCAACGCGCGAGCGACCTCTATGATGTCGCCAGTTGGGGCAAGGGATATTTTTCAGTCGGCGACAACGGCCATATCCGCGTGCACCCGGAAAAGGACCCCGCGCGCTCGATCGACCTTAAGGAACTGATCGATACGCTGGTGCTGCGCGGCATCGGCCTCCCCATCCTTGTCCGCTTCGCCGATATTCTAAAGCATCGCCTCGGCGAACTGCACGGCGCATTTGCGACCGCCATTGCGGAGCATAAATACCAGGGCGGCTACTGCTGCGTGTACCCGATCAAAGTGAACCAGCAGCGGCAGGTGGTGGAAGAAGTCCTGGAATTCGGCAAGCCCTTCCATTTCGGGCTGGAGGCCGGTTCCAAGCCCGAGCTGATGGCGGTCATGGCCCTGGCGGACAACGACACTCCCATTATCTGCAACGGCTTCAAGGACGACGAATACATCGAGATGGCCATGCTCGCCCAGAAGCTGGGGCGCACCATCATCCCGGTGGTCGAAAAGTATACAGAACTGCGCCTGATCCTCAAGTACAGCCAAAGGGTGGGCGTGAAGCCGCGGATCGGGCTGCGCGTGAAGCTGGCCGCCCGCGGTTCCGGCAAGTGGAAATCGTCGGGCGGTTACCGCTCCAAGTTCGGTTTGTCGGCCACGGAGGCGATGCGCGCCCTACAGGAACTGAAGGACGCCGGCATGGCCGATTGCCTCAACCTGCTGCACTTCCACCTGGGCAGCCAGATCACCAACATCCGCCAGATCAAAGGCGCTGTGAACGAAGCCGTGCGCGTGTACGTCGATCTCGTCCGGGCCGGCGCCGCGCTGCAGTTCCTGGATGTCGGCGGCGGCCTGGGAATCGATTACGACGGCTCGCAGACGGATTTCGAATCCAGCGTCAACTACACCCTTCAGGAATACGCCAACGACATCATCTACCACGTCCAGAACGTCTGCGACGAGGTCAACGTGGCGCACCCCACCATCATCACCGAGAGCGGGCGCGCCATTGCCGCGTATCACAGCGCCCTGGTCTTCAACGTCCTCGGAGTAGCCGGCATGGGCGATACCGATTCCGATGTCGCGCCGGAAACGCCCCCGGACGCCGAGCAGCCCCTCGTCGACCTGCAGGAGACGCACCGCGGCCTCACCGCCAAGAACCTGCTGGAAAGCTATCACGACGCGCAGCAGGCCCTCGACCAGGCGCTCAACCTGTTCAGCCTCGGCTATCTTTCCCTCGAACAACGCTGCGTTGCCGAGAATCTTTACTGGGCGATCTCGCGCAAAATCCAGAGCCAGGCGCGGCAGCTCGACTATTTCCCCGAGGAGTTGGAGGGCATTGACGCCATGCTCTCCGACACCTACTTCTGCAACTTCTCGCTTTTCCAGAGCATGCCCGATAGCTGGGCCATCAAGCAGCTCTTTCCCATCATGCCCATCCACCGGCTGGAAGAGGAACCCACGCGCCCGGCCGTGCTCGGCGACATCACCTGCGATTCCGACGGCAAGGTGGACGCCTTCATCGACCGCCGGGACGTGAAGCGCACGCTCTTGCTCCATCCCTTCGACGGCGGCGACTACTACCTGGGCGCGTTTCTGCTGGGCGCCTACCAGGAGATTCTGGGCGATCTGCACAACCTGTTCGGCGACACCAACGCAGTTCACGTACGTCTCGGGCCGACCGGTGAAATCATTCTGGACTCGGTCATCAAGGGCGATACGGTTCGCGAAGTGCTCAACTACGTGCAGTTTTCGAGCGATCAGCTTGTCACCAAACTGCGCCGCGACGTGGAAGCGGCGCTCAGGGAAGGCCGCCTTAGTTATGAGGAATCAGGCGCGCTGCTTCACTATTACGAAGAGGGCCTGCACGGTTACACGTACCTGGAAGACGTGCACGAGAGCTGAGGGCGTCCAGTCCAGGCCGTGGCATTGCGGTCGAAAACGCCAGATCCACGTGGAATAGGCCTTCGGCCTGCAACTCTCAGATCTGAAAATCTAACTCCACGCGGTCGCCGGACCTCTTTGGGGTCACGCTTACGTTGGCCTCTTCCTGCACCACCAAGGAGTATGCCGGGACGCTCTGCATCAGGAAGACGCCCGCCCCGATCGTGCTTCCAGCGCCGATCACCGTGTCGCCGCCGATGATCGTGGCGCCGGCATAAATGGTTACGTTGTCTTCAATGGTC
>JBEKQS010000306.1:0-5582 GCA_049519475.1 Bryobacteraceae bacterium | reverse complement strand
ATCTCGAAGGGCGACATCCCGCCCAAGATCACCGACAGCTACAACGGCGATTTCAACGAGATCAAGAACAACCTCAACGCCTGCATCGACGCCGTCACCGCACTGGTGACTGAGACCGGCGTATTGATCAAGGCGTCGGCGGAAGGCAAACTGGCCACCCGCGGCGATGCCACCAAGCACCAGGGCGACTTCCGCAAGATTGTCGAAGGCGTCAACGAAATGCTGGACGCCATCCTGCTGCCCATCGGCGAAGGAAACCGCGTTCTGGGCCTGGTCCGTGGCGGCAACCTGCGGGAGAAAGTCGAGATTGCCTGCAAGGGCGACCACGAGAAGATGAAACAGGCCATCAATGGTGTGCATGACTGGCTGAGCGATCTGATTGCCTATGTAACGAAGATCGCCAACGGCGACATGACGGCATCCATGGCCAAGGCTTCCGATAAGGACCAGATTCACGAGTGGCTGATGCTGTTGAAGAGTAGCATCAACGCGCTGGTTGCTGACGCCGCCCTGCTCGCCAAAGCTGCCTCCGACGGCCGCGTGGGTACGCGCGCCGACGGCGGCAAACACCAGGGCGCTTACCGCACCATCGTCGAGGGCATGAACCAGACGCTTCAGGCCATCGTCGAGCCACTCAAGGTTACGGCGCAAAACGCGGCGACGCTGGCCTCTTCCTCAGAGGAACTGACGGCGGTCAGCCAGCAGATGGCGGGCAACGCCGAGGAGACCGCCACACAGGCCAACGTGGTGTCCGCGGCCAGTGAGCAGGTCTCGAAAAACGTCGGCTCGGTCGCTTCAGCCTCCGAGGAGATGCAGGCATCCATTCGCGAGATCGCCAAGAACGCCAACGAATCGGCTCGGGTGGCCAAAAATGCCGTCAGCGTGGCGCATTCCACCAACGAAACCGTGAAGAAGTTGGGTGAGTCCAGCCAGGAGATCGGCAACGTGATCAAAGTGATTACCTCGATAGCGCAACAAACCAACTTGCTGGCCCTCAATGCCACCATCGAAGCCGCGCGCGCCGGCGAAGCCGGTAAGGGCTTCGCGGTAGTGGCCAACGAAGTCAAGGAACTCGCCAAGCAGACCGCCAAGGCCACCGAGGAGATCGGTCAGAAGATCGAGGCGATCCAGGGCGATACCAAGGGATCCGTCAAAGCGATCGAAGAGATCGGCACCATTATCAACCAGATCAACGACATCTCCAACAGCATCGCCTCGGCCGTGGAAGAACAGACGGTGACCACTAATGAGATCGGCCGCAGCGTGACCGAAGCAGCCAAGGGGGTCGCCGACATCGCTAAGAACATCGGCGGCGTGGCCGTGGCGGCGAAGAACACCACACAGGGCGCCAACGACACTCAGAAGGCGTCGCAAGAGTTGAGCCAGATGGCGGCCAGGCTCCAGACGGTCACCTCGAAGTTTACGTTCTGACCGGATCGGCGGATAGGGGCGCGGTAAGGCGGCTGGCATTCATCCGCCAGGCCGCGTCCCTCCGCTCACTCAACGAATACAGGTGGAATGATGGCCAAAGCGCTAGTTGTGGACGATTCCAGGGCCGTTCGCATGATCCTCGCCAGGACCTTGAAGGAACTCGGGTATGAGGTGCGCGAGGCAGCCAACGGACGAGAAGCCCTGGAAGTGATCGAAGCCGAGAAGACCGCGGTGACGCTGGTTCTCGCGGACTGGAACATGCCCGAGATCAATGGGCTGGAGCTGCTCAAACAATTGCGCCAAAACCCGGAACTTTCCCGGCTGGTGGTGGTCATGGTCACCACCGAGACCGAACTGGACCAGATGGCGGTGGCCCTGGAGGCGGGCGCCAACGAGTACGTCATGAAGCCATTCACAAAAGAGATCCTCGTGGAGAAGCTCCAGCTTGTGGGGATCCATTCTTGAGGAAAAACCTGGCATGGCTCCGCTGAACAAGCGATTGCTCCAACCGGGAGAGCGGATTCGCGTGCTGGTGGTGGACGACTCGGTGGTCATCCGGCGCCTGGTCACTCATGCTCTTGAGCAGAATCCCGCGCTGGAGGTCGTGGGGGCGGCATCGAACGGCGCGATCGCACTGCAACGCATCCCGCAATTCAATCCCGACGTCCTCACGTTGGATATCGAGATGCCGGAGATGGACGGCCTGGAAACGCTGCGGCGCGTCCGGCGCGAGTATCCCCAACTGCGGGTCATCATGTTCAGCACGCTCACCGAGCGGGGCGCGGCGGTGACTCTGGAGGCATTGACCCTCGGGGCCGACGACTACGTGGCCAAAGCTTCCAACGAAGGGTCGCTCGATCGTTCCATGACGCGCCTGCGCGAAGAGCTGGTTCCGAAAATCAAACAGTTCTTCCACATGGCGTCGAACCACGCCGCGGCCCGGCCGGAACCGCCTCGCGTCCCGGCTGCCCAGCCGGCCTGGCAGGGAACGCCGGCCTGGCAGACTGCCAAGGTGCGGCCCAAAGTGGTGGTGATCGGAGTCTCCACCGGAGGTCCGACCGCGCTGGGCGCCATCCTGCCCGAGTTGCCGTCCGGCTTCTCATTGCCGGTCCTGGTGGTGCAGCACATGCCGCCTCTCTTCACCCGGCTGCTCGCCGAGCGTCTTCACTCCGCCTGCCGGCTGCCGGTCGAAGAAGCCGGCCAGGGCAACCCGGTGGAAGCGGGCAAGATCCTGATTGCGCCTGGAGACTTTCATTTGAAGGTGGCCTCCAATGGCGGCGGAGTGCGCGTGTTTCTGGATCAGTCGCCGCCGCAGAACTCCTGCCGTCCCGCCGTCGACGCGCTGTTTGCTTCGATCGGAGAGGTGTATGGCGGCGCAGTCGTTGCCGCGATTCTGACCGGAATGGGACAGGACGGGTTGCGCGGCGCGCAGATTCTCAAGGCGCAGGGGGCCACCGTCCTGGCGCAGGATGAGGCTTCGAGTGTCGTTTGGGGGATGCCCGGCGCCGTGGTGAATGCGGGCCTCGCCGACCGCGTGCTGCCCCTCGATCAAGTCGTGCCGGAGATCCTGCGCATGGCCGGCCGAACGTAAGGGAAACTGGATGAATAGCCCAACGCCAATCGCGGAAATCCACTCGGAGAACTACCGGTTCCTTCAGCAGCATGTCTATTCCCAAGCGGGCATTGTGCTCGAAGAGGACAAGCACTACCTGTTCGAAAGCCGCCTCACGCCCATCGTCCGGCAACTCGGCCTCGGCTCCATCAACGACTTGTGCGCGCTCATCCAGGCCACCCGCGAGCCAGAGGTCGGACGCCGGGTCGTCGAGGCCATGACCACCAACGAAACCTATTTCTTCCGCGATCCCGCCCATTATGAGGCCATACGGACTGTCTTGTTGCCCCGGCTGAAGGAAGCCCGGCGGGACACCAGGAAATTGCGGTTCTGGTCGGCGGCCGCATCCACCGGGCAGGAATCTTACAGCCTGGCCATGCTTCTCTTAGACGACGTGTTGAGCGACTGGAACATTCAAATCCTGGGCACGGATTTTTCCTCGCAGGTCCTGGAACGCGCCCGGTCCGGCAAGTACCAGCAGATTGAGGTGAACCGGGGTTTGCCGGCGGCCCTTCTGGTGAAGCATTTCCGCCGTTCCGGGGTGGACTGGCAGTTGAGCGAGCAGGTACGCCGGATGGTCCGGTTCGAGACCATTGACCTGCGCAAGAGCATGCGCGCCCTCGGACCTTTCGACCTGGTGTTCTGCCGCAACGTCCTGATCTACTTCGACGCCGGGACCAGGAAGGAGATCCTGAAGGAACTCCATGGCACGCTGTTCCGCGGCGGCTGGCTGTTGTTGGGCGGCGCCGAGACGGCGTTCGGCGTTGAGGAGTGGTTTGAAAGACAGACCGTGGGAAGCTCGACCGTCTACGTCGCCCGCTGAGAGGAAACTGATGCCAACCGAATTCAGCACAGAGATACTGACGAGCGCGCTGGCGCAGATCGTGGAGTCCGTATTCGAGACCATGATGAGCCTGGAAGTGACCGAATGTGAGACGCCATGGTTCCCCAGCGGGGATCGCTTGACATCCGCTCTCCACCTGGCGGGCGAGTGGAACGGAGCGGTGCTGCTGGAGTGCGATCGGCGCCAGGCTTGCCGTTTCGCAGGCCGCTTCCTCTCCCTGGATCCGCCCGGCACCGTGGACGACGTCGTGCGCGACTTGCTCGGCGAACTGGCCAACATGATCGGCGGCAACCTGAAATGTGTGTTGACGCCGGGGATCCGGCTTTCCATGCCCTCCATCGTGGATGGCAGCGACTATAGCCTGCGGGTCTGCGGGGCCGAGGTCCGGGAGCGGCTTGCCTTTCAATGCGCCGAGGGCCCCTTTTGGATCACCGTCCTGACCAGGCGATCCTGAAAGCGGAGACACCCCGCGGCGGTTTCTCCCTCTTCCCGCAAAACCGGCAGTCACCAAGCCCGGTTGCCAAACGACCAGAGCGGCTGCAAGCCCGTCGGGCGCGTATCACCCCGTCCGGAACATCTGGTCCCTCCGAATCGCCTGGCCGTCCCTTTATACTGGGAGAATTCGGATTATCCATGCGCCGAATTATTGACCAACACAGGCAACGCCGGTTCCTCGCGCTCGTGGCCATCGGCCTCCTCGCGTCGTTCGGCGGATGGCTTTTCCGTTCCAATGCCGTCGCTGCGGCTTCGGCTTCGACGGGGCCGCCGTTCGTCGAATTTGAAAGCGGGCACGTCCGCCCCATCGCGACGTCGCCGGATGGGAAAACGTTGTTTGCCGTCAATACACCGAATGGCACGCTGGAAGTCTTTGACGTTACGCCGGGGCTCCCCACGTTCGAGTTTCGCGTTCCGGTGGGTCTCGAACCGGTGGCCGTCGCGGCCCGCAACAATGCGGAAGTCTGGGTCACGAACCTGCTGTCGGATAGCGTGAGTATCGTCAGTCTGACGGGCACGCCGCACGTGGTTCGTACGCTGCTGGTGGGCGATGAGCCGCGCGATATTGTCTTCGCCGGCAGCGCTTCGCGCGCTTTCATCACGACCGCCCATCGCGGGCAGCAGCGCACCGATCCTTCGATTGCCAGCGTGCCGGGCGCCGGCGATCCGCAAATGACCACGCCCGGCATTCCAAGGGCCGACGTGTGGGTATTCGACCCGGCCAACCTGGGAGCGACGCTGGGCGGAACGCCGGTGCGGATTATGAGCTTCTTCACGGATACGCCGCGAGCCCTGGCCGTCAGTCCCGACAAGAACACGGTTTACGTGGCCGGCTTCAAGACCGGCAATCAGACCACCACCGTGTCTCAGGGCCGGGTGTGCACGGGGTTTCAACCGAATCGGCCGTGTACGCTGGCCGATGGCACCGTGAGTCCCGGCGGCAATCCGGGCCCGGCAACCGATTCTCAGAATGAGCCGGCGCCGGAGGTTGGTCTGATCGTGAAATACAACAACAGCAGCGGCCACTGGCAAGACGAGTTGAACCGAGTTTGGGATGGTTCCGTGAGGTTTAATCTGCCCGATACCGACGTGTTTGCGGTGGACGCCAACAGCCTGACCGAGACCGCTTCGTTCGCGCACGTCGGCACGACGCTGTTCAACATGGCTACCAATCCCGTCAGCGGCACGCTGTATGTTTCA
>JBEKQS010000305.1:0-5592 GCA_049519475.1 Bryobacteraceae bacterium | reverse complement strand
AATACCGAAGCGATGACATAAATAACTGCGTATAGGCGCCTGGGAGAGTCGAGCCACTTCAGGAAGTAGAGCATGGAGGCCACCAGCAATGCCAGGCCAAGCGCATACGGCCGCGCGTAGATAGCCGCGAAAGCAACTGGGTGAATGCACAGAAACGCGACCGCGCCGAGCAATCCCGTTCTCCGATCGGCTATGTAGCGTCCCAATTGGTAGACCAGAACCGTCGCTATCGCCATCGCAACCAGTGAAGGCAGGCGCAGAGCAGGTTCGATTCCTGTCACTGGAGTCAGGAAACTGGAAAACCATGCCAGGAGATCATACGGCGCGGACGCCCCGGTCCACTCCCAGCAGCGCGTTAACACATCCCGGAGGCCGTCCTTGACAACCCAGTAGGTGGCTGTCTCATCGAGCCATAAGCTGGACGCGATAGCCCTCGCCGCGAACACAAATGCCAGCAGCAGACTAACACAGGCGGCCGTGACCTCCCAGAACGGCAGCCTGTCAGGGTCGGGGAGCTTGACATCGGGCTCGTTGGCTACTCGCTTTGAGACGGGCATATAATTCGATCCGAGGGCGCGGGTCTGGCGGAGGCGACCGTCCAACTATTCTATCGAATCAGCGCGCCCGAAGCTCCCCGGTGAGAATCAGCCCGGCGGCAAGACCGGGGGAAAACGGGACAGATGCATTTCCGCAGGTTAGAAGTCCACGACCTCGCTCATGTAATTGCCGCCCGCAGAACCGCCTGTCGAGTGCATGCAGACCTTCGCGGCAGCAACCGCGATACGGGCCGAAGCGCCGGTTCATTTGACAACCCTTCCCCCGCGTCCGTATCATAAAGCTTCATCTTGAAAAAGGCCGTCTGGGGGGATTCTTGTGAAGGATTCTCCGCCCAAGCGGCGACTTTCGTGTCTGCTGTGATCTGGGACAAAACAATATGATCAAAGTCGAGGGTCTGACCAAGCGATACGCCCGCACTGTGGCGGTCGATAACATTTCCTTCGAAGTGGAAAAAGGAACCATCGTGGGTTTTCTGGGGCCTAACGGCGCCGGCAAGACCACCACCATGCGCGTCCTGACCTGCTTCCTGCCTCCCACGGCGGGGACGGCCTCGGTGGCCGGCTTCGACGTGCTGGAGAACCCCATGGAGGTGAAGAGACGGATCGGCTATCTGCCGGAGACGCCGCCGCTGTATCCGGAAATGGAGGTGTCGGAATACCTCAGATTTGTCGGGCAGCTCAAAGGCATCTCCTCCGCCGATATCTCGAAGAGGGTCGCCGAGGTGGTCGGCCGCTGCGCTCTCGGCGACGTTCGCGACAAGCTCATCGGCAAGCTCTCCAAGGGCTATCGGCAGCGCGTCGGACTGGCCCAGGCCATCATCCACAACCCCGACGTCCTGATTCTCGACGAGCCCACCGCCGGGCTGGACCCCAGGCAGATCATCGCTATCCGGGACCTGTTGCGCGACCTCGCGGTCGAACACACCATCATTCTCAGCACCCACATCCTTTCGGAGGTCGAGAGTTGCTGTGAGCGCGTCATTATCATCGACAAGGGGAAGCTGAAGGTCAACGATACGCTCACGAACCTCACGAGCCGGCCTCGCGACACCGAGGTTATGGCTCTCGAAGTGGCCACCGCCGGCGGCAAGCCGGACCTCTCGGATGTTCAGCAGCGCCTCGAGCAGGTACCGGGCGTCAGCCGGGTGGTCATGAAGGACTCCGCCAACGGTCGCATCACTTGCGAAATTGAAGCCCTGCCGGGCCGCTCTATCCGTTCGGACCTGGCGCGTTCGGTGGTGAACGCCGGGTGGAACCTCAGCGACATACGTGCCGTCGGTCTCAGCCTGGAAGAGATCTTCCTCAATCTCACCGCGGCCGAGGACCAAGAGACTGTGCACGAAGAAAACGAAGGAGAAAAAAAGTGAGAGGCATACTCCTCATTTGCCGCAAAGAGCTCAAGAGCTATTTCGTTTCACCCATCGCCTATGCGGTGCTGGCTGATTTTGCGCTGGTCTTCGGGTTCGGCTTTTACACCGCCACTCGCGATTTCGTGACCCTCGGATTCCGCGCCCAAATGATGGGCCAACAGCAGCCGATGAGCGTGAACGAACAGATCATTCGTCCGCTACTGGGTTTTGCCGGCACCATCGCCCTGTTCCTCCTTCCCATGATCACCATGCGGTTAGTGGCCGAAGAGAAGCGCACCGGCACTATTGAGTTGCTGCTCACTTCGCCGGTGAGGGATAGCGGAATTATTATCGGCAAGTGGCTGGGTGCGATGCTGCTGTACATGTGCGTGCTAGGCATGTCGATGCTCAGCATTATTCTGCTGTTTGTGTGGGGCCACCCCGATCTGAAACCGGTGCTCGTGGCATACCTGGGATTGCTGCTGCAAGGAGGCTCTCTGCTGGCCATCGGCACTCTGATCTCCACCACCACCAAGGACCAGATCGTGGCCGTGGTGGTCACATTCCACCTCAGCCTGCTTCTCTGGCTGCTGAGCTGGTTCACGGCGTTCGGCGAGACCGCCTTCTCGCGCGTGATCAATTACATGTCTATCGTGACCCATATGGAGAACTTCAGCAAAGGTATCGTCGATTTGAAGGACGTGGTTTTCTACGTCTCCCTGATCTTCCTGGCGTTGTTCCTGGCTCTGCGACAAATGGAGTCGCTAAGGTGGAGGGCATAAGATGGCCGCCAATTGGTTGCAACGAAGGTCCACCAGATTCACCGCGTATACCGCCGTCTACGTCGTAGTGGTCCTGGCGGTGCTGGCCGCGGTCAACTTCCTGGCCAACCGGTATGACAAATCGTACGACTCGACTGCCAACAAGCAGTTCAGCCTCGCGGACCAGACCGTCAAGATCGTCAAGGGACTCAGCCGCGACATCCGAGTGACTTATTTCGGCGATAAAGGCAGCTTCCCCAACGCGCGGGACCTGCTGGACCGTTATTCGGACCTCTCGCCCAGGTTCCACGTCGACTACGTCGATCCGGATCGGCGCCCGGAGCTGGCTAAAGCCGCGGGTTACCGCCCCGATTCGCCGGTGATGATCGATAGCGGCGCCCGCAAGGAAGGAGCCAAAAGCCTCTCGGAAGAAGAGATCACCGGGGCACTGGTGCGTTCCCTGAAGGCCGGCCAGCGCAACGTTTGCGTGCTGAACGCCGCCAACGAGCACAGCATCGACGACCAGGAAGGCGGCGGCTACTCGCTCATGAAGCAGTTGCTGGAGCGCGACAACTACAAGGTCCGCACGATCCAGCTCAAGCCTTCCACCCCGGAGGCCGCTAAGTCCGTGACGGTGGGCCAGGCGCCTGCCGCCGCTCAATTGGAAGTGCCCAGGGACTGCACGGTGCTGGTGGTGGGTGGCCCGCAGTTAGATTACACTTCGCCCGTGGTCGGCGCTCTCAAGGCTTACGTAGAGGGCGGAGGACACGCTCTCGTCATGCTGGACAACGTGCTGCGCATCGGCCGGGAAGTGCCCGCCGCCGAGAACGCCGAATTCGGCAAAGTGCTCGCCGATTGGGGCGTCACCGTCAACAAGGATCTTGTTCTCGACCTCAGCGGCATGGGCCAACTCTTCGGCTTAGGGCCGGAGATGCCTCTGGTCGCCTCCTACCCTTCCCACCCCATCACACAACCGCTGGCGCGGGTGCCTACGGCATATCCGCTGGTACGCTCGCTCGATATCAAGTCTGGCGACAAGACCACGGTCTCCAAGCTGGTGGAAACCAGCGAGGACAGCGTGGCGGTCGCAGGTATTGGCCCCGGCGGCGCCATCGACCCCTCGAAGGGCAAGCGGGGTCCACTCACGCTGGCGGCTGTCGGCACATACAATGGCGCCACACCAGGCCGCTTCGTCGTGGTCGGCACCTCCGACTGGGCTCTGAATAGGATCATGGGCTCCCGCAGGCTGGGCAACAGCGACCTGTTCAGCAACATGATCAACTGGCTCTCCTCCGATGAAGACCTCATCTCCATCCGCCCCAAGCAGCCCGAGGACCGGCCCGTCAACATGACCGAGCGGAGGCTGAACACCGTCGGATGGCTCTGCATCGTGATTTTTCCCCTCGGCGTGGTCTTGATCGGCATGGCCACGTGGTGGAAGCGGAGGTAGGTCATGAAGCCAAACGGGCTGCTGGTTGCCGTGGTCGCTCTGGCGGTGCTGGGCGGCCTGATCTGGTGGTCGAATAAAAAGCAGGCGGCTAGTCCAGCCAAGTCCGCCACCGACACCGCCACCAAACTGTTGACGATTTCCGACGACCAGTTTCAGGAAATCCGCATCAGGAAACTCACCGGCGAAACGCAGGATCTGAAACTCGAGAACGGCAAGTGGCGATTGGTAGAGCCCAAGCCGCTGGCCGCCGATCAGGATACGGTGGGCTCCATGGTTTCGACGCTGGGGGCGCTCACAGCGGACAAGATCATCGAGCCGAATGCCACGGATCTTGCGCCCTACGGCCTCAACATTCCCACGCTCGATATCACCATTACCAGGAAGGACGGCAAGACGGCCGAGGCGCTGGTGGGCGATTCCACGCCCACGAACTCGGGCGCGTATGCCAAACTGGCCGGCGACCCGCGCGTGTTCACGGTAGCCAGCTACGTGAAGACCAGTCTCGACAAGAGCGTCAACGATCTGCGCGACAAGCGGCTGCTGACCTTCGATTCCGACAAGCTGACGCGCGTGCAGTTGACCGCCAAGGGAGCCACCATCGAGTTCGGCAAGAACGGGCAGAACGAGTGGCAAATCCTGAAGCCGCGGCCGCTACGCGCCGACAGTTCGCAGGTGGAAGCGCTGATCTCGAAGCTGCGGGACGCGCGCATGGACCCCGCGGTTTCCGGCGAAGACGCCAAGAAGGCAGCCGCGGCATTCGCCTCCGGCACGAAGGTGGCGGTGGCGGCGCTCTCGGACAACTCCGGCGATCAGACTCTGGAGATGCGCAAGGACAAAGATAAGAATTACTACGCCAGGAGCTCCGTGGTGGAAGGCGTGTTCAAGATGTCGGCCGATATCGGCGACGCAACAGACAAGGGGCTCGACGATTTCCGCAATAAGAAGCTTTTCGATTTCGGTTTCAGCGATCCAACCAAAGTGGAGCTCAAGGCGGTTACCTACACCAAGAGCGGCGACAAGTGGATGGCCGGCGCGAAGACCATGGACAATTCCAGCGTGCAGAACCTGGTGGACAAGCTGCGCGATCTGGCGGCCGTTAAGTTCCCCGATAAGGGCGCGGGCGACGTGGTTTTCGAAGCCACGGTGACTTCGAACACCGGCAAGCGCGTGGAAAAAGTAACCATCCGCAAGCTGGGAACCGAATATTTCGCGCAACGCGAAGGCGAGCCGAGCATCTATGAACTGGACGGGAAGGCGGTGGACGATCTGCTCAAAGCGGCGTCCGACGTAAAGGAAGCCGCGCCCGAGCCGGCCAAGAAGAAGTAAAGTGGGGCAGCCAATCTTGGCTGCCGCCGGCTTTCAGCCGGCGCTGGCCGCGTGTGAGGGCTTCGCGCGGCCAGGAGCAGCCGCCTGAAAGGCGGCTGCGGGCAAAATTGCCCGCCCCACAACCATGGCCAGCAGAGTGTTTTGTAGAC
>JBEKQS010000304.1:0-5598 GCA_049519475.1 Bryobacteraceae bacterium | reverse complement strand
CGACGGCCTGGTGACGGTGATCCCGGCGCTGATGATTTCCATTTCGGGAGGCTTGATTGTGACGCGCGCGAGTTCCGACGCGCGGCTGGGCGCCGAGTTTCAAAAGCAGATCTTCAACAACTCGCGGCCGCTGATGCTGGCGGGGGGCGTGCTGCTGGCGGTGACGTTGTTGCCGGGGATGCCGAAGCTGCCGTTCCTGCTGCTGGGAACGGGCGCCAGCGCGGCCGGCTGGCGGATGCGGCGGAAAGAGGTCAGGGAGAAGACCGCGCCGCCGGAGCAAAAGCCGGCATCGGCCAAAGACAACCTGGAGACGCTGCTGCGCGTGGAACCGCTGGCCATCGAAGTGGGGCTGGGACTGGTGGGGCTGGTGGAGGGCGCGCAGGATTCGGCGCTGTTGCGGCGGATTTCGACCATCCGGCGGCAACTGGCGGGCGAGCTCGGTTACCTGCTTCCGCCGGTGCGCGTGACGGACAATCTTTCCCTGCGCAGCCGCGAGTATGTGATCTCCCTGAAGGGCGTGGAGATCTCGCGGTACGAGTTGCCGCAGGGTTGCGAGCTGGCCATTCCCACCGGGCACGGACAGACGCCGCTCGAAGGACAGGCCACGCGGGAACCGGCTTTCGGGATGAGCGCGCTATGGATTCCCGCCGAACGGGCGGAGCGGGCGCGCAATTCGGGCTACACGGTGGTGGATCCGGTGAGCGTGCTGGGCACGCATCTTTCCGAAGCCATCCGCCGCCATGCGCACGAGTTATTCTCGCGCCAGGACGCCAAACGGCTGCTTGACCGGGTGGCCGTGGAACATCCCAAGGTGGTGGAAGACCTGGTTCCCAAGCTGCTGCCGCTGGCGACGGTGCAGAGAGTATTGCAGAACCTGCTGCGGGAGCGGGTCTCCATCCGCGACGCAGTTTCGATTCTGGAGGCGCTCGGCGAAGCGGCCGGCGCGATCCGCAACCCGATGCTGCTTACCGAATACGTGCGGCAGACGCTGCGGCGCGCGGTGGTGAAGCCGTATGTCGGCCGTACCGGGGAGCTGGCGGCCTGGTTCGTGGATCCCTCGATCGAGCAGGCGGTGGAGGCGGCCGTGGAGCACGGCGAGCAGAACAGCCATCTGTCGCTCGCGCCGCAGGCCATCCGCGACATACTCAACCGCGTGGGGTCGCGGGTGGGGTCGCCGGAGACTCCGGTGGTGGCGATCACTTCCGCGGGCGCCCGTTCCTTCCTGCGCCAGATCACCGAAGCGAGCATTCCCAACCTCTACTTCATCGCCCATAACGAAGTGCCACCGGGCCTGCGGGTGCAATCTTTGGGGAATCTCTCGTGAGCGGGGCTCTACAGGAAAAAGGCGCGCCCGACGATAGATCAAGCGAGGCCGGACAGGGCCGGACGCGCTTCGCCGCAAGCGGCGCGAGGAAACCCGCAGCGATGAGAATCAAGAGTTATTACGCCAATTCGGTGGAAGACGGCATGGCCATGGCGCGGGCGGAACTGGGGCCGGACGCCATGCTGGTGAACAGCCGCCGGACGTCGCCGGAAACGCGTCACCTGGGCGATTACGAAGTGGTCATCGTGACGGATCTGGCGGCCGCGGCGGAGATTGCCTCGCCGCAAGGCGCAATGCCCGCTTTCGGCGGGCCGGCCAGGCGAGTGGCGGCGGGCGACCCGCTGGCGGTCGAAGTCGCGCAATTGAAAAAGGAACTGGAAAGAATGCGGCGGGCGCTGACGCGCACGGCCTTTGCACCCTCCGAGTGGCGGGCTTCGCCGGACGTTTCCGACGCGTATGCGTCCCTGGCGGCGAGCGAACTGGCGCCGGACCTGGCGCGCGAGATTGTAAGCGCCGCCGAAGCCAGGCTGGCGCCGCCGCTGGCGGCCCAGGCGCGAGTGCCCGAACGAATCGACGGCGCCCGGCTCCAGCGCGCGCTGGCCGAAGAGCTGGAATCGCGCATCCGCGTCGAGCCGTTGCTCGGGCGGAGCGAAGCCCGGCCGCGCATCGTGGCGCTGGTCGGTCCGCCCGGTGGGGGAAAGACCACCACGCTGGTCAAGCTGGCGGTGAATTACGGCCTGGCCAGCCGGCGGCCGGTGTTGCTCCTCTCGGCGGATACCTACCGCGTGGCGGCGGCCGAACAGTTGCGGAGCTTCGCCACCATTCTGGGCGTCGGTTTTCAGGTGGTGGAAACAGTCGCCGCGCTGGCCCAGGCGATCGAAGAGAACCGTGGCAAAGAGCTGATCTTCATCGACACCCCGGGGTTGGCAACCGGCGACGTGGCCGATTTCGGCGGGCTGGCGCAGTTTCTCTCCACGCGCCGCGATATCGATACGCAAATGGTCGTATCGTCCTCGATGAGATCCGCCGATCTATCTCGTGTGGTGGATTCGTTCGAAGCGTTCCGGCCCCAGCGTCTGATATTCACCAGGCTGGACGAGACCGGCTCGTTCGGCCCGATTTTCAACGAGTCGGTGCGAACCGGCAAACCGCTGTCCTTCTTTGCGACGGGGCAGCGCGTACCGGAAGATCTGGAGGCTGCCAGCCGCGGCCGGCTCGCGGAGTTGATTCTGGGCGGGCAAGGCAGCCGGGCACAGTCGGCGGCTTAGGAGCGAAGTTCAAGGCGATGGCGTATGCAGGCGTATGCGGTGTCTGAGGCGATCAGTGACGACGAGCGGGAACGGCTCATTTTGCAGCACCTGCCACAGGTGCGGTTGATTGCGCGACGGATCCAGGAGCGGTTGCCCGAGAACATCAGTCTGGAGGATCTGATTTCGACCGGCGTGATCGGTTTGATTGCGGCCATCGACAACTTCGATCCGAGCCACAACGTCAAGTTGAAGACCTACGCGGAGTACAAAATCCGCGGAGCGATCCTCGACAGCCTGCGCGGTCTGGATTGGGCGCCGCGGCAGAAGCGCCGCCAGGCCAAGCGGATCGAAGCGGCCATTTCGGCCGCCGAGCAGCGCCTGAAGCGCGCTCCCGACGAACAGGAGATCGCCGAAGAACTGGAGATCTCGCTGGAGGAATATCACGAGTGGCTGGTGGAGATTCGCGGTTTGAACATCGCGAGCCTTGAGTACACGCCCGGCGAGCACGGTAAGGACCTGCTGCACTACCTGCCGGACGCCGACGACAACCTTCCTTCCAAAGTATTGGAGAAATCGGAGCTGGGACGGCTCCTGGCGGAGGGAATTGACGGCATTCCTACCATGGAACGGACGGTCCTCGGTCTCTATTACCAGGAGGAACTGACCTTGCGGGAGATCGCTCAAGTGGTCAAGCTGCACGAATCCCGGATCTCGCAGTTGAAATCGCAGGCGATTCTGCGGTTGCGGAGTCACATGGCCAAACAGTGGCCGGTCTCGCGAGGAGTGGTGGCGCTATGAGCCAGGACGACGTCTTCAGCGCGGACAACGTCAAACAGCTCCTGGACCGGTGGACCGAGAGCCTGGCGCAGGTAATCGAATCCATGACCGATCAACGGCCGGAAGTGAAGTGGCAGGCCGCCAGGGGAACCGCATCCGAGTTGGGACGCGACCAGGAGTATCTGTGGTGGGAGCAGCCCTTCCAGGCGGCGCCGCACGTCACGGCGTGGGTGGCTGCGCCGCGCGCCACCTGGGAACAGGCCGGGGCGCTCACGCTCAAGGCAGCCGGCCTGGAGACCGTCGAGACCAGCGAAGCGAAAAACGCGTGGGTGGAAATCCTGGGACAAGCGCTCGCCGTGATGGCGCGCTCGATCGGCTCACTGCTGGGGCGCGAGGTGACCACGGAAGCCGGCACGGAGCGGAGTCCGGATTCCCCGCCCGGCGAGTGGGCGGCGGTCACGATCACTTTCGCCGGCACGCCCGAAGGCGCCGCGCCCAATGAGCCGCCCTTGCTGATGGGGCTCAGCCCCGAACTGGTCGCCCTGGTCACTGCCCCGCCGCCCAACGACGGCAACGACGCGGAAGCGAGTGGCCAGGTGGCCCTTGCGCAAGAGGCCGGGGCCGGCTCCGACAGCAGATCGGCTCCCGTCTCGCGGACGATGGAACTCCTGCTGGACGTCGATCTACCGGTCAGCATTTCATTCGGCAAAGCCAAGGTTCCGATGAAAGATGTGCTCAAACTGACTACCGGATCGATCGTGGAACTGGACCGCAGCATCAACGAGATGGTCGAAGTGCTGGTGAACCACTGCCTGATCGCGCGGGGAGAAGTGGTGGTGGTGGAGGGCAACTACGGCGTGCGGATTCAGGAAATCGCCAGCCGGCAGGACCGCCTGCGGAGCTTGCGATGAGCGGAATCGCAGCTTCCATCGAGGCGGTTCCACTGGTTGCGGGTGTCTCGGCGGTGTTCGCCGTGGCGGCCCTGGCGGCAAGCCTGTTTGCGGTGTGGCGGACGCGGGCCATGGTGAATGCCGCGGAAGACCGAATGAAGACCGCAGGTCGAAGCGTCGAAGCCACCCTGCACAACTGGCGGGAGACGCTCGACAGCGTCGCCGCGCAGGTGCGCGACCTGCCGCAGCAGAGCCTTCCGGCCGCAATTTCGTCTCCGCCCAAATCGGGCTTGAATATGAACAAGCGCAGCCAGGTGCTGCGTATGCACCGGAAGGGCGAGGCCCCGGAGCAGATCTCGACCGCGCTCGAGGTTCCGCTGCAGGAAGTGGACCTCCTCCTCAAAGTGCAACGCATCGTGCTTGGTAATCTTTGACGGCGCCCCCGGCGGCGGCCTCCACACAGCCTGGGAGCAGGCCGGTCGCTGACGCCCGCGGTTCCGTGCTGAGTTGAGGTGCGTTCGGGATTGCCTGATTCGCCCGGGAAATCGCAATGCCGTCCACTCTTCGGTCCCGCGCCCCTCATTCGCGGTATGCTTGACGGGCACGGCTGCGTCACATGGATAATAAAGGGAGCCTATGACCGTCGAGATCGAAGGTGTCACATTGCACCTGGCGCACCCGGATGAACTGTCCGCAAAATGGGTGGGGCAGGGCGAGCTGATGCGGCAGTTGCTGGCCGCCTGGATGGTGGTGAACGATCAGGACCTGCCCATGAATCCTCGCCTGCTGGGCAAGCCCGGCGTGGGCAAGACCACGCTGGCGTATGCCGCCGCCCGGCGCATGGGCCGCGAGGTCTACATCCTGCAGGCCACCATGGATACGCGCCCGGAGGATCTGCTGGTGACGCCGGTGATCGAGGGAGCGGGCAGTTTGCGCTATGTGGCGTCGCCGCTGGTGACCGCCATGCTGCGCGGCGGAATCGCCATCATCGACGAAGGCAATCGCATGAGCGAGAAGAGCTGGGCCAGCCTGGCGCCGCTGCTCGATAACCGCCGCTATGTGGAGTCCATCGTGGCCGGCATCAAGATCAAGGCGCACGCGCAATTCCGCCTAGTGACCACGATGAACGACGACGCCTCCACGTTCGAGTTGCCGGAGTATATCCATTCGCGGCTGCAGCCGCAGATCCTGATCGATTTTCCGGAGCGCGACGAGGAGTATCAAATCCTGAAGGAGAACCTGCCGTTCGCCGAGGAGCGCATCCTGACTTACGTAACCGATTTTCTGCAGCAGGCGCACGCGGCCGACGAGCGGTATACGGTGCGCGACGGCATCAACATCGGGCGCTTCGCCATCA
>JBEKQS010000303.1:0-5664 GCA_049519475.1 Bryobacteraceae bacterium | reverse complement strand
GTCCCCGTTTTGCGGCGACGTGTGCTCCCGGCGATATTCGAGGTCGCTAAAGTTCCGGGCCGAAAACACCGAGGTTGTATGATGGATGCAGATGGATTCACGCCGCATGTGCCCGCACTGCCGGGCATTCATCACCATTGACGACCGCATTTGCCCCTACTGCAATGAAGAAGTAGGGCCGCGCGCGGCCGATATCCGCCACGCCGCCTCGGTAATCGGCGGCTTCATCCCCCACGCGCGCTTCAACACGATGCTCATTCTGCTGATCAATGCAGGCTTGTACCTGGCCACCGTGATCTTCAGCATGAAGTCGGGCCGCGGCACCGGCATGGACCTGGATTCCGGGGTCCTCATCCTTTTCGGCGCCAAGGTGGGGCTGAGCCTCCTCCAAGGCCAGTGGTGGCGCCTGGTCACGGCCGGGTTTCTGCACGGAGGCCTATTCCATATCCTGATGAACTCCTGGGTGCTGTTCGATCTGGGCGCCCAGGTGGAAGGGATCTATGGTCCCAGCCGCATGTGGGTGATCTACTTCCTCGGCAGTTGCTCCGGCTTCCTGCTCAGCGCCTGGTGGAACCCCAATCCGTCCATCGGCGCCTCGGCCGGACTCTGCGGTTTGATCGGAGCCATGATCGCGCTGGGCGTCCGGCACCGCAATCCCATGGGCAACGCGATCCGCGGCATGTATGTCCGCTGGGCGGTCTACATTCTGTTGATGGGGCTGCTGCCGTTTTTCAATATCGATAACGCCGCCCACATGGGCGGCCTGGCGGCGGGCTTTTGCATCGGCTACATCGCCGAGACGCCCGGCCGGCAGGGCTCTGCCGGCGAAGGGCTGTGGCGGGCGGCCGCCTGGTTCTGCATTATATTGACGGTAGTTAGCTTTCTGAAGTGGTGGTTGTGGTTCAGTATGGTTCTGCCTGAGATTAACCGTAGTTAGCTTGCTAAAGTGGTGGTTGTGGTTCAGCCACGGAACGGACTAAGATAAACGACATGAAGATGCGCACTTTGGCGTTGGCTCTGGCGCTGGCGTTGACCGGGTCGCTCGGCATGGCTCAGGCCTCGACACCCAAGCACCCCAAAGCGGCCAAAGCGGCCAAATTCAAGACCACCAAGATCAATACCAAGAACCAGAGGAACTTTCAGTCGTCCCATAAGATCACCAAGCGCCAGAAGGTGAAAGCGCCCGCGAAACACACCGCCCGAAAAGCCGCGGTTCACAAGGTCAAACCCAAGAAACACGCTTGACCAGGAAGTCTACCTGACGAAATGTCGCGCCGCCTGGCCTTCGCTGCCTGTTCCGCCCTGCTGTTGACGGCTGCCTCTTCGGATTCATCCCGCGCACCCATCCTGGTGGAACTCTTCACCTCCGAAGGTTGTTCCAGTTGTCCGCCCGCCGACCGCCTCTTGCAGCGGCTCGATTCCGAAGCCATCGTACTGAGCGAGCACGTCGACTACTGGGATCATCAAGGCTGGAAGGACCGTTTCTCCTCACACGCCTTCACCGTTCGACAGGAATCGTACGCGCGCCTCTTCGGCCTCGACAGCTCCTACACGCCCGAAATGGTGATCGATGGCGCCGCCGAACTGAACGGCAGCGATTCCGCCCGCGCCGCCCAGAAAATCGCGAAGGCTGGGCGCCGTCCAAAAGCCCAGGTGATTCTCACGCGCACGCCGGCCGGCGGCCTGCGCATCGAAGTGGACGCCGCGCCGGCTTCCGGCGACGTGATGCTGGCGCTGGCCGACCCCGCCGCTCAGTCGCAAGTGGCCGCCGGGGAAAACAAGGGCCGCAGCCTGACGCATGTGGCGATCGCGCGCAGCCTGCGCAAAATCGGCTCAGTGAAGCGCGGCGTTGCGTTTCGGACCGAAATCAGCCTGCCGCCCGACGCCGCGGGGCAACGGATCGTGGTCTGGGTTCAGGAGGACGGGCAGGCGCGAGTGTCAGGCGCGGCGATGCTGGCGCCGGCGGGCTAAGAATTTCACCGCTGAGACGCGGAGGCGCTGAGAAAGTCAAAAATATTGCTTACTTGTTTGGCTTTTCTCAGTGTCTCCGCGTCTCTGCGGTGAGTACTTCATTTCTTCTTATAAATTATAAGCCTGCTCCATAAACCGGAATCGCCGCGCCGGTGATTTCCGCGGCGGCGCCGGACGCCAGATAGAAGGCCAGCGCAGCGAGTTTTTCCGGCGATACCCACTTGGAATGATTGCCAGCCGGGTCGGACTTGCGGTTGGCTTCGGTATCGATGGTGCCGGGCAGAATCACATTTGCGGTGATGCCGGAGGCCTTGTTTTCGAGCGCGGCGGTTTTCACGAGAGAAACCAGCGCGGCTTTGGACGCGGCATAGGCGGCGATGTTGGCCGCGGGTTCCACTCCGGCGCGGCTGCCGATGGCGATGATGCGGCCGTGCTTCTCCAGGCGCATGGGCGGGATCACGGCGCGCAAAATGTGGAACGCCGCGCGGACGTTCAGATTCATCATGCCGTCCCACGTGGCGTCATCGGTTTCGTGGATGGGGCTGCTGCCGGCGAAACCTCCGGCGACATGCACCAGGACGTCGATCTTCTGGAACCGGGCGATGATGGCGGCGACGAGTTGGTTGGCGTCTTCGGCTTTGGTGAGGTCGGCCGGCAGGGGCGTGAAATTGGGTAGAGGGAAATCGGCTGCGGCAATCTGCCGGGACGTGCCGATGACCTGCGCGCGCGACTCCAGGAACGCCTGCGTGACGTAGGCGCCCAGTCCGCCTTTGGCGCCGGTAATCAGAACTACTTGATGAGCCATGTGTGTCCCATTATAGGACCGGCCGTCCCACGAACGGTCACCGGGGAGTTCGTGCCCTGGGTCAACTGTTTCCGTTTCAACGCGCGCGACCGGCAGGCGGTGTGCGATACTGCACGGAATGCTGGGAAAAGATCTGTTGCATGCGGCGCGCGGGCTGCGCAAGAGTCCGGTCTTCACATTGACGGCGGTGGCGACCATCGCTCTGGGGATCGGCGCCAGCACGGCGATATTCAGCGTGGTCAATGCCGTGCTGCTCCAGCCGCTGCCCTACCGCGACGCCGGCCGGCTGGCGCTGATCGAGAGCGACATGCGGCATCGCAACGTGGTTGATTTTCCCTTCTCGGCGCCGGATTACGACGATATGCGCCGCGCCACCACCCAGTTTCAAGAAATTGCCGGCATTATCACCCTTCGAGCGCCGGTTATGGACGATGCGGGCGAACCGGCGATCATTCGCCGCGGCGGCGTGACGCCCAATTTCTTGCGGTTGCTGGGCGCGCGCGTGGTGTTGGGCCGCGATTTTGCGGATCCCGACGCCACCGCGCTCCCGCCCGCGGCGCCCGGCGCACCCGCCGCTGTTCCGGCAGCGCCGCCACCGCCGGCGATCGCCATTCTGAGCAATGAACTGTGGAAGCGCCGCTACGCGAGCGACCCCGGCGTGATCGGCCGGAGCATCGATTTGGGCGGTGGCAAGGCGCAGATTGTGGGCGTACTCGAACCGGGATTCGAACTCCTGTTCCCACCCAAATCGGGCGTCGAGCGGCTGCCGGAGCTGTGGACCGCCATGCGGATCGATTTCGCCAACGCGGGCCGCAACGATGTTTTCCTGCACCTGATCGGCCGCCTCAAGCCCGGCGCTACGGTGGCCACCGCGCAGTCCGAAGCCGACGGCTTTGCCGCCGATCTGCGCCGCCGTTTTGCCATCAAGCAAACCGCCGGCGTGTACATCCGCGTCGAGCCCATGCAGCGGCACCTGGTGGCCGACGCGCGCCCGGCCATCCTGGCGCTGATGGGCGCGGTGCTCTTCCTGCTGCTGATCGCCTGCGCCAATGTGGCCAACCTGCTGTTGGTGCGCGCGGCGGCGCGCGCGAGAGAGATGGCGCTGCGTGCGGCGCTGGGCGGCGGGCGTTGGGACCTGGTGCGCCGCATGCTGGCGGAAGCTTTTCTGCTGGCGGGCGCAGGCGCGGTGCTGGGCCTCGGGCTGGCCGGCCTGGGAATCAACCTGCTGGTTTACCTGGCGCCGAAGAATCTGCCGCGGCTGGATGAGGTAGCGATCGACCCGGTGGTGCTGGCTTTCACGGCGGTGGCCGCGCTGGTGGCGGCGAGCGTTTTCGGAATCATACCGGCCCTGCGCGCTTCGCGGCCCGACGTCATGGACGTGTTGCGCGCCAGCGGCCGCACCACCGGTCTGGGCAGCGGCTGCCTGCTGCGCAATGCGGTGGTGATGACGGAAGTGGCGCTTTCCTTCGTGCTGTTGATCGGCGGCGGACTGATGGCGCGCAGTTTCCTCGCCATCACTCACGCCGACCCCGGCTTCGAGACCGATCGACTACTCACCTTCCTGGCGCCCGTGGCTGCCCAGGCGCGAATGCCGGAGCAGCGCGCGGCCGTCATGAACGATTTCCGCAACCGGCTGCGCGCCATGCCGGGCGTGGTCTCGGCTTCTTCGGCGGCCTCTCTGCCGCTCGACGGCAGTGCACCACTGGCCCGATGGGGCACCGAAGCGGCGCTCACCGATCCGGCAAAATTCCACCAGGCGAATGCTTTCACGGTGACGCCGGGTTACTTCGAAACGCTGGGCACGCGCCTCATCGCCGGCCGCACCTTCACCGACGCCGATAACGCGCCGGCGCCGCGCGTGATCGTCATCGACCAGCTTCTCGCTTCCAAAGCCTTCCCGCATGCGAACGCCGTGGGCCAGCGGCTGCTGTGCCGCATCCGCACGCCCGAGGCGGAGTTCTTTGAAGTCATAGGCGTGGTAGCGCACGTGCGGCACGAATCGCTGGCGGCGGACGGTCATGAGGGCATGTACGTGACGGACGGTTACATGGGCTTCGGGAACGCCGTGAGTTGGATGGTGCGCAGCACGGGCGATCCCGCGAAGCTGGCCCCGCGGGTGCGCGAGGAGATCGCGCGGTTCGACAAGAGCCTGGCGGTCTCCGATGTGGAGCCGCTCACCGGCTACGTGACACGCGCCCAGGCGCAGACGCGCTTCGCGCTGATCCTGATTTCGCTCTTCGCGGCGATCGCCGCGCTGTTGGCCTCGGTGGGGCTCTACGGCGTGCTGGCGAGCGCCGTGCGGCAGCGGACCGCCGAGATCGGCCTGCGCATCGCGCTGGGCGCCGGCCCCGGCACGATTCTTCGGCTAGTGGTGGGACAAGGATTGCGCCTGAGCCTGGCGGGGATTGCCGCCGGATTGGCCGCCGCGTTCGGCCTGACGCGCGTGATGAGCAGCATGCTGGTGGGCGTGAAGGCCACCGACCCGCTGACGTTCGCGGCGATGGCTGCGGTCTTCCTGGCGTTCGCGGCCTTCGCATCGTGGCTGCCGGCGCGGCGCGCGGCGGGGCTGGATCCGTCGGACGCGTTGCGCGAAGAGTAGCTCATGACCGCAAACCACCTCGCGCCCGGTTTGATGACCGGCGAGTTCTGCATTGGTTCAGAGGTCATCCGGCCCGGCATGGGTTGGGGCTACGATTGCGCGGTCGTCTCCCACCCGCTGCAAGCCGACGAAGTGGTTGGCTCTGCAGGCGGGCGCTGAAAACTTTCGGAATACTGGAGGGTTAAGCTAAGCTATGAAGCGAAATCTTGGTTTCTGTCTCGTGCTGCTAGGCTTCCACACTGGCCAGGCCGCGGCCCAGTGCTCCTCCGCGCCGACCAGCTTGAGCACC
>JBEKQS010000302.1:0-5666 GCA_049519475.1 Bryobacteraceae bacterium | reverse complement strand
CGCCGCGCTGGTAGCGGTGGGAGAATTCCAGATCAACTTCACGGTGCCGCAGAGTTTTGCCTCGCTGCCGGGTGGCTTGTATCCCATCTCGATTTCCATCAACGGGGTTCCGTCGCCGGCGAATGTCAATTCCTCGCCGCCGGGTCCGGTAGTGATTCCGATCCAGCCCTGAGCCATCTCTCCGGCGGGCCAAGCCATCGGCTCGGGGCGCATCGCCGCCACTCGGAAGATGCGCCGATTCGCATGCGGGCTCTAATGGCAATGGATCGGTCCTGGTAAACCCTATGACTCAATCGGAAGTGCCCCGGAGCGGGAAGTCTGACTACAGTTGAGAGGTTCGGGCCGGGGCACTTTCGATTGAGGCGGAGGCCGCTGAGTGAGTGCGGAGGTGCCCCCAACGGGCATTACTCGGTCACGTCCACGGCAGCGGGGCGATATTCACTGTTAACGCGCAATTGGCTTAGAGCTTTTCCACCAGCGTTCGGCCCAGCTCTAGAATTATGGGATCAAAGCCGGTCTGTACCGCGCGTTGCACCATCCAGACCGTTAACGGGAATTCTAGGCCGGCGATGCGGACGGTCTGCACCCGCGATCGTAAACGGCTCCGGGTCAGGATGCGTTCAGGCACAATGCTTAATCCGCGGTTCTGGGCGACCAGGGTGAGTTGAAGTTCATAATTGTAAGTTTCGACAGCCACCACCATGTCGATATCGGCCCGGACCAACCCCGCCCGTAAGGTCGCTCGGGCGGCACAGCCTTCCGGATTAAGAATCCAGACAGCCCCGGCAAGATCCTGAAGCCTTCTGCGCTTCAAGCGGTCCTCACGCGAAGCCACGATCACAAGGCGTTCTTTTCCCATCTCCCTTCCCGCGACCTCCGCCGGCAACGACTCACCTTCCGGCAGAAGTATCACGGCCGCTTCCAGCGCTCCCGCGCGCACGCGCTTCAGAAGGTCGCGACTCCATCCGGAGGACAAACGCAGCGCGACCTCAGGAAACTTGCGGCGAACCAGTCCGACCGGTTCGCACAGCGTAATCTCGGTGAGAGCGTGGGCAACTCCAATTCGAAGCTCGCCGCTGGGGGACTTGCCGTGGGCGGCGGCCGCACGCACTTCGCGAATTTCCTGTAGCACTCGCCTGCATCTTTCGAGCGCGACCTGGCCGGCCCCAGTCAACATCACCGGCCGCGAGCGCCGATCGAGCAGCGTCGTGCCGAGCGAGGCTTCCAACCGTTGGAGCCGCCGGGTGACGGCCGGTTGGGTGATGTTCAGATTTCGCGCCGCCAAACTCACCGAGCCGGTATCGGCGACGCTGACGAATGCACGCACATCGTCAAATTCCATGGGCGCATATTAACAATGCATAGTATTCATTTGCAACATGAGCTTCTGACGGCTACAGTAATTCCTAGCTGGCGGCAGCGCAAAGGAGATCAGCGATGGAATCGGCCATCCGAACGGTGAAGGTGGAGAAATCGAGGCTTTCGGGCGTCGACTTTTCGACGGTGCCGTTCAGCAGCGTGTTCAGCGACCATATGTTTGTCGCCGAGTTTCAGGATGGCCGCTGGAGCGATGGCTCGATTCAACCCTACGGGCCGATTTCGCTGATGCCAAGCATCAGTGCTCTCCAATATGGCATTTCGGTTTTCGAGGGGATGAAGGCGCACAAGTCGCCATCCGGAAATCCGCTGCTTTTCCGTCCGTGTGAGAATGCGCGACGGCTGCAGCGCTCCGCGGCGCGCCTAGCCATGCCGGTAGTTCCGGAATCCCTCTTTTTGGACGGGCTTCGTGAATTGATTCGAGTGGATCAGGCGTGGATTCCTCCCGCCGAAATCGGAGCGCTCTACATCCGGCCCATGCTGTTCTCAGTAGACCCTTCGGTGCGCGTCAAGCCCGCTGACCGATACCAGTTCATCATCTTCACCTTTCCCTTCGGCGCCTATTATTCGGCGCCGGTTGATGTACTTGTCACGGAACGATACGTGCGCGCGTTTCCGGGCGGGACGGGCGACATAAAGCCTGCCGGTAATTATGCCGCGGCGCTGCTGGCGGACCAGGAGGCGCGCGAGGCCGGATTCAACTCGGTGCTGTGGCTGGACGGTGTGGAACGCCAGTTCGTGGAGGAGTGCGGGGTCATGAATGTCTTCTTCGTTCTCGGCGAGGACGTTGTCACTCCATCCTTGAGCGGGACGATCTTACCCGGAATCACCCGGGACAGTGTGATCACTCTGCTACGCGACCTGGGATATCGCGTAAAAGAAGATCGTATTTCCATACATGAAGTTTTCAAAGCCTACCAGAGCGGAGATCTGCGGGAGTGCTTCGGCACGGGAACGGCAGCGGTCGTTTCGCATGTGGGGCGCATTCGATACCAGGAACGAATCATTGAGCTGCCGCCGGTCGAGCAAAGAAAAGTGGGAGCTACGGTGCGTGAAAAATTGCTTGAAGTGATGACCGGCCGCCAGCCGGACGCGCATGGGTGGGTTGAAGGCATCTGATCGACAAAGCGAAAGGAACGAACATGCATTACCTCTTGTTCTACGAGGTTGGTGACGACTACGCCGCCAGACGCGCGGAATTTCGCGCTGTGCATCTTGAAAAAGCCTGGCAGGCGAGCGAACGCGGGGAATTGATTCTGGGCGGAGCCTTGACGGATCCGTTGGACGGCGCCGTTTTGCTGTTCCGCGGTGACTCCCCGGCCGTCGCGGAGAAATTCGCCAGGGCCGATCCTTACGTGACCAGCGGCGCAGTCAAGCGATGGTATGTGCGTGAGTGGATGACGGTGGTCGGCGAGACTGCCGCGAAACCTGTCAGGCCGGATGCGGCCGCGGCAAGGAGCGCCGCGGAGCCCTCCCACGATCGCGCGACCATCCTGCGGATGTGGAAGGCGCGCTCGACCATGGAGAGGGCCCCTGAGTATGTGGAACACGCAACCTCGAAAGTCTTTCCGGCGCTGAACGCAATTGAAGGATATCGCGGAGCGTACTTGCTCCGTCGGGCAGTTGAAGGCGCGGTCGACCTTGTCGTGCTGACGCTTTGCGAGTCGATGGTAGCGGTGCGTACGTTCGCGGGGGCCACTCCCGAGAATGCGGTCGTGGAACCCGCTGCGCGCGCAATGCTAACCAGTTTCGATGACGCGGTGACGCACTTTGAAATCGTTACCGGCGCGGAAAAGTAGCTGCGCAGGTGTGTTCCTGGCGCATTTCAACTACTCGGGGCTGCCGATAACCCCACATAACGCCCCGCGTGAAGCACTCCCGTGCAAGTTTCCGATATACCATTCACGTGTGAACTGAGGCATTAATTTCGGACGTGGCAGTGTTATAGAATCATCACATGCGAACTTCACGGGGAGTTCCGATGCGCGGAATCGTGGATGTGCTGGCCGGCCTCGACCTGTTACGGTTTGCGAGACAGGCATGCATCCTCTCGGCGCTGTTAATCGGCAACCTGGGAACACTGCTGCTTTCCCAGTCCTTCCCGGCCGGAAGTGTCTCCAGCGTCATAATCTCTCCGGCCGCATCGAATACTCTTTACGCCAGCACTGCCGGCGGTGTATACAAGAGCACCGACGGTGGCCGCCAATGGACCTGGAGCGGCCTGGCGTCGGTTAACGATCTCACCTTTGATCCGGCAAACTCTTCCACACTTTATGCCGCCACGAGTTTCGGTGTGTCGAAAACCCGTGACGGGTGGGCAAAGTTGGACTGGTCTGCCCCTCCCGCTAAATTGTGCCTGGTCAATCGCAGCCACCCCGGCAAGACCCGCGGTGATCTATGCGGGCACTTGCGGCCGCGGAGTTTTCAAGAGTCTTAACGGCGGCCAGAGCTGGACCCCAATGAATTCCGGCCTCCCGGCGGCAGCGGCGGTCCTGGCTCTCGTCATCCATCCCACCAAGCCTTCCATTATTTATGCCGGAACTGCGAAGGGCCTCTTCAAGAGCAACGACGCAGGCGAGAACTGGAAACTCGCAGGCGCAAAGCTTGCGAGCTTACAAATCCGGAGCCTGGCAATGCATCCAACTGATCCGCCGGTTTTATATGCAGGCACCATGGGCGAGGGAATTCTCAAGAGCGCCGATGGCGGCGAGAGTTGGTCCGCCGCCGGATCCGGTCTTCCGCCATCGGTGGAACAGGTCGCGATCGACCCCAAGAATCCAACTACATTGTATGCGGCAACATTTATGACTGGGGGACTCTATAAGAGCGCTGATGGCGGCCGGAATTGGACTTTCCTGAACTCCGGCCTGCCGACCGCGTTTACCAAAATAAGACACGTGACGGTGGACCCCACCGAATCGGCGACCCTGTACCTGGGGACTAGCACATTCGGCCTCTTCAAGAGTACAAACGCGGGCGCCACCTGGACCGAGATGGGTTCCGGCATCCATGCAATGGGAATACATGCCATTGTGGTAGACCCCTCGGACACTAAAGTGGTGTACGCAGGAACTTCGCAGGCTGGAGTTTTCAAGTCTTCCGACGGCGGTGTGACCTGGATCAGCGCCAACGCCGGCTATAAGGGCGGTGGCAGCGTCCAGTCATTGGCGATTGCGCGGGGACCCAACCCGACAATCTACGCCGGCGACTATGCAAATGGCCTCCTGATCAGTACCGATGCAGGAGAAAGCTGGAGTCGCGTTCATGGATCCGCATACGACGCCATCGCTATAGATCCATCGAACCAGGCGGTGGTATATGCCGCCGGACCCCAGAAAATCTTCAAGAGTTCGGACTCCGGCCAGACGTGGACGGCGCTCGCTGCGCCGCTGGCGAAAATCCCGAGCGCGATCGCCATTCATCCATCCCGCCCCGAGATCATCTACGCAGGCGTTTCCGGTTCCGGGGTATTCAAGAGCATGGATGGCGGGCAGAACTGGACACCCATCAATACCGGGTTTGGCAACCTCAATGTCGTGTCGCTGTTAATCGATCGGGCCAATCCGGACACGTTGTTTGCCGGCATCGCCACCGGGTTGTACCGCAGCACGGACGCGGGACAGACATGGACCAAGGTGTCCGCGATCTTTCAAGCCCGGGCTCTGGCGCCCGATCCGGGCCGACCCGGCACCATCTATGCGGGCGGCAGGGGCATTGTAAAAAGCACTGACGGCGGCCTGACTTGGACTGCGGCTGACTCCGGGATTGCATCTCCCGCGATCGTCCAGTCATTGGCCATCGACCCTGCTCACTCCGATATCGTGTACGCCGGGACGGAGAATAGCGGCATGTATAAAACGATAGATGGAGGTATGCACTGGCAGTTGATTGGCGCGGAATCCCAACGTACCCGGTGACTGGTGCTGATCTGCGGCAGACAGGGGCCGTGGGCTTCTCGCATAGTGCTGGTTGAAAAGTGGGGAAACTTGGCCCCGGACATCGCTTAACCGGCTTCGGCACTTGCGGCACAAAGCCCACTGCCCTTGCGGACATTGCCCGCGAGGGCACCGATAACGAAGAGCATTCTATCGGTGGTGCCCGCATATATAAGCCCCGGTGCGGAGCAGATCAAAGCTTCGTGGCGGGCACTACCGATAGAATTCGTTGCCTCGGTGAACACCCAAAACCGGCCATACATGATCACCTGAAAACCGGCCAACGATAAGCAGCGTTCAGGACATTGATTTCGACGCGAGGGCGATACCCTCCGTCAATGTGAGCAATGTCTT
>JBEKQS010000301.1:0-5917 GCA_049519475.1 Bryobacteraceae bacterium | reverse complement strand
TCTCGCGCTTTGTGGACCGCCCGGTGATCGACATGACCAACCTGACTGCCAAGTATGACCTCACGCTCGAATACTCGATCGATGAACTGCGAAACCTGGTGAGATCATCGGGCACAGATCCCAGGCAGATCCCCGACATCCCGGGCATGGATCCCACCATTTCGATTTTCGGCTCGCTCGAAGCCGTCGGCCTCAAGCTGGAACCACGCAAAGCCCCGCTGGACATTCTGGTGATCGATCACGTCGAGAAAACCCCGACGGCGAACTAGCACTGACGATGTGGCGCACGCACTCGTGCGTGCCGCGTCGGCACTCCTGACGACGCCCCTTCTCGACGCGTCCGTTCCAGGCCAAAGTGTCGAGATAAGTTTCGACACTGCACGCACGAGTGCGTGCGCCACGCAACGGCCCCGTCCGCATTATTCTTCCGTCGCCTCTTCGGGCGGTTCGAATCCGTCCAGCAACTCCGGGTCTTTGGCAAACCGCTTGAGCACCTTCAGAATCTCGCCCGTGCGAAAGCCGGCCCGCGCCAACCGCCGATACGCCGCCGCCAGATCCTTCCGATCCTGAAACAGTCCCTCGCGCGCCGCCATCCGGTACTTGCGCCGGATCCATTCCTCGATCAGCCTCTCTTCTTCCACTCCCTGGTAGACTTTTTCCACCATGCGCTCCGCCACGGCCGGCGCCACGCGCCGCGCCCGCAATTCCCGGATCACCCGCGTCCGGCCCAGTTTTTCGTTCGCCAGTCGCGCGGACGCAAAGCTCTCGGCGTAGCGCCGGTCGTCCAGGTACTGGTGCTCCTTCAACCGCGCCAGCACGCCGTCGATGTCGCCCGCCCGTTCGGCGCGGCGGCGCAGTTTCTCCCGCAGTTCGCCAATGGAGTGGGCGCGCGCCCCCAGCGATTTCAGTGCGTATTCCCACAATGCGTCCGCATCCAGGCGGCGCGGTTTCCGTTCTTCCATCTCATGCCGGAGTATACTGAAAATTGGTTGAACGCGACGGCTTTTTTCTTAAAGTGAAACGCCGCACGAATTGGAGGCAGCAATGGACAAAAACGGACTTTCCAGCTTTCTATTAGGACTCGGCGTGGGTGTGGGCCTCGGAATGTTGTTTGCGCCGAAGTCCGGTTCGGAAACTCGCCAGATCATCAAAGACAAGGCCGGCGAAGGCACGGACTTTATCAAACAGCGCGGCTCCGACATCAAGCAAACCGCCGCCGACTGGGTGGAAAAGGGCAAGGACGCCCTCGGCCGCCAGAAGGACAGCATCTCCGATGCCGTGGAAGCCGGACGCCAGGCCTATCGCGACACCGTCGGCGCGCCGCCTTCCGAAGGCTTCACCCGCTAACTGAACGCAGGGACAAGACTCTCGCATGTCCGATGACGTCTTTCGAATTGTCGTGACCGTGGCCGTGGGGCTGGCTTGTCTGGCGGCCCTTCTGGTCACCGGAGTTGCGTTCGCCTTCTACGGCGCCATGCGGCGGATGCAGCGGAGGGTGGATGAGCTGGCCGGCATCATCGAGCCGGTCGTCGCCAAGATCGGCCCGGTGGTCGATAAAATCGGTCCCGTCGTCGATCGTATCGGTCCGGTCCTCGATAGCGCCGCTCCGGTCATCGACCAGATTCCACCCATGATCGAAAAAGCCGGTCTGGCCATGGACCAGATCGGCGCCGCATCCGATGAGATCCGCGCCGCATCCGAAAAGATCGGCTTGGCAGTGGACAGCGCTCGCGGCATCATGGACACCGCCGGCCAGATCATCGAGGATACCCGCCCGCGCATTGCCCAAGTCTCCAGCGAAGTGGCCGGCATCGCGCGGAGCGGCCGCGAACAGATCGAACGCATCGGCGAGGTGATCGAGGATGCCACCGGTAGAGCCCACAATCGCCTCGAACAGATCGATCAAACCGTCGACAACACGGTGGAACAAATCGGCCAGGCCGGCGACGCCGTGAAGCGTGCCGCCATGCGCCCCGTGCGCGAAGTCAACGGCCTGGCGGCCGGCATCTCCGCCGCCGTTTCCTCACTCGTCAAAGGCCGCAAATCCTCCGTGGATTCCGCCACCCAGGACGAAGAGATGTTTATCTGACCGGCGCCCTCAGCCGACCTCCGCACGTAAGCTCCGCACGTAAGCCACCACCAGCCGGATTTGTTCGTAAGTGATCTCCGCCGGCAGAGCCTCCCGCAGCGGCTTCAGCCATTGCGCCCCCAGCCGCCGCACCACTTCCTCGATGCGCCGGTGGCTCTCTTCTCCCACCCACTCCACCCGGTAATCCAGCCGCCCCTTTTCCACCAGGTCCGCCACCATGTTGACCACCGTCGCCATCTGCCGCCCCCGCGCCTTCGCAATCTCCTCGAAGCTGCGGCCTTCCGCCAGCATCCGTATGGTCTCGTCCGCCGGCGAGACTTGCGCGGTTTCCCGCGCTTCCGCGCGCGCGCCTTTGCGGTAGGCCTCCAACGTGGCGAAGATTTCCCTGCCGTATTGCTCCGCCTTGCGCTCGCCGATCCCCGTCACTCCCAGGAGTTCCCGCAAGTTCGACGGCTGCTTGCGGCACAGGTCCGCCAGCGCCGCATCGCTGAGCACAATGTAGGCCGGCACTTGCGCCCGTTCCGCCGTTCGCCGCCGCCACTCTTTGAATAGCTCCATCAAGTCCGCTGCGGGCGTCGCGAGCGGAGCTTCCGCCGCGGGCTGAGGGGGCGCCCGTCTTGCCGGCGCCGGCGGCGCGGACGGCGTTCGCTCCACGCGCGGGACTTCCTCGCGGGCCGGGGTGGTTGCCCCGCGGGCCTTGGGCTTCTTTTTCTTCTTCACCGCCAGTTCTTCCGACGGCGCCGCTACCAGCCACTCCGGTGAGTTTCCGCACACGTCGCACATCTCGCATCGCTCCCACTTGGGCGTCTGCCCGAAGTGCGTGCAGATCTGCAGATGCCGGCAGCGCGCGCTTTCCGCGAAAGCCCGCACCGTGTGATACCGCTGCCAGGCCCGCTGCTTTTCGTTCGGGTCCTGCAACTGGTCGATGAAATAGACCAGCAGCCCGGCGTCTTTCGGCTGCCACAACATCACGCAATCGGCGGGCAACCCGTCGCGGCCGGCGCGGCCCGCTTCCTGGTAATACTGCTCGATGGATTTCGGCAGCGACAGGTGGATCACCGCCCGCACAGCCGCCTTGTTGATCCCCAGCCCGAAAGCGATGGTCCCCACCAGCACCCGCACTTCGTCGTTCATCCATCGTTCCTGGTTGCGCCGCCGCTCGCCCGTTTCCATCTTCCCGTGGTAGGGGACGGCCGCGATCTTGCGATCCGCCAGATAATCCACCGTCTGCTCCACCTCCTTGATGGTCGGCGCGTACACAATCACGCTTTCCCCCGGGTAGGCTTTGAGCGCCGCCACCAGCAGACGTGCGTGAGATTTGCTATCGCACTGGTGCGCTACGTACCGCAGGTTCGCGCGGTGAAAGCTGGCGATGTATTTATGCGGCTCGCGCAGCCGCAGTTGGTCCAGAATGTCCTGCCGCACGCGCTTGGTGGCGCTCGCCGTGAACGCCGCGATCGGCTTGTCCGGAAAATTCGCCCGCAGCGAGCTCAACTGCCGGTAATCCGGCCGGAACTCGTGCCCCCACTCCGAAATGCAGTGCGCTTCGTCGATGGCGAAAAACGCCAGCGGCACCTTCTGCAGCCACGCCACCGTATCCTGCCGCGCCAGCCGTTCCGGGGAAAGATACAGCAATCGGTAAGCGCCCTGTTGCGCCGCGCGCATCACCGTGCGCTGCTCGTCGGCCGCTTGCGAGCTGTTCAGTAGCGCCGCTGGAATTCCCATGTCCGCCAGTTGCGCCACCTGGTCCTGCATCAGCGCGATCAGCGGCGAGATCACCACCACCGTCTGGCCCATGGCCAGCGCCGGCAACTGGTAGCAGAGCGATTTCCCACCGCCCGTCGGCATCACTACCGCTACATCGCTGCCGCTCATCAGGCTCTGGATGATGCGCTCCTGCATCGGCCGGAAGGAATCGTAGCCCCAATACCGCTTCAAGTGTGCGTAGAGACCCGGCTCGTCCATCAGCCCGCTACCTTCTTTGTCGCTTGTGGATCCAGGCGGACCATCTGCTCCGGCGCCGCGTCCAGCATTTCGCGCACCGTCCGCCGGCTTACCGGATGGCGCAATTCCGGCGCCAGGTCCGCCAGCGGCGCCAGCACAAACCGCCGCTCCGCCATTCGTGGATGCGGAATCTCCAGCCGTCCGCTGCGCACCACCGCCTTGCCATAGAGCAGGATGTCAATATCGATGGTGCGCGGCCCGTTCGCGACCGTCCGCACGCGCCCCAACTCGCGTTCCACGCGCGCGGTGCGCGTCAGCAACTGCATCGGAAACAATTCCGTCTCCGCTTCCACCACCAGGTTCAGGAAGCGCCGCTGCTCGGTGAACTCCAGCGGGTCCGTCTCATAGACCGGCGAAACGCGGAGCACGTTCACCACCGCCCGCAGTCTCTCGATGGCCGCCCGCAGGTGCTCTTCCCGATTCCCCACGTTCGACCCCAGTCCCAAATAAGCGGTCTTCACTCAAAACAGCCCCGGCTGCGCATCCGTTCCCATTCGCCGCGGCACCTTGAAGTATTCGAAGGCTTGCTCCGTCGCCGTGCGCCCGCGCGGGGTGCGGTTCAGAAATCCGAGCTGGATTAAGTACGGCTCGTAGACTTCCTCGATGGTGTCGGCTTCCTCGGAAATGGATGCCGCGATGGTATTCACTCCCACCGGGCCGCCATGGTATTTCTCGAGCACCGTCAGCATGATCTTCTGGTCGATTTCATCCAGGCCGTAGCGGTCCACGTCCAGCAGGTTGAGCGCCGTTTGCGCCACCGGCATGGTGATGTGCCCGTCGGCGCGCACCTGCGCGTAGTCCCGCACGCGGCGCAGCAGCCGGTTGGCGATGCGCGGCGTGCCCCGGCAGCGGCGCGCCAGTTCTTCCGCCGCGCTATCCTCAATCTGCACGTCCAGCAGATGGGCCGAGCGTTTGACGATGGCTTTCAGATCCTCGACGGCGTACGGGTCGAGCCGCAGCACCAGCCCGAACCGCCCGCGCAGCGGCGCGCTGACGAGCCCCTGCCGCGTGGTGGCTCCGATGGCCGTGAACTTCGGCATGGGCAGCGAGTGCGTCCGTGCGCCCGGTCCCACGCCCACCAGGATGTCCACGCGGAAATCTTCCAGCGCCGAGTAGAGCATTTCTTCCACGTCCGGCAGCAGCCGGTGGACTTCGTCGATGAAAAAAACCTGGTGCAGCCGGATGTTGCTGAGGATGCCGGTCAGGTCCAGCTTCTTCTGCAACACCGGCCCGCTGGTGGTGGTGATCTGCACCTTCAACTCTTCCGCGATGATGGTCGCGAGCGTGGTTTTTCCCAGCCCCGGCGGCCCGTAGAGCAGCACGTGGTCCATGGCCTCGCCGCGCTTTACTGCCGCCTCGATGGCAATTGACAGGTTCTCTTTCAGCTTATTCTGTCCGGTGAATTCGGCCAGGCGCCGCGGGCGGAGCCCCGCTTCGTACTGCGCCTCTTCGGGCTGCCAGATCCCCGGAAACCAGCGGCCGGTTCGGCATGTGTTACCAGCTTAACGCGGAACGGCGGCGGGTCAACGGATAGGCACCGTGTTACGCTTTATCGGGTGCCTGCCGCTTGACATGGCCGCCCTCTACGAACATGAAGAAAAGACTTCCGCTTGCGCTTGTCGTTTTTGTGACTGGGTTTTATACAACGTTCGTATTAAAGAACCTGTGGAACTGGTTCCTTGCGCCGGCGCTCCACACGTCCGAAGTCTCGTACTGGATGATGTACGGTATCCAGTTGATCTGGGACGTGCTCTCGGTTCGCACATGGAATAACCCATTGGAGCAACGAAAATGGGACGGCTTGTTTATGGTGCTTGACGGGTG
>JBEKQS010000300.1:0-5683 GCA_049519475.1 Bryobacteraceae bacterium | reverse complement strand
AGAAATAGAGTTTGCCGGCGATGAGCGGGCCTTCGAAATTGAAGCGGGGGGTCGCGTCGCGGAGACCTCGCAGGCGCCAACTGCGGATGAAGAATTCGGGGAGCGGATCGTTCAATTCCCACTTCCATTTTTCGCCGCCGCGGCGGGTTTCCACGGAAACCAGGCCGGCGGTAAAGCGCCCGTACTCGGCCAGGTATGGGGTCTGGTAGACGCTGATGGTTTCGACGCTGTCGATGGGGACGGTGAGCCCGAACTGGCCGGTGGCGGGGTCGGTGACGTCGGCGGAGTTGACGATCATGGCGCTGCGGTGTTCGGCGGCGGAGGAAATCATCAGGCCCCCGCCCGGTTCGCGGACCACTCCCGGAATCATGGGGAGGGCGTCGGAAACGGTGGCGGGCTGGCTGGGCAGATCCTTGGCGGCAACGGCGGTGAGGGTGGCTGGCGTGGCGGCCACCTGTTCGACGGGAGAGGCGGAGCTTTGGACTTCGACGGTTTCGCGGTGCGTGATGGTGGGGACGAGGGTCAGTTCGAGCGAGACCGGGGCGTTGGGGGCGACATCGAGATCGGGCTTGCGGGCGGTCTCGAAATTGCCTTTGACGGCCGAGATTTCATAGCGTCCCGGCTGAAGAGCGGAGAATGTGGCATGGCCTTGGAGATCGGTCTGGGTGTGTGAGACCAGATCATGACCGAGACGCAACTGGAGTTCGACGCCGGCGACCGGGTGGCCGGAGGAATCGACCACCGACACACTGATAACCGCACCCTCCGGAGACGCCATTGCGGCGCGGCCCAAAAGCGCCAGAGCCAGACACAGTGTTCGCAGTCCCATCACCCGCTTCGTCAGAGTCCTTCTCCTGGGTTTAACACAATTGAAACGACGCATGTTAGGCCTCAGCGAGGTCAGGAGGGCGGACCCCCTGGTCCGCGGCCGACGCCCTCGTCGGCCTCCTCGCGATCTTGCTGGATACTGATCGATCCCCATGTGAGTCCGGAGGCTCATGCTATCGTGGAGGCGGTGTCTTCGCCACTCAATTTCCATCTGGAGCAGTATGACGGGCCGCTCGATCTGTTGTTGGACCTGATCCGTAAGCAGCAGATCGACATTAAAGACATTCCCATCGCGACCATCACGGCGCAATATTTGGGGTACCTGGACAAGGCGCGGGAGATGGATATCGACCTGGGTGCGGAATTCGTCTACATGGCGGCCACGCTGATTCACATTAAATCGAAGATGCTGCTGCCACGCGATCCGGCGCTGGGCGAAGAGGCCGATACCGGCGAAGATCCGCGGCAGGAACTGGTGGAGCGGTTGCTGGAGCACGAGCGGTTCAAGAACGCCGCGGAGATGCTGCAGCAGAAACGCATGATTGAAGAGAACGTCTGGTCGAACCCGCAGATGAAGGCATTCGTCTCGGAAGACGACAATCCGGGCCTGGCGGCGGGGGTCTTCGACCTGGTAAAAGCGTTGAGCGCAATCCTGGAGAGGGCCAAGAACCGCCCGACCTACGAAGTGGAAGCGGCGGACGTGACGGTGTCGGACATGATCCGGTACCTGAGGGAATGCTTTCTGGAAGCCGGCGCGAACCAGCCGGTCTATATTCTGCGGGTATTCGAGCGGCAGCGGACGCGCCGGGCCATGATCGCGCTGTTTCTGGCGGTACTGGAGATGGTGCGGATGCAGGCGGTAGTAGTGGCGCAGGAAGATCAGTTCGGCGAAATCGCACTCGAGCGGCACCAGAATTTCGACGCGGTATTCGCGTCCGGGCTGCCCACGGCGGCTATCGAAAACGACTACATCTAACGAAATCGGCATGGAAGAAACGGAACAACCACAACCCGTAGCGGAGCCGGAAACCGCAGCCCCGGAAACCGAAGCGCCGCCGGCCCTCTCGATGGAAGCCCCGCAAGCGGTCTCAATGGAAGAGTTGATGGCGGCGGACCAGCCCGGCGGAGACGCGGCGCCCGAGGTATCGCTCGAAGATGCGCCATTGCAGGCGGTGCTGGAGGCGATCGTCTATGTGGCGGAAGAGCCGCTGACGGCGGCGCAGATGGCGTTGGCGCTCAACCAGCCCGTGGAGCGCATTCGCGAGCGGATGGCCCTGCTGATGGCGGAGTTCGAGAAGCCCGAGCACGGTCTGGCGATCCGCGAAGTGGCGGGCGGGTACAAGCTGGCGACCAAGGCGGAGCACCACGAGGCGGTCCGGAACTTCGTGAAGAGCCTGAAGCCGCCGCTGAAGCTCTCGTTGCCCGCGCTTGAGACACTGGCGGTGATCGCCTACAAGCAGCCGGTGACCACGCCCGAGATCCTGGAAATCCGCGGCGTGCAGGGCGGAGGCGTGATCAAGACGCTGCTCGACCGCAAGCTGATTGCCGAGGCGGGCCGCAAGAACGTGATCGGCAAACCGATTCTGTACAAGACCACGAAGGAGTTTCTGATCCAGTTCGGGCTGAAGGATCTGGCTGAGCTGCCCTCGCTCAAAGAGTTCGAGGAACTGGGGCGCATGGCGTTTGCGGAAAGCGAGCCCGAAGCGGCGAACGCGGAGCAGGCCCAACTGGAATTGGAGGTTCCGGCGGAACCCGGCGTAGAGGCGCAAAGCGTGGAAGCGGAAAGCCAGGAGAGCTGATGGCCGAAGAGCGGCTGCAAAAGATTCTGTCGCAGGCGGGCGTAGCGTCGCGGCGGCAGGCGGAAAAGATCATGGCCGAAGGCCGCGTGGCGGTCAACGGGACGGTGATCACGGAGCTGGGGTCGAAAGCCGATATCGAGCGCGACCATATCAAAGTGGACGGCAAGCTGATTCACGCGCCCAAGCGGCAGGTCTACGTGGCGCTGTGCAAGCCCAACAACACGGTCACCACGGTGAGCGACCCGGAAGGCCGGGCGACGGTCATGGACCTGCTGCACGGCTTGAAGGAGCGGGTGTATCCGGTGGGGCGGCTGGATTATCACAGCGAAGGATTGCTGCTGCTGACCAACGACGGGGATCTGGCGAACGCCATCATGTCCGCGGCGACGCACTTGCCGAAGACCTACGTGGTGAAATCGAACGGCCCGCTGACCAAGGAACAGGAGCAGAAATTCCGCGACGGCGTTCCGCTCTCCGGGCGGCGCACCATGCCGGCGGGGCTGAAACTGGTCCGCGACGCGGAGAACCCGTGGTACGAGGTGCGCCTGGTGGAAGGCCGCAACAACCAGATCCGCCTGATGTTCAAACATTTCGGCCGCCTGGTCGAGAAGTTGCGGCGGGTGAAGATTGGACCCATCGACCTGGGGCCATTGAAGCCGGGCGAGTTCCGCCATCTGACCATGGAGGAAGTGGCCAAGTTGAAGCGGGCGGTAGCATTGGCGCGCAAAGAACCGCATCAGCGGGCCAGCGAATGAAATGATCCGTCGTCGGCATATTCCATGGTTGGCAATTGTTGGAACGGCGAGCTTGGCCGGTTTGGCGCAAACGCCAGCCGGCTCGCCGGCCTTGCCGCGGTTTGAGGTTGCGTCAATCAAGGCTGCCAGCCCGTCCGCGCCGCGGGGCGGCCGCCTGGCTGCCCCTCCCATAAATACCAAGCCGGGATTGCTTACCGCCCGTAACGCCACGCTGAAGCAACTCATTCGAGGGGCCTATGCGCTCGAAAACTATCAGATCTCGGGAGGTCCGGGATGGGCAGACTCCGCGGGCTTCGATGTGGACGCGAAGTCAACGGATGGCGCCGGCAGGGACCAACTCCTGCTGATGCTTCAAGCTCTACTGGCTGACCGATTCCAGCTTCGATTCCACCACCAGAAGAAGGAACTCGCCGGATATGACCTGGTGGTCGGGAAAGGTGGTCCGAAGTTCCACGTATTGAAGCCGGGCGGCGATTCGGGGCCGGGCAAAACCGATCACATGCGTCTGAAAAACCTGGCCTCGCTGGCCACGTATCTCACGCGTCTTAGTTCCGACCAGCCGGTGATTGATAAGACCGGACTCACCGGGCAGTTTGATATCGACCTGGACATCTCGAAGATCGCACAGGAGGCCGCGCCGGGCGAACAGACCGCCGATCCGATCGCAACGCGCGAACGCATGTTCCAGGCCACCGCGAATGCCCTTCCGGATGAGCTCGGCCTGAAGTTGGTGCCGGCAAGAGCTCCGGTTGAGATCTTTGTGATCGACCACGTCGAAAAGGCCGGCGCAAATTAACCATGAAACAAATTGCCGACATTCTGAAGACTGCGCGGACCATCGCGGTGGTGGGGTTGTCGCCGAAGCGCTACCGGCCGAGCTATGGCGTGGCGGAGTATCTGCAGAAGGCCGGGTACCGCATCATTCCGGTGAATCCGGCGGAAACCGAATTGCTTGGCGAGCGGTGCTACCCGGATCTGGAAGCCGTTCCCGAGGCGGTGGACATCGTGGACATTTTCCGCCGTCCGGAATTCGTGCCCGCGATCGTGGAAGCGGCCATCCGCAAGGGCGCCAAAGTGATCTGGATGCAAGAGGGCGTCGTGCACGAAGACGCGGCGCGGCGGGCGGAAGCGGCGGGCCTCGCGGTGGTCATGGACCGCTGCATCCTGAAGGACCACCGGCGGCTGGGGTGACCTTGCCCAGTGGGACCGGCCTCCTGGCCGGTCGCTGGAGTTTCTACACTTTTTCAGGCGCCGCCGAGACCAACTGGTAGCGCCGGCGGTCTTGCCGCCGGTGTTCGACAAGCCTCCTGGTGCGTCCCACCCGGGTAACCCACCGCCTGGTACTTGCGCCATCCACTAAGATAGTCGTCACTTCCGGCAAGGAGAAAAGATGAAACGAAGAGTTTTTGTCGTTCTAGTGGGTCTGTGCGCGGCCGTTGGGCTGTACGCGCAGGATACGCCGCCCGATACGCCGCAACAGACGCCGGCGGCCGGCGCGGGTCGCGGCGGCCGGGGCGGAGCGGCCGCCGCCAACGCCGACCCGCAACCCTATGACACCGTAATCACCAAAGACACCAAGAGCACCAAGGGGATCTTCACCGTTCACCAGAAAAAAGAAATCTTTTACTACGAAATTCCCAAGAGCGAGCTGGGCAAGGACTTCCTTTGGAATTCGCAGATCTCCAAGACCGCCATCGGTGTGGGCTACGGCGGCGGGCAGTTGGCCGAGATGGTGGTCCGCTGGGAACTGAAGGGCAACCGCGTGCTGCTGCTGGACGTGAACTACGGCGTCACGGCTGACCCCAAGTCGCCCATCGCGATGGCGGTGAAGAATGCCAACAATGAGGCCATCATCATGGCTTTCCCGGTGGCGGCGTTCGCCAAGGATGGAGCTCCGGTGATCGACGTGACGCGGCTGTTCACTTCCGATGTGGCGGAATTCAGCGCGCGCCAGCACCTGGGCGCCGCGGGTGTGGATGCCACGCGCTCGTTTATCGAGCACGTAACGCCGTTCAGCGAGAACGTGGAAGCCGAAGTGACCATGACATACACCAACACCGGTGGACGCGGCGCGGCCGCCGGCGGAGGCCGCGGAGGCGGGCTGGGCGGCGGCACCATGCGCGGCTCTAGCGCCACCGTGGTGCTGCACCACAGCATGGTACGGTTGCCGGAAAAGCCCATGATGCCGCGGCTGTTCGATAACCGCGTGGGCTACTTCACCACCCGGACCATGGACTACACGCACGACGAGTACAAGGCCGACAACGTCCAGTACATCGCGCGCTGGCGCCTGGAAAAGAA
>JBEKQS010000299.1:0-5721 GCA_049519475.1 Bryobacteraceae bacterium | reverse complement strand
TGGCTGATCTTGGCGGAAGCTTCCGTCTCGGCCCGCGAAACCGGAAAGTAATTGCCGGTAAGAGCGTGTGTGGCGAGGCGGGATAGAGCCGAGGATGCGAGGATGCGATTGACCGCACTAACCAGTGACGGGCTCAGAAAGGAGTCGTCCAGCCCCCGGCTGTGTTCCTGCTCCAGCGCGGCGTAGTAAAACGTGCGGTCCTTCACGATAGGACCGCCGACCGCGACACCCAACCGGTAACGATGGAGGCTCGGCCCGGCGTGTTCGGTTTCAAACGGATTGCGCGCATCGAGCGCGCCGTTCTGCACGAAAAGGAAGGCGTCGCCGTGAAGGTGGTTGGCGCCGCCGCGGGTCACTACGTTGATGGAACCGCCCGAGGCTCCGCCGGTTTCCGCCGAGAGGCCCGCGTTGACCACCTGGAACTCAAGCACGGTTTCGAGCGACAGCTCCGTGCGGCTGGATCCGACGTATTCGTCGTTGTTATCCAACCCATCGATGGTGATGTTGTTGCTGCGGCCGCGCAGACCGCCAAAGGTGAATCCGCTGTCCGGCAGGGGAGCCAGCGATTGCTTGTTCGGTTGTTGCGCCGAGCTGGCGACGCCGGGCGCGAGGAGAGCGAAGTTCAGGTAGTTCCGGCTCTCTACCGGCAATTCCTCGATGCGTTCGGTATCGACTGCCGAGCTGACCGACGTTTGCGCGGGATCGATAGCCGGGGGCTGCGCCGAGACGGTGATCTGAGTGGCCAGGCCGGCCGGCTGCAGCACGATATGCAGGTGCGTGGTGGAGCCCAGCGCGAGCACCAATCCGGTGTGTGTGTAAGCGGCGAAACCAGTTTCCGACACCGACACTTCGTACGTGCCGGGGCTCAGTTCCGCCACATGAAAGGCGCCTTCCGCATTGGCCGGAACCTGTCGCCTCTGGTTGGTGCCGGCGTTCCGGACCGTGACCATAACGTGCGGCGCGCGCGCACCGGAGGAATCACTGACGGAACCATCCAGGGCGGCGCTCACCTGCGATGTTTGCGCCAGGCTCACAGCGGCCCACAGCGCGCTCAGAAAGAGAGCACGCAGGATGAGTTTGTTTGACGGCGCGATCATCGAACCACGGCGGCCAGGATTGGCTGCCCCATAGCGGCCAGTCATCTCAAGGACAGCACATTGGCCCCGACCTATTCCACCACCATGAACTGCTCGAACTTGCCGCCGGGCATCACGTAGATGTTCAGCGTGACGGTCTTCTTCTGGAATACCGCGCGGTAGTTGCGGTGGGTCATGCCGCCGCGCGAACTTTCGCTGGAGCGCGTCACCGATTCCAGCTTGCCAATCTCTCCCAGCGATTTCCTGCTGTCGCTCAGCGCCTGCGCCGTGAAATAGGTGTTGGCGTTCGACGTGAACAGCGCCCGGTCGATTTTGCCTCGCCGCAATCCCTCCAGTATGGATCGCACCTGCTGCGTATCCTTTTCCACGGCGGCCGGCTGCTCCGCCACAAACAGGATGGTGGCTACCTGCGTAGTCACCGGGCCGATCAGGCTCACGCCGTCCTCATTCGTCAGCACCACGATGGCGGCGTTGCGCGTGGGATACAGCGTGTTCGAAGCCAGGAATCCGGAAACTTCTCCGCTGTGCGCGATGGTCGGAATGTGGTTGAACTCTCCGATATCCAGGCCCAACGCATAATGCGTGGCGTCGCCGTTTTTGAGCTTCACTTCGCGACTGAATTCTTCGTACGATCGCGGCGAGAGGATTTGCTTCTTCAGGAACGAAATATCCCACTTGGCCAGGTCGGAGGGCGTCATGGAAAGCTCGCCCGCGGCGAAATACCATCCCACCGCTTCCCGGCCCACGGGGCGCGGCGGACCGCCGGCAAACCGCGTGTACGCCGCGGCGTCGGTGGGCATGGCGATTCCCCAATCGGCGGCCGAGGCCATCCCCAGCGGCTGGAAAATCTTCTCCTTCAGAAACTCCAGGAGCGGCTGCCCCGAGGCTTTCTCGAAAATCTCACCCGCCAGCACGTAGTTGGTGTTGCTGTACTGCCACTTCGTGCCCGGGTCGAAATTCAGCGGCTTTCTGGCCCAACCCTCCACCACCGCCATGGGCGTGGTCGGCCTGGTCCAATCCGGAATCAAATAGTCCTGCGGCGCGTAGTCTTCATACCCGGAAGTGTGCGAGAGCAGTTGCCGGATGGTGACCTCATCGGCGCGCGTCAAATTCGGAAAGTAGCGCGAGACCTTGTCGTCAAGCGACAGCTTCCCCTGTTCCTGAAGCAGCAGCAGGGCCGCGGCCGTGAACTGCTTGCTGATGGAACCCACGGCATAACGGGTCTCGGTGGTGGCCGGGCGGTCCGGATTGATGCCGGCCTTTCCGAATGCCTTGGCGAACACCAGTTTTCCATCCAGCACTACCGCGACGGATGCACTGGGCGCCGTGCTCTCTTTGAGCGCAGCCGCAATCTTATCGGTGAGTTTCCGATCGAGATCGGAAGAACCCTGCGCGGCCAGCGGCAACGCGGCCAGGGTGAGAACAAGCAGATGGCGAATCATAGAACTGGCGATCGGGTTACTGGCCTTCGAGGCGGTCAATTCGGTTCTCGTGGGCTTCGGCGATGGTTTGGAGGCCCTTGATTGAGTCGTGCAGGATTTGAGAGTTGCGCGCAAGGGCCCGGATGTTTTCGGCGTCTTTCCGGATGTTTTCGGCGTCTTGTTGTACGTCGCGGGTGAGGAGTTCGACAGTCTCGGCCAGCGCTTCGTGGCGTTCCTGGCTGCGTTGCTGCGCGGCGGCAACCTGCTGCAGGATTCGTTCGATGCCTTCGATGCGGTCCGGCTTGCTCGCGTCGCTCATGGGAGTGTGCCTGCTCCTTCAGTATAGCCCGCGGGTTGGTTGGCGGGTGCGGCGTGGTGAAGGTGTGGTAGTTTGGCGAAGCAAGACAGACCACAAAAGGCGATGGTCTGTCCCACTTTTACTTTTCCGCCAGCCACGCCACGAACAGGCCGTCCGGCGCCACGTCTTCCCAATAGGAAATCAACCGGCTCGAAACCTTGCGGCAGTGGCGCCGCAGCAGCCGTTCCAGCTCGCGGCGCGTGAACCATCTCTCCCACTCCGGCGTTTTCAACTTGCCCCATTGCGCGGCGTTCTTATCGATGATCGCGATGCGGCCGCCCGGCTTCACCACGCGGCAGATCTCGCTCACGGCCTTCTCGATTTCCACTGCGTGCTCGAGCGACTCGGTGGCGTACGCGCCATCGAAGAACGCGTCTTCGAAGGGCAGCTCGGTCATCGACCCGGCCCGCGTGCGGATGCCTTCCGGCACGCACTTCAACATAGCCTCGGAGATATCCAGGCCCCACATTTCCGCTTCGGGCTCCCGCTCACGGAACACGCGCGCAAAGCGGCCCTTGCCGCATCCCACGTCGAGCACGCGCTTGCCGGCCAGCGCTCCCAGGTGTTCGCGGATCAGTTTGACGTGGTAAATACGCGGATCGATGGTGGAAGGAAAGTGTTCCTCGTCGCCCGCCGCCTGGTCGAAAGAAGATTGGATGCGCGCGCGCAGCTCCGCGGTGAGTTGCGCGCGCCCGGGATTGCCGAAGAGGTGTTTCCAGTCCAAGCCTTAGTACACCCTTTCATAAAGGCCTCTCGCATTCCTCACAGACCGCTCCCTTACGGTCGCGGCTCGGATCTCAGGTCCGCGTGAGGAAGATCGGCAGCCCGAGCTTCTGCGTGTAAGTGGGGCGGTACCGTTCGGTGTTGTACATGGTGGCTACTTCCACGCGGCGCGGCCCCAGCTTGGGATCCGGAATCGGCACTATGGAGTAGCAGCCGTTGTTAATGGCGCACATCATGCCGTGCTTGCCTTCCTCGATGGCGTCCATGGCCATGCCGGCGAAGGTGTTTGCCACCATGCGGTCCACAAAGTCGGCGCTGCCGGAGCGCAGATCGTAGGTCAGGTCGCTCACGATGGTCTCATCGCCGGTGGCGGCTTTGATCTCATTGCTGAGGTCTTCGGCCACGCTCATCTTCTTGCGATGCCCGAACGCGTCCGGCTCGCCGTATTCCTTCACCGTGTAGCCTTCCCACTCGGCGCCTTCCGAAAGCACCGCCAGCGAATAGTTGCTGGGGTTGTTCTTCTTGTCGGTGACCAGCAGGTCGATCAGCTTGGGAAGGCTCACCTTGTATTCCGGAATGCAGCACCGCACGGAGGTCACATAGGCCGTGTAGAGCGCCGTGTACCCGGCGTCGCGGCCGAAGACGCGGAAGATTCCAATGCGCTCGTGCGATCCCACGGTGGTCCGCTGCCGCTCGATGGCGTCCATGGCGCGCGTGATGGCGGTGGAAAAGCCGATGCAGTACTCGGTATTCTGCACGTCGTTGTCCATGGTCTTGGGAACGGCCACCACGTTGAAACCCTGGCGATCCAGTTCCGCGGCGTAGCTCAGCGTGTCGTCGCCGCCGATGGCGATCAGATAGTCCAGATTCAGCGTTGCGATGTTCGCCAGCACCGCCTTGGTAACGTCGTACGCCACCGACGTCACGCCTTTCTTGGTGGATTCCTTCTGCGGGAACGACTGGCCCTCGAGCACCGGCGGCAGTTTCTTCATCTTGGACGGATTGGTTCGAGAGCTGTGCAGGTACGTGCCCCCGGTGCGGTCGATGGTGCGCGTGTTTTCCCGGCTCAACGGCAGCAGGTACCGCGCGCGGCTGGCCGGCTCGCGCAGATCGACGTGCGTCAACCCTTCCCAGCCGCGGCGAATCCCGATCACCTCGCAGCCCATCTCGCTTCCCCGGTACACCACGGACTTGATGACGGAATTGAGGCCCGGAACGTCGCCGCCGCCCGTCAGAATCCCGATTCGCTTCGCAGACATGATTGCTCCCTTATCACAAGTGAATTTGTTTCGGATGAGAAACCCTTATTATAAAGGATGGGCCGCCGGGACGCGGGATCGAACCGGAAACTCCGAGTCAACGCGGAGGCGCAGAGACACGGAGAAGGCGGAGAAGACGGAGTAAGAGTCAAGCCTACGGGCAAAGCGGGGACAGCTATCCAATTCCAAAGGCGGGAATTGGTAGCAGTCCCCGTTTTGCGGGGGCGCGTGCTGCCGGGAATCTACTTCTTGACCTGCTCCATGGCCGTCCACTTGGAATCCTTGAAGACAGCGTTCGGGTCGAAACCGGCATGGTCGGCTGTTTTAGGACTGAATGTAGTCGAGCAGGTTGTATGGGTCCTGCTCTACCGGCCCACGCACAGCAAGGCCTGGTTACTGGCAAACGTACCCACCTGGATCTGCAAGGGGAGATCTCCACTCACGGTGGGCGCCTGAAGATCCACCTGCATCAGCCCCACGAATAGGGGCGCCATTCCAGCAAATATCGCATTCGCCGGAGTAGCAGTCCCCAGTGTGAAGGTAGTAGCCAGGGTCTCTTTAGAAAGCGGGCTTGACGGGGCCGCGGCGCCCGAGGGGATGGGATTGTCCAGCGGGCCGCTGCCCATCATGTACACCGTTACGTAAGAACCGGGAGCAGCGCAGTTGGTCGAAGAATTGATGCTGGAATCCTGGTTCTGGGCGACAGCGCGGGTGTTGCCGGATCCGTCCACGTAAGTGAGAAGACTGGGCGCGGCTGGCTGTACCGTAATCCCCGCGGACCGGCCGGCGGCCCCACTCGAAATGACCTGAACGAGTGCCGGTCCGGGCGCCCCCGAGTAGGGAATCTGGAAAACCACCTGACC
>JBEKQS010000298.1:0-5725 GCA_049519475.1 Bryobacteraceae bacterium | reverse complement strand
GTGTCCAGATGCCCGGTCTCTTCTCCCACCGTCAGCAGGTGCGCCACCAGCGGCGGAAACACTCCGGCCTTGCGCACCGGCGCCGCGATGCCTTCTCCGCGCTTGACCCCCTGCGCCACGCCCGCCAGAGCCTCCGAGAGCGTCTTGTTGTTCAGGGTCGCCGCGGAGATGGCCAGCGATTGCACCAGCGGCACGGTGTTCGCCACCAGCGTGGCCATGGAGCGCGCGAAGCGCGAGGTTTCCGACTTCAGCAACGCGTCGCCCAGCATCGGGATCTTGAGGCGCGCCCCGTCCCACCACAGCCGGCCGGCCACCGTCCGCGTGTAGATGCGGAACCCGATCCCGAGGACGGCCAGCGCCGATGCCGCCATCCACCAGTAGGTCTGCACGAAGTGGCTGGCCTCCAGCATCATCATCGTGGGCACCGGGATCTTCAAATGCGAATCGCTGAAAATCGAGGAAAACCGCGGCACCACGAAGTTCAACAGGATGAAAATGGAACCCAGGCCCACCGCCGTCAGCAGCGCCGGATAGATCATCGAGGAGATGATGTAGTTGCGCAGGTCGTCGCGCGAACGCTCGAAATCCGACAGGCGCTCGAAGATCACCCCCAGCGAGCCCGAGGCTTCGCCCGCCCGCACCATGTTGATGTAGAGATCGGAAAAATAATCCGGGTGCGTCGCCAGGCTCTCCGCCAGCGACTTGCCGCTCTTGAGCACGCGCAGCACGTCCAGCACAATCAGCCGGAACGAATTCTGCTCCGTCAACTCGGCCGTGATGCCGATCGCGCGGTCCAGCGGAACCCCCGCGGTGAGCAGCGTGGAAAGCTCTTGCGTGAAAAAGAGAACGTTGCGCCGCTTCCGCGCGCCGAACGCCGGCAGCTTGAACTCCAAAGAGCCGCCCTTCGGCGCCGCCCCCACGTACACCGGGATCAGCCCCTGCTTCCGCAGTTCCCGCGCTACTACTTTTTCGTCGTCGCCCGCGACACTCCCGCTGCGAACCTTGCCGTCGGAAGCCACCGCGCGGAAGAAAAAAGTAGCCATTTAGAGCGTGGTCTCCGGTACGAGTGGGGCAGACCCCCCGGTCTGCGCGGGACGCCCTCGTCCCGCCGCCGGAACAGTGGTATCGGCACTATGCAAAGCGCCGACAGGCCGACGGGGGCGTCGGCCGCAGACCAGGGGGTCTGCCCCACCAGACACCGGCGGCAAGACCGCCGGCGCTACCAGTTGCCCTAATAGAAACGGCCGCATGCTAGAACTCCTGCGTCACGCGCATCACTTCGTCCACGGTAGTCGCGCCGTCGCGTATCTTCTTCCAGCCGTCCTCGCGCAGGTTCCGCATCCCGTTGCGTCGCGCCGCCTGCGTCAGCACGGAAGCGTCCGCGTTGCTCATGATCAGCCGGCGGATTTCGTCGTTGACGTCCATCATCTCGAAGATGCCCACCCGCGACGTGTAGCCCAGGCCGCGGCACTCCACGCAGCCCGTCCCGCGGTAGACCGGGATCTTCTGGCCGTCCGGCGCCAGGGCCGTGCCGGCCGGTTCCTTGCAATGCGTGCAGATCACGCGCACCAGGCGTTGCGCCAGCACCGCCACCAGCGAGGAGACAATCAGGTAGTTATCCACCCCCATGTCGGCCAGCCGCGTGATGGCGCTCGGTGCGTCGTTGGTGTGCAGGGTCGAAAAAACCAGGTGGCCGGTCAGCGCCGCGCGGATCGCAATGTCGGCCGTCTCGCGGTCGCGGATTTCGCCCACCATGATCACGTCCGGATCCTGGCGCACAATGTGCCGCAGCCCCGCCGCGAAGGTGAGGCCGATTTGCGGATTCACGTGGATCTGGTTGATCCCGTCCATCTGGTATTCCACCGGATCTTCGATGGTGATGATCTTCTTGTCCGGCAGGTTGATCCGCTTGAGCGCCGAATACAGCGTCGTGGACTTGCCGCTCCCGGTCGGCCCGGTCACCAGGAAGATGCCGTGCGGCAGGCTGGTGAAGTGCTCCATGCGGCTCAGCATCCGGTCGTCGAAGCCCAGCCGGCGCAGGTCGTAGAAATCGCCCGATGAGCGATCCAGCAGCCGCATCACCACGCTTTCGCCATACAGCGTCGGCAGCGTGGAAACGCGCAGGTCCACTTCGCGGCCCAATACCTTGATCTTGATGCGGCCGTCCTGCGGCAGCCGGCGCTCCGCGATGTTGAGCTTGGCCATCAACTTGAGGCGCGAAATGATGGCGGCTTTCAACTCGCGTGGCGGCGTGTCCTGGTTGAACAGCACGCCATCGATGCGGAAGCGGATGCGGAACTCCTTCTCGAACGGCTCGATGTGAATGTCGCTGGCCCGCTTTTCGATGGCCTCGCCGATCATGGCGTTCACCAGCCGGATCACCGGAGCCTCGCTGGCCATGTCGCGCAGGTGTTCCAGGTTGGCGTCAGCCTGCTCGTCGCCGCCTTCCACCAGCGTCTGCCGCTCGGCTTCGCCGTAGTGCTTCTCGATGGCGTCCAGGATTTCCTGTTCCGCGGCCAGCGCCGTGCGGATCTCGAAACCGGAGAACGTGCGCACCGCCGCCACGGTCTCGAAATCCAGCGGGTCGGCCATCGCGATGGTCAGCGTGGAATCCTTCAGCTCAATGGGAAACGCGCGGCACTGGCGAAGAAATCGATGCGATAGCCCGTCGATTTCCGGCGCCGCGGGCGGCGGGTTCTCCACCGTGACCAGTGGGATTTCAAGCTGATCGGAAAGCGCCGCCAGAACGTCGCGCTGCGCGATCAGCCCCATATCGACCACGATCTTGCCCAGCTTGTCGCCGCGCTCCCGCTGCAGTTCGAGCGCCCGCTCCAGATCTTCTGGTTCAATCTTCCCGCGCTCGATCAGGATCTCGCCCAGCCGCATCCCGCGCGGCCCGGCTTCGCCCGTTGCTTCGGATTCGGAAGGAGCAGGAATGGAGGCGGCCACTTATTGCAGTTCCATCCTGATGTTGCCGCCCTGCCGGTCGGCCCGCATCACAATCTGTCCCGGCAACCCGCTGGTGTCTTCCCACGGCCGGTACATCAGCCGCAGTCCCACCACAATCTGGTCCGTGCCGGCCATGCTCTTGAGCGATGCCGATTGCGCCAGCGCCATCAATGTGTCGCGCATCGCAGTCTGCAGCAGCGCCAGGTGCGCCAGCTTGCGCTTGTGCACCAACGCCTTTTGTTCCGGGCTGATGGTCGGCTGGAACAGGCCGATCGAGGGCGAATTGACCAGGTCCACATCGCTCGTGAACACCGCCCCGAAGCCCAGGACATAGAGGCCCCGCGTCCCGCCGAGCACTACGCACGGATCCGCGCCCCCGGCCGCCGTAATGCGGCCGTCGATATCTTTTTCGAGCGCCGTCAGCGCTTGCAGCGCCACCTGCGGACGCTCGGCTCCTATGGTGCCGGTGGCCGGCTTGGCGGCCACCGACGAAGGAGCGGCAGACGGTATCTGGATCTGGGCCCCCGCAGGCGCCAGAGCCACGGCAACAACAAATAGCAAAACGGCGGATTTCATCTCGGTCCTCCCTGTTCCGCGGCCGGAGTCACCCAGTCGCCGCGCTCCTGCTGCAATCCGTAATTCAGTTTCTGAAAGTATTCCGCTTGATTCTCGGCGATCAGCCGGGAGTTGTGTTCCGAATCGGCTCGCTGCACCAGGTCGTGCACCAGTTGCATAGTCTTCCGCTCCTGGCGCGATTCGGCCGCGGAAACCGCCGTCTGAATTCGCTGATCCACCTCGGTGCGGCTATAAACGGCCACGGACGAAAACCCCGTGGGCGCCCGGTGCGTCAACCCCAACACCAGAATCGCAACCGAGAGCATCGCGGCGCTCGCGAAGCCCAGCCGCGCGGACGATGCCCGGAATGCCGCCCTCCAGCTTCGCTCGAACACCGGGTCGGAGACAAACCCGATGCGCTGTGGAATTTCTTCGTCCCGCAAGGAGCACAGCGCCACGCCAGTCAGGCGCAGCCGGTCCAGCTCTTCGCGGCAGCCGGAACAGTTTTGAACGTGTGCTTCCACCTGGCGCTGCTGCGGGTCAGTCAGCTCCTTGAGGAAGTAGTCCTTCAAATCGAATGGCGAGCAACTCATGACACACCTCGTGCTGATATGGGAGCCAGGTCTGCCTTCAGGAGATCGAGCGCGGTATACAGCCGGGATTTCACCGTGGAAACCGGACATTCCAGAATCTCAGCCATCTCTTCGAACTTGAAGCCCTGGTAAATCTTCAGCACCACCGCCTCGCGCTGGTCCGGCGTTAGCCGGTCCAAAGCGCCGGCCACCGCCAGGCTGAGTTCGATCGGAAAGACTGAGCTGCCGCCCACCACGATTCCCGCGCCGGTAGCCTCCGGTTCCAGGCTGTCCACGGCCGTCTCCGGCTTGCGCTTGCGGAACAGCGAGTAGGCCTCGTTGTGGGCGATGCGGTACAACCAGGGAGCGAAGCGGCCCGCATCGTCCAGCTTGCGCAAGTTCTGATAGGCCTTCAAAAATACGTCCTGCGCCAGATCGAGAGCGTCTTCCCGGTTCCCCGTGATTCGCAGCAGATAGTTATACACGCGCTTCTCCCAGCGGGATACCAGGAGGTTGAAACTCTCCACGTTACCCCGGGCAGCCTGCTGAATCAGGTCGGCATCTTCAACCGCCCGAAAGATCAATTCTCTGGCTCCTTATCTCAAGACGCACTACGCCCGTAAAAAGTCGGACGCGGGTAATAACCAGTGTAGCGCGCCTGCTCTCGCGAGGTTTCTTGAGAGGTTCCGCCTCGAAAGGCCACTATCTAAGCTCATGATACGCAGTTGGCCGGTTATGGCCGCCCTCTTGGCGGGCGTGGCCTGGGGGCAAGCCCCTGTCTACACCGCTGCCAGCATCGTCAACGCCTCCGACTACTCGCCCGGCCCCTTTGCCCCCAACTCCGTCCTGACCGTCTTCGGCACCAATCTGGCTTGGGACACCCAGCAACTGAGCGGAACCAATATCGTCAACGACACGCTCCCCACCACGCTGGATAGCGTTGAAGTCTACATTGACAATTGGCCGGTGCCCTTGATCTACGTCTCCCCCACGCAGATCAACTTCATCGTCCCGGGTAACGAGATCGATGGCAGTGTCCCCGTGCGCGTGGTGCGCGAGGGGGTCACCGGCCCGGAAATCACCATCCAGTTGATCGACGCAGCGCCCGCTTTGTTCACCTTTGCCGGCTACGTCATCGCCGCCCACGCCGATGGCACCCTGCTTACGGCGGACGCGCCGGCGAACGCCGGAGACGTCGTGGTGGTTTACGCTACCGGCCTGGGCAAGACCCTGCCCAATCCCGCCCCCGGGGTAATTCCCCTAACCCCCGACCGCGTCGCAGCCGCCAGCACGCTCAACGTCTACCTGAACGGTGTCGCCATCAACCCCTCATTCATCTTCTACGCCGGCGTAACTCCTTATTGCGCAGGCCTTTATCAGATCAACCTGTTCCTCCCGGGCGATGCTCCCACCGACCCCGAAATCCGTGTCTCAGTGGGCACTCATGAAAGCCTCGCCGGCCTCCTGTTGAACGTCCAATGACAATCGCGCAGGAGGGCGGACCCCTCGGTCCGCGCGGGACGCCCTCGTCCCGCCTTCGGCGCAACTTTCCCGCTCCAGGCCGCGTCCAGGAGATAAGCTAGAATCGGTTCAGGAGACTGTGGATGTTCGTACGCCTATTGATCGCAATCGCTTTCGCCGTTGGGCTC
>JBEKQS010000297.1:0-5727 GCA_049519475.1 Bryobacteraceae bacterium | reverse complement strand
TCTGCCTTGGGGAACTTCATCCTGCGCGAAGGCAGAAAGGGAAACACACAATAGGAGCGGAAATAGCTTCATGGTGGGAGTGTATCGCATGGCACTGCCCTGCACAGAACCGCGAGCGCCAGCGAGCGGCCATGTGCCCGCAAAATCGCATGAAAGTCGTAGGGTGACCTTCGACTGAGCGGCCGCCACGCAGTCGGGAGCAGGCCGCTCGCTAACGCTCGCGGTTCTGTGCCGGAAACCTGAACCCTTCCGGCGGAAATCGTGTAGCCTTTACAGCACTGGTATAATATTCCCAGATGGTTTTCAGATGCCCGCGCGAGCGGGTTGTCGAACGATCGAATCGCTTCCATCGGAGCGTACTTTCCTGTCCCGTAATTCGCCGGAGGTATCCAACACCCAACCCATGAAGACCAGCGTGCGTATCAGCCGAGGCGTCGAAAGCCTCTTTGGCACCCGCGATGAAAATATCCGCCTGATCGAATCCGGGTTGGGCGTCCATACCCAACTGGTGGACAACAACCTCGAAATCGAGGGCGAAGCCGCGTCGGTCTCGCGCGCCGAAAGCATCCTGGAGGATTACAACGCGCTGCTGCGGGAGGGCTGTGTCTTCAACAACGGCGACCTCAACAGCTACCTGCGGGTGGTGACCGTCGATGCGGAAGTGAGCCTGCGCGCGCTGGTCTCGAGCGGCAAGCAGCGCAACTTCGGCAAGAAGATCCTGGCGCCGAAGACCGTCAATCAGCGGCGCTACCTGGAAGCCATTGAGCGCAACGACCTGGTATTCGGCATTGGTCCGGCGGGCACCGGCAAGACCTACCTGGCCGTGGCCATGGCGATCTCCGCGCTCGTCAACAAGCAGGTGGCGCGCATCATCCTGACGCGGCCGGCGGTGGAAGCCGGCGAACGCCTGGGCTTTCTGCCGGGTACTTTGCAGGAAAAAGTGGACCCCTACCTGCGCCCGCTGTACGATGCGCTCTACGACATGCTGGATAGCGAGCGTGTGGAGAAACTGCTGGAGCGCAACGTGATTGAAATCGCGCCCATCGCGTTTATGCGCGGCCGCACGTTGAACGACAGCTTCATCATTCTGGACGAAGCCCAGAACAGCACGCAGGAACAGATGAAGATGGTGATCACCCGCCAGGGGTTCAACTCCAAAATGGTGGTGAACGGCGACATCACCCAGATCGACCTGCCCACCGGGCGGATGAGCGGCCTGATTCACGCGGTGGAAGTGCTCAAGGGCGTGGAAGGCATCAGCTTCGTGCAGTTCGACGAGCGCGACGTGGTGCGCCACACGCTGGTGCAACGCATCGTCAAAGCCTACGAGCGGTACAACGAAACCACTGGCGCCGCCCGGCAACTCAGCTTGAAACTGGCCGAACCGGAAGCGAAGCTGACCGAGATCGACGCGCCCGCCGCCGAGGACTCGGCCCCGCAAGCCTGAGCCGCCCGATGCCGTCATCCGAACCCAGCACCGCAACCTTCCGCCGCGTGCCACCGGACTTCCGCCGCCGCGTGGTGGAGCGGTTCGCGCGCCAACTCCAGGCGGAAGTCACCAGGGGGCGGGCCTTCGCTTGCCTGATTACGGGCGATACGGAATTGCGGCGCTTGAACAAGCAATTCCGAGGCCAGGATTGCGCGACCGATGTCCTGTCGTTCGCCGGCGCGGGCCCGGATTCGCTCGGCGATATCGCCATCTCCCTACAGCGCGCGCGGGCGCAGGCCCGTGAATTCGGCCACACCGCGGAGCAGGAAGTGTCCATCCTGATGCTCCACGGCGTGCTGCACCTGATGGGCATGGATCACGAAGCCGGCGACGGCCGCATGGCGCGCGCCGAGAAGCGCTGGCGGGTGCGTCTGGGGCTGGCCCACGGATTGATCGAGCGGGTGCGGCAATGATGCTGGCCGTCATGCTCTCGATACTGGCGGCAATTCCGGTGCTCGCGCTGGTGACGTTCGTGCAGTTGCTCTACCTGGAAAGCATGCGGCTGCGGCCGCGCGATTTGCCGTCGGTGAAATTCTTCAAGGAAACCCTGGAAGACCGGCTGGGATTCGAAACCGAAAACGGCGCGGCCATTTTTTCCGTCATCAAGCACACGCTGCTGGTTTTGCTGGGCGTGTTGTTTCTGGCCTGGCAGGCCGGCTCGTTCTGGCAGGCGGCGCTGGGCGCGTGGCTCACCATGATGGCGGCCTCTTACGCCGTCCCGCAGCTTCTCTACCGCCGCACGTCGGCGCGGTGGCTGCTGCCCCTGGCGCCTTTGCTGCGCGCCATTGCCTGGCCGGCCCGGCCGCTAGTAGCCCTGCTGGGATTCTTCCAATCGCTGATCGATCTCACCGACGGCACCGACAAGCAGGAAGAAGAGCCTACGCCCGCCGAAAACATCGACGCCTTGATTTCCGCCGGCGCCGAAGAAGGGTTGATCGAGGAGCAGGACCGCAAACTGATCCAATCGGTGGTGGAGTTCGGCGACAAAGTGGTGCGGGAGGTGATGACCCCACGGCCCAACATCGTGGCGATACCGGCCGACGCGACGCTCGAACAGTTGCGGCAACTCGTCATCACCGAGCAATTCTCGCGCATCCCGGTCTTCGAGCAGAATATCGACCAGGTGATCGGCTTCGTGCACGTCCGCGACATGTTCGAGTTGAAGGAAGAAGAGCGCACCGGCCGCTCCGTGCGCGAGCTGCTGCGGCCCCTGAAGTTCGTGCCGGAGAGCAAACCGGTGCACAACCTGATGCGCCAGATGCAGCAGGAGAACACCCACATGGTGATCGTGGTGGACGAGTACGGCAACACCGCCGGCCTCGCCACCATGGAAGATCTGCTGGAAGTCATCATCGGCGAGATCCGCGATGAGCACGAGCCATCAAGCGACGTCACCGAAGAGGGCAACGGGCGCTATATCGTTTCCGGCAGCTTCGATCTGGACCGCCTGGGCCAACTGCTGGAGTCGTTCCACCGCGAAGAGGACATCGAATCCACCACCGTGGGCGGGCTGGTCAGCGAGTGGCTGGGTCGGGTTCCCAAGCCCGGCGAGTGGGTGGATCGCGATGGCGTGCGCATCGAAGTGCTGGCCAGCGACGATCAACGGGTGGAACAGGTGCGCATCGGCAAGTCGCAAACGGTAGCCTTATGAAAGAACATTTCAAGTCGGGGTTCGTCTCGCTGGTGGGGCGTCCCAACGCCGGGAAATCCACGCTGTTGAATGCCCTGGTAGGCCAGAAAGTGGCCATCGTCGCCGACAAGCCCCAGACCACGCGCACCGCCATACAGGGCGTGCTGACGCTCGATGGCGCGCAAATCGTATTCATCGATACTCCCGGAATTCACAAGGCCGATACCCAGCTCAACAAGCGCCTGATGGACACCGTGCGCAATTCCCTGGAGGAACGCGACCTGCTGCTGTTCCTGGTGGATTCGACGGCGCCTTTCGGCATCCAGGACCAGCGCGCCGCGGACCTGGTTCATAAGACCGGCACGCCCGTGGTGCTGGTCCTCAACAAGGTGGACCTGCTCAAAGACAAGGCGCTGCTGCTGCCGCTGATCGAGCAGTACAAGGCCGCGCACGAATTCGCCGACTACGTTCCGGTCTCCGCCCTGCGGCACAAGGGACTCGACGAATTGCGGAAAGTGATCCTGGACCGCTTGCCGGAAGGGCCGGCCTACTTCCCGGAAGATTACGTCACCGACCAGCCCGAACGCTTCCTGGCGGCCGAGCTGATTCGCGAGAAGGTGCTCGCCGCCACACGCCAGGAGGTGCCCCATTCGGTGACGGTGGTGGTGGACCAATGGGAGGAGACTGCCAGGCTCACGCGCATCTTCGCCACCATCCGCGTGGAGCGGCCGGGCCAGAAGGCCATCGTGATCGGCGCCAAGGGCGCCATGCTCAAGAAAATCGGCACGCTGGCGCGCCAGGAGATGGAGCGTCTGTTCGGTGTGAAGATTTATCTGGACCTGCACGTGCGCGTGCAGCCCGGCTGGCGCGAGCAGGCCGCCTTTCTGAATACGCTGGACTGGCGTACAATGGCCGGTAAGGATGATTCTTAAAACTTGCGCTTCGCTGCTGGTGTTTTTCCTGCTGGCCGGCCTCTGCCTGGCCGCCGACAAACCCGTTTCCGACGACGCCATTTACGATAACGTTCGCATCAAGCTGGCGAGCGATGTCGACGTGAAGGGCGGCGCCCTCAAAGTGGATGTCAAAGAGGGCGTGGTGACGCTCGGGGGCGTCGTGGAAACACAGATGCAAAAGGATAAGGCCACCAAGATCGCCAAGAGGGTGAAAGGCGTCAAAAGCGTGGTCAACCAGATCGAAGTCAAGAAGCGCGGATAAATGGCCCGCGCTCTGGGAATCTGTCTGGCCGCCGCACTCGGTGTACTCGCTTCCGGCCAGGATTTCTCCAAGAGTTCCATCCAGGTAATTGGCAAGGGCTTCACCTTCACCGAAGGCGCCGCGTGGTCCAAAGAGGGCTTTCTGATTTTCAGCGACACGCCCGCCGGCAAGCTCTATAAATTCACCCCGGGCAGTGAAGTTGAGGTCTTCCGCGAAGAGGCGCAGGGCCCCAGTGGCAACGCCTTCGACGCGCAGGGCCGCCTCTACACCTGCGAAACCCACGCGCGCCGCGTGACGCGCACGGATAAGGCCGGACACCTGGAAGTGCTGGCGGAACGCTGGCAGGGCAAGCGGTTGAATGCGCCCAATGACCTGGTGGTGAGCCGGAACGATCACGTCTATTTCACCGACCCGGCGTTCGGCGAGCAGTCCGACCATCGCGAGCTGGATTTCTACGGCGTCTACCACGTGCCGCCCAAGGGTGAAATGAAGCTGGTGGCGAAGCCCGCCGGGCGGCCCAACGGAATCGCACTTTCGCCCAACGGCCGCACCCTGTACGTGGTCAATACCGACGAGCGCAATGTGCGCGCCTATGATGTGGCGGGCAACGGCGACACCTCGGGGGAACGAATTGTGATTGGCTCGCTGGCCGGCGTGCCGGACACCATTCGCGTGGACGAAAAAGGCGACCTGTTCGTCACCGTATCCAAGGGCATCGCCATTTACGGCGCGGACGGCCACCCCATCCACACCATCGAGCTGTTTGAGCGGCCCTCCAGCTTCGCGTTCGGCGACGCCGACGGGAAGTCGCTCTACGTCACCGCGCGCGGCATTCTGTTCCGCATCCGGCTGGAGCCGAAAGAGGAAAACTAGCTGCCTCCCGTCGACAATCGCCGGTATCCCAAGCGGCCCATCGTGGGCGTCGGCGCGATTATGCTGAAGCGCGATCGCATCCTCATGGCGCAGCGCGGCAAGGAGCCGCTCAAGGGCTGGTGGTCGCTGCCCGGCGGCGCGCTCGAGACCGGCGAACGGCTGGCCGATGGGGTTTGCCGCGAAGTGCGCGAAGAGACCGGCCTGGAAGTGCGGCCGCTGGGTATTCTGGAAGTCTTCGAACGCATCATGCGCGATGCAAGCGGCGCCCCCGAGTATCACTACGTGCTGATCGACTATATGTGCCGTGTCACGGGCGGCGATTTGCATCCCGGCGACGACGTCTGCGCGGTGGAATGGGTGAAGCGGGGAGATCTTCCCAAGCTGCCGATTACCGAAGGCACTCTTGGGGTGATCGAAAAGGGCTTCCGCGAACGGGGAAAATTCCGATGAGGGCTGCCGAAGTTCTCGAATTCGAATCCCTGCGGAAGTTATTGGGGCGCTATGTCTCGAGCCCGCAGGG
>JBEKQS010000296.1:0-5875 GCA_049519475.1 Bryobacteraceae bacterium | reverse complement strand
CGATTTGACACCTATCTCGCAAGGGCTGCGTGCCCATCATAACCCTTGCGTCTCGTTGCCGCTTTCCGAAGTGGGTCACTTCAGGCGAGCACCACGGGGTCACTCTTGGTGAGCGCCGAAGCCTGCCCCACAAAACCGGCAGAACTTCGGCCGCATCACACGAGGTGCCACTCGATGACTTCGGGTGAGTCGTTGGCCACTCGGAAACAACTTCCGGAAAAGTGGGTTTGTCGGAAACCCGGCGGGCTAGGTGCAGCTTATTGAGGCTCGCAAGATACAGTGACGGGACGCGCTGGCTTGTGGGGCAGGTTGGCAACTTGCGGTGGGGTGGTATCCCGCCTGCCGACCTTTGGAAATGGCGCTAGCGCCGGTTGCCAACCGGCGCGCAGGATGCCATCCCAATGTCACTTAGTTTTCCCATTTCAGTATTCTGTACAAACCGTGGGGCGGGCAATTTTGCCCGCAGCCGCCTTCAGACGGCTTCTTCGGGCTTAAAGAGATCTCTCGCACCCGGCAAGCGCCGGCTGCCGGCGGCAGCCAGGATTGGCTGCCCCACAATTTGTGCAGATGTTCAGTATTGGGAAAACTAAGTGGCATTGGGATGCCATCCTGGCCCACAAAAAAGGGGTGGACCGGCCGGGAGGCCGGTCCCACTTGTTACTCCACCCGCAGCATTACCACGCCGTGTGAAGGCACGTTCACGGAGTAGTCGGTTGCGGCGTTGGGGATGTCGCGGTGAGCCCAGAGGTCGCGGACCTTGGGGTTCTCGCCGGTGATGCCGACGTCGGACCACTTCACCGTCATGCGGGCAGCGTCCAGGCTGCGGTTGAAGAGGCCGACCGCGACGCCTTTGGCTAAGGGCTTCTTCCAGACTTCCAGGGTGTAGCCCTCGGGACCGATCTGACTGACGCGCGTGCCTTGAATGCCGGCGGGGTCCTGGTCGATCGCGATCACTTCCTTGTTGAGCAGGATGTCGGCGATGTAGTCGGGCATGGTGCGGACATCGTGGCCGGCCAGCAGCGGGGCGGCGAGCATGGACCAGAGACTCATGTGGGTGCGGTATTCGGTGGCGGTCATGCCGCCGTTGCCGATTTCGAGCATATCGGGATCGTTCCAGTGACCGGGACCGGCGGATTTCTCGCGGCCGACTTGCTGGTCGAAGCCGATGCGCGACATGGAGCGCCAATTGTCCTGGATATCGTCTGTGGTGCGCCAGAGGTTGCCGCCGGCGTTGGCGCCCCATTCGCCCACGTCGAGCCAGCCGTACTGGCAGAGGCTGTATATGATATCGCGGCCGGTCGCGCGCAGGGCCAGCGCCATCTTCTGATAGGCGGAGGAGTGCTCGGAGCCCTGGTAGACCTGGTTGCCGCTGCACCAATCGTATTTCAGGTAGTCGATGCCCCAGGAGGCCCAGGTCTTGGCGTCCTGTTCTTCGTGGTTGTAGCTGGCTTCGTAGCCGGCGCAGGTTCTAGGGCCGGGTCCGGAATAGATGCCGAGCTTGAGGCCTTTGGAGTGGACGTAATCGGCGAGGGCTTTCATGTCGGGGAATTTTTCGTTGGTGAGGATGTTGCCGTCTTTATCGCGGCCGGGCACCCAAGCGCCATCGACGGTGCGGCCCTTTTCCCAGGTGTCGTCGATGTTGACGTAGATGTAGCCGGCGTCGCGCATGCCGGAGGAAGCGATAGCGTCGGCCATTTCGCGAACCGACTTGTCATCGACGCGGCCGGCGAACTTGTTCCAACTATTCCAGCCCATGGGAGGGGTTTTGGCGAGACCGTTGGGCGGGATGGGCTTGAACGGCGGGAAGGGGGCATGCGGGTTGGCGGCCTTGAAGACTGTGTCTGAGCTGATCTTCTTGAGGATCATGGGACCGGGCGAGCCGCCACGTCCACCGCGTCCACCGCCGCCGGCGCCGCCGCGTCCGCCACGGCCATTTTGCGCGGCGGCCGCGATGGCTTCATCGAGGGCGGCCTGCTGGGGGCTGGCGACGCGAGTGGCTTGCGCGGTGAGGGATGTTTGAGGTCCGGCGGCGATTGGCGGGCCTGTTACAGGGGTGAGGGTCAACTGATCGCCATCGAGGGCGCCGGTGTAGTTGGCGAGGCGCGGAGCGGTGGTGCTGTGATCGTCAGAGGTCTGGAATGCAATCTCGGCGCCTTTGATGGAGCCGTTGACTATGTCGAGAACTTGTTGTGGGGTGATCCAGGCGCCGGTGAACTTGTTACCATCCACCTTGAAGACGAAGGTGTTGACGATGGGTGCGCCGGGTTGGCCGCCGCGCCCGCCGCGGCCGGCTTGCTCGAACTGCCAGGTGCCGGCCAGGTCGGCGGCAGAGGCAAGAGCGGAGAAAAGAAGCACGCAGGATGCGAGTTTGGACATGGGCTGCTCCTAAAATTGGTTTGAGAACGCCTACAGTTTATCACCGGGTGCAGATTGCTGAGAGCGGTTGCAGGAGGCGGATCAGGCCGGGCTGCGCCCGGCTGAGCCCGCTGGAAAGCGGGCTCGCAGCCAGAATTGGCTGCCCCACAGAACGGCGCAACTTGTCGATTCCGGCGCTCCTGGTTTCCTGGCAAGCGGCCAGCTTTTTGTTCAAAGCTCGAGCTGTCTACCAGCGCTGATGAACCAGCGGACGGATGCTCGTGTTGTACAGAGTCTCGATGGCGGCCATGGCGGCGGCCGAGAGCGGCGGCAGGTCGGAGGCCGCGCAGTTGTCGGCGGCTTGTGACGCGCGTTTGGCGCCGGGAATGGCGCAAGTGACAGCATCGAACATCAGGATCCAACGGAGAGCGAATTGCGCCATGGTAACGCCGGCCGGAACCTGGCGGCGGATTTCTTCCACAGCGCGGAGCGCGGTGGCGTAGTCGACACCCGAAAATGTTTCGCCGACGTCGAAGGCTTCGCCGTGACGGTTGAAGTTGCGATGATCGTCGGCGGCGAATTGCGAATCGCGCGACAGCTTGCCGGTGAGCATGCCGCTGGCCAGCGGAACGCGCGCCAGGATGCCGACCTGTTTTTTCAGGGCCTGCCCGAAGAAAAGCGCGGCCGGCCGCTGGCGGAAACAGTTGAAGATGATCTGCACCGTCTGCACGTTGGGGAATTCGATGGCCTTGAGGGCTTCCTCGACGCGCTCCACGCTGACGCCGTAATAGCGGATCTTGCCGGCCTCTACGAGGCGGTCGAGCGCGCCGAAGACTTCGGGCTGGTAATAGACGTCGGCGGGCGGGCAGTGGAGTTGCACCAGGTCGAGCGAATCGGTGGCAAGATTTTTGAGACTGTCCTCCACAAAGCCGGTGAGGTTCGGCAGGTTGTAGCCGGCGGCGATGTGCGGTGAGAGGCGGCGGCCGGCCTTGGTGGCGACCACGATTTCCTCCTTGCGCTCGCGTTTGAGGCGGGCGATGAGCCGCTCGCTGTGGCCCATGCCGTAGACGTCGGCGGTATCGATGAAGTTGACGCCGCAATCGATGGCTTTGTTAAGGGCGGCGAGGGATTCGGAATCGTCGACGGGGCCCCAGGCGCTGCCGATGGCCCACGCGCCAAAGCTGATCTCGGAAACCTTCCAGGGGGTACGGCCTAGCGATCGGTATTTCATAAGTTGTTGCTGTCAAATTTTCACCGCGGAGACGCAGAGAAAAGCCGAAGATTCGGAGAGTTATTTCAAATCCTTTTCTGCCTGCTTCGCGAGCAACCTGCGGGAATCGAGATACTCGTTTTTCTCTCGTCTTCTCCGCTCCTCCGCGCCTCCGCGGTGAAGCCTTTCTCGTCAGTATTCTCTCACACCACCTGCAGAGTGACGGTGGCCAACGACATCGCCGGCAGCGTAATCTTGATGCGATCGGCTTCTACGGCCACGTCGTGTTTTCTGATGGTCACGCGGTCCGGATTGTCGAAGCTGTTGAATGCGTTCAGGTCGGCATCATGCAGGATCTGCGCCGTTCCGCTCTTCGGGGCGGCGCCGCGGATGGCGCAATCGACTTCCATGTCCACATCGTGGCGCGGGTTGACGAAGCTGATCACCATGTCGGAACCCTGGCGCGACGCAGAAACCGAAAGCTCGGGCGGTGGAGGTGGAGGCTGCTGCCCGCCGCGACCCCCGCCGCCGCGGCCAGAGCCCTGCGTGGGGAGAGCGCTGCCATCATACTCCACGTGCAAGGCCTGCTTGGAGCGGTGTGGCTTGAACAGCATGAACGCATAGTAGGTGGTGGTGCGGACGCAGTTGCTGCCTTCCGGGCCGTCGGTGAGCAGGACCGATTGCAGCACGTTGATCAACTGCGCGATGTTGCACATGAACAGCTTGTCGGCCTGGCGGTTGAAAATGTTGAGACCCAAGCCGGCGGCCACGGCGCTGCGCATGGAAGACTGCTGCCACAGGCGGCCGCGCGAATCGTCGCGCAACTGGTCCCACACGCCCCATTCGTCGAGGATGAGACCGATCTGCCGGTTGGGGTCATAGCCATCGAGCAGCGTGCGCTGGTGGATCAGCGACTGCTCGACGCGGGGGAACAGGTTGAGCTGCGTGTACATGTTCTCGGGCGTAAACTCGACGGGAGGGTTGGCGCCGTTCTCGTAGTAGTGCATGGAGAAGCCGTTGGGGCGGGGACCGTTGCCGATGCCATCCATAAAGCCGCGGGTCCAGTTGGAATCGTCACCGGAGGGACCGCAGCCCACCAGGTAGACGGAGTTATCGCGGCCCTGGTCGCCGGCCAGACGGGCGAAGGTGGCGTAGCGGCGGAATTCGGCGGCGGCGGGCTGCGGCAGGAAGTTGCCGCCGCAGCCCCACAGTTCGTTGCCGATGCCCCAATAGCGGACGCGGAAGGGTTCGGGCGATCCATTGGCGGCGCGTTCATCGGAGAGCGCACTGCCCTTGGGGTAATTGCAATATTCGATCCAGTCGCGGACTTCCCGCGGCGAACCGGAGCCCACATTGGCGGCGAGATATGGCTGCGAGCCGATCAGCTTGCAGAAGCCGAGGAATTCGTGCGTACCGAAACTGTTGTCCTCGACGTATTTTCCCCAGTTGACGTTGACGCGCCTGGGCCGTTTTTCGGCCGGGCCAATGCCTTCGCGCCAGTGGTAATCGTCGGCGAAGCAGCCGCCCGGCCAGCGCAGCACGGGGACGCCGAGCTCCTTCAGGTAGTCGACGGTGGCCTTGCGGAAGCCATCGATATTCTCGATGGGCGATTTCCTGCCGACCCAGATGCCGCCATAGGTGCATGATCCCAGGTGTTCGGCGAAGTGGGAATGGAACTCGGGCCGCACGGTCCCGATTTCACTATCGGCGTGGACCACCGCTTTCCTGGCGGTGGTGGTGTTGGAGAAAGCGCCTCGCGGCAACAGAGCGGCCAAAGAGACGGCGCCGGCGCGCGCGAACTGGCGGCGAGTAAAGTTGAGAGGCATGAATCGATCTCCGCTACGAATGGGCAAAAATGCCACTTCGTATGATAGCGCTTTCAGGAGGCGAGGCCGGGCTGGACAGGCCAGGAGGACTGTCCCACTTGCAGGTGGACAGAATTGTGCTTTAGGAATCCGTGACGGTGGAAGCGTTGGCCCAGGTGCGGTAGGTGCTCTTGCCGTCGGCCGCTCGGGATGAACCGGACTCCCCAGGGGCGGCTTGACGGAAGTACAGAGCCAGAATCACGCTTTCATCGTAGTCGATGGCGCGGGCATACTGACGGATGTAGCTGGTAGCGTAAATGCCGCCGGGCAACTTGCGAAAGTCACCCTGTTCGATGGCTTCAAGGGCGCGAATCCCGATCTTGGTCGAATCGGAAATCTGCTGCAGTGAGATGCCGCGATTGCGGCGGACCGTGGCCAACCCTAGTACGCTGTTATCGTCAGTCATGTATTAATCCGTTTACAGGTCGCCGGCCGAAGATTGCCT
>JBEKQS010000295.1:0-5927 GCA_049519475.1 Bryobacteraceae bacterium | reverse complement strand
CTCCGGCAGCCGTGACTTCCGGGCCGACCGCCGGATAGCAACTGCACGATTTGCCTTCGAGGACACCAGCCGCGGCCAGAATCTGCGCGCCGTGACAGATGGCGGCAATCGGTTTGTCCGAATCGGCGAAATGGCGCACAATTTCCAGAACGCGTGGATTGAGCCGCAGGTACTCGGGCGCGCGGCCGCCGGGAATCACGAGCGCGTCGTAATCACCAGGTCGAACTTCGTCGAAGGTCGCATTCAAAGCGAAATTGTGACCTCGCTTCTCGCTGTAGGTCTGGTCGCCCTCAAAATCGTGGATGGCGGTCCGCACCGAATCGCCGGCCCGCTTATTCGGACAGACGGCATGGACGACATGCCCGGCCATGAGCAGCGCCTGGAAGGGAACCATTACTTCGTAATCTTCAACATAATCGCCAACCACCATAAGGAGCTTCTTGACAGCCATGACAATCGTTCTCCTGACGTTATCGTCGCACTTCTGCCTGTTTGCGGGGCATTCCCCGCAGAAACACGGCCCGCTATCGAAGCTCGATCACGCCGCCTCCTGCCTTCAACCCGGCTTCCACTTTCGCACCTTCGCTCCCGGAGCCTTCGCCAGGTAAAGAAAATCCTGGTCCTTGCTAATAACTACGCAATCGTTCCCGCTGGCGAAATCCCAAATCTCGGTGTCGGTGGCGTCGGCAAGGCCCACATCGAGCACGTGCCGGCATTCCACGCCGCGTGAAGTTAGAAAGCGCGAGGGCCGCGGGCAACTGGTTATCTACCAGAAATTTCACAATGCCTGAAGAACAGTATGGTCGGCCTGATGGGCCGCATATTCGATTGCCGCGTAGATGTCCTCACGTTCGAGGAACGAATAGTCGGCCAGAATCTCATCGAAGCTCGCGCCGTTGGCGAGGAGCTCAAGAACGTCGGACACACGAATGCGCTGCCCGCGAATGCAGGGACGCCCCCCGCATTTGCCCTCTTCCACGGTGATTCGCTTGAGTCTTTCGGCGCTCATATACTGATGGCTACACTTCAAGATACGCCCGCGCGCTGGCTGTGGCAAGTCAGTATCCCCACCGCGGATTCACGTATACAACCGCAACACCATTGAGAGCGCCGAAAGGATCTGTCCTGACGCTGCAAATTGCATACGCGGGGCCACAAGATTTGAGGCACGCAAGGTGGATGTCGTACTCGATTCACGACGATCTCTTCGGCGCCTTCCAGACCCATCGCGCTACCATAATTCGATGATGCGGCGTTTCCGGAACGTGCTGGCGGCAGGGGTGGCTTCGCTCTTGGGTTGGGCGGGCGCGGATATCCCGGCGCCGCCGGCCATCGCTCCGGGTGGCATCGTCAACGCCGCCAGCCGGCTGCCCGCATCGTTGCGGGGCGGAGCCATCGCCCGCGGCGCGCGGTTCACCATTCCGGGTGTGCGGCTGGGACCGGATATCGGCGTGCGCGGCAACGAATCCGAGCCGCCCGCCAAGCTGGCCGATGTTTCGGTGCGAATCGCGCAGCGGGATGCCGTGGTGGATGCCGGCCTGCTGTTCGTCAGCGCCACGCGCATCGATGCCTGGATGCCGGAGACGGCGCCGCTCGGCGACGTGCAACTCACGGTGACCTACCAGGGGCGCGCGAGCGAGCCGTATGAGCTCACGCTGGTTCCCTCCAGCACGGGTTTCTTCTCGAGCGAGACCGCGCCCGAGGCGCTGCCCGCCGCCAAGCGCAAGGCCGAAGCCACTCCCGGCGATACCGTCACCCTGTGGGGCACGGGACTGGGAGAGACGGCGGTGGATCTCTTTGTGGGCGGCAAGCCCGCCGAAGCGGTTCGCGCGACCACGGCGGCTTGCTGCAAGGGAGTGGAGCAGATCGAATTCCGCGTGCCGGCCGGCGCGCCGCTGGGCTGTTTCGTGCCGGTGCAGGCGCGCACGCCGGATGGCCGCCCCAGCAACGCCGTCCCCATCGCGGTTCACGCGCCGGGCCAGGCCTGCCGCGATGACGTGGATTGGTTTCGCGAAAGCGTCGAACACGCCGCGCGCGCGGGGTTCGTAGTGCTGGCGCGCGTCTCACTCGACATCAAGCTGGCGCCGCGCGCGGGCTCGCAGTTCCAGTTCGATTACGGCGTCGGGAGCTTTGGCCGCCAGGAATCCGGACAGCGCCAGTTTCCCCCGCTGCCGCCCGCGAAAACGTGCACGGTATTCACGGCGCGCATCAACCTGCGGCAGATCATGGGACAGGCGCGATCGCCGGCGGCGTGGACGTCGATCCCGGAGAAGACTCCGGGCAACCGGCGGCTGGATGCCGGAGCCGCAATTTCGATTGCGGGGCCGTCCGGAGCGCAGGCGCTCAATCGCGATGCGCGCCAGCACGATTATTACGATTCATTCCTCGGCGGCTTGCCGCCATTTTCGCGCCAGCCGGCCAAGCCGCTCTTCCTGCGCGCCGGCGCGTACACCGTGTCGGCGCCGGGCGGCGCGGACATCGGCCCATTCTCGGCGAAGCTGGATGTGCCGCGCTCCATCGAGTGGAACGACCGCGCGCGGATTGCCGAGGTGCCGCGCTCCACCGGCGTCACGCTGCATTGGAAAGCCGCGAACAGCAACGATGCCGTCCTGATCCTGGCCGCCAACGCCGACCGCTACAGCGGCGATTCCGCCGTGTGCCTGTGCATGGCGCCGGCGCGCGACGGCCAGTTCCGCATTCCTCCCATCGCGCTCGGCAATCTGCCGCCCACGCTGGAGGAAGACGACCTCTCGGCCAGCTATCTGCTGTTGATGGAGATCCCGGTGCATCCCCCGGTGCGCATCGAAGCGAGCGGATTGGACGCGGCCTTCGCGGCTTTTGTTTCGGCCAGCGGACGGCTGGTCAGGTATAAGTGAGCCGGAGCGTCTCCTACTGCACGGTCAGGTAAGCGTTGGCTTGCGTCGATAATCCGTTCACCTTCAGCACCACCAGATTGTCGCCGGTCAGGCCGCTGGGCACCGTGATATTGAATTGGTATTCTCCGGGATACACCAGAAACCCTGTGCCCAGAGCTACCGCGGCGGGAACTCCGCCGATGGTCGCCGTCACGGTGTTGGCCGTCGGCGGCGCGCCGCTGAACGTCTGGCTGAAGTCGGTGGTGGGGTTGGTGGGACCAAAGCCCGTGCCGTAAAGCAGGATCACGTCGCCGGCATGGGCGGGCACCGTGAGACCGGGATACAGGTTGGTCGGCCCAAGGTACTGTCCGTCGGAACGCACCGCCGCCACGTATTTCCCCCCTAACGGCGTGAACATGAACATCGCCGGAGCGAAGGCCGCTTCGGTCCCGTTCAGCACGTTGCTGGTCTTGCCTGCGTAGGTGACCTGCACGGGCACCGGTCCCACCGCCGTATCGGCCGGCGACAACACGTTGAGCTGCGTGGGGCTGATGTAATACACGTAAGCCGCTTTACCGTCGACGGTTACGCTGACCTGATCGAGTTGCGTGGGCAGATTGGCGCCGTTGAAATCCGCGCCGGTCCAGATGCGCGTGGTGCCGGAGAGGTTCGCGCCCGTGATGGTGGTCCAGGAGCCTTGCGAAAACCCCGGCAGGAAGCTTGCGCCGTTTTCCGCATTGGTGATGACCAGGCCCGTCAGAACTCCTACCGGCAGAGTGAGCGACTGGCTGCTCGCGCCGCCGATCGACAGAACCACCGGCAGACTTCCGCTGGGCGTAGTGACGGGAAGCTGAATGGTCACCTGGTACGTGCCGGGAGTCGTGCTCCCCGCAACCGCGCTAACCACTGTCACCGACTGGCCGCCCACTGTTACCGTGGGCAGCGGGCTCGGGTGGCCGTTGCTGTCAATCGCGCCCAGCCCGGTGACGAAAATGTAAAGAGTGTCGCCAGGAATGGCCGGGGCGGAAGCGCTTACGATGAGAGCGCCGCCGGTTTGAACTCGCTCGGCAGCGACAATCCCCTGGCCGCTGCCATCGGCGCTGAAGAGCGCGGGCGCATACTGGCTCAACGTGATTGGGAAGGCCGCGGAAGTCCCGATCTGAACTGTGGAGGCGCCGGTCGCGGCGTTGTAAGGAATGGCCACGCTCCACTGCGCGGCGGTCGCCAGCAACACCTGCGCCGTCTGCCCGCCCACCAGGGCGCCGGCTGACGCGCTGGTTGGGAGATTCGTGCCGAAAGCCGCCGCCGCCGAACCTGGCGCCAGGCTACTGGTGAAAGAGCCGGCATTTAACACTGAGGTGATGACGGGCGTTGCCGATGCACTCGGGAGACCGGAAAAGACAGCCACAAAGGCGTCCCCCATCGTCTCGGTTTCGAATTGAGGGTTTTCGCCCCCGAAGGTTTTTTGCGCGGCATTGGCGGTGACGGGCAGGTTGGTGGAAGTCGTGGTGCCGCCCACAATCACATTCCCTTGCCCATCCAGCGCGACAGCCGTGATGGCATCACTGGAGTTTCCGCCGTAGTAAGAGAGATAGAGGAAAGAAGTACCGTCGGGACTGACCTTGGCCAGGAACGCGTCGCCAGTCGGATCGGTGAAATCCGGCGTGCTGTTGCCGCCAAAGGTCTTCTGTTGGGCGGTGGAAGTCACTGCAAGGTTGGTGGAGTTGGCGAAGCCGCCCACAATCGCGCTGCCGCTCGAATCCACCGCGATAGCCATGCCGGCATCGTCCTGGTTGCCGCCCAGATAGGTGGCCCAGACCAGGCTGCTGCCGGAGGGCGCCAGTTTCGCCACAAAAGCGTCGCCCCACACAAATCCTCTCTCGCCGGTGACGCCGGGCGGTCCGCCAAAGGTCTTCTGCGCGGCGGTCGCGCTCACCGGGAAGTTGGCGGACGAAGTGAAGCCGGTCACGTATGCGGCGCCGGTGGAATCCACGGCGAGGCCCATGACGGCGTCGTCGCCGCTGCCGCCCAGGTAAGTGGAGTACACCAGCTTGCCCGTGGCATCGAACTTGGCGACGAAGCCATCGCCGGTCTTGAGCACCGGCTGGTTGTTGTCGCTGGCCGCTCCGCCGTACTTGCTCTGGTAGGCGTTGAGCGTCGTCGGAAAATCGCTGGAGAGCGTGGCGCCTCCCACGTACACGTTGCCGGAGCCGTCAAGCGCAATGGCTGTGACGGAGTCGTCCAAAGCGCCGCCCAGGTACGTGGAGAAAACCAGCGCCGTGCCGGCGGCGTTCAGCTCGGAGACGAAGCCGTCACCGAAATTGATCAGCACGCCACAACCGCTGCAGAGGGGCGGGCTGCCGCCGGAACCTTTAAAAGACGACTGGTACGGATTCAAAGTCGGGAAGTTAGTGGAGAGTGTGTCGCCGCCGACATAAGCGTTGCCCTTGCTGTCCACGGCGATGGCGGTGCCCCTGTCGTCACCATTTCCGCCCAGGTAGGTGGAATACACCAGCGCCGTGCCGGTGGGATTCAGCTTGGCGACGAACGCGTCCCCGAAAGGTCCCAGGTTCTGGTTGGCTGTCTGGCCGCCAAACGTCGTCTGGTAGGAGCCCTTCACGGTCGGAAAATCCAGGGAGGAAGTGTATCCGGTGACGTAGACGTTTCCGGCGGAGTCCACCGCGATCGCGTCTCCCACGTCGTCGGCGCCCACCGGGGAGTTGATGCCTTTTCCGCCGCCCAGATAGGTCAGGTAAACCAGTGCGCCGGCCGGCGTATACTTCGCGACAAAAGCGTCGCCGCCAGTATCGGACTCAGGGCTGCCGCCGTGATATGCGGTTTGGAAGGCGCCGCTAGTGACCGGCAGGTTCAAGGAAAACGTAAAACCAGTGACGTAGAAGTTGCCCGACGCATCCACGGCTATGCCGCGGCTGGATTCGTTATCGGAACCGCCGAGATAGGTGGCATAGGTGAGGGTCGGGTCGATCACCAGTTCGCGGGCGTGGTCGTAAGCTCCGATGGCGAAGGTCACGCGGCGCCCATGCACGGCGAACGCGCCGGCAACGGATTGGC
>JBEKQS010000294.1:0-5929 GCA_049519475.1 Bryobacteraceae bacterium | reverse complement strand
GCCGGATTCGAAATCGCCCAATAACAGGAGATGAACGGCGCGCCCTCCGCGTTGGAGGATCTGGAAACACTGGACCAGTTCGCGGACTCCCTTGTCTCTGGTCAACCGGCCGACATAACCAATCACGGCGGCCTCTCCCGGAATCCGCAGTTGTTTTCGCAGGTGGACCAGTTCGCCTCCGCGGATTTCGGGCTCCGGCTCGATGGTGATGCCCTCACTGACTCTTTCGCCCAGCAGAACCAGCTTGCCGGCCGGCGCGAGGCCTTCCTGGATGGCGGTCTGGCGGACGCTCCGGCTGATGCAGATCACTTGGTGGGCGCAAGCGCAAGCTATCTTCTCGCAGGCAATCAGCAGCTTCCTCTTCCAGGAACGAGCGGTTTCATAGCGCAACCCGCGCAGGGTGTAGATGCGGTGGGGCACTCGGGCGAGCCAGGCGGCCAGACCGCCGATCAGCCCCATCTTGGGGGTGCTCATATCGGTCAGCGCCGGGCGGACCGACCTCAGAAGGAACCAAAGCCGGCACAGACTTCCGATGTCCGACAGGAGAGAGATCTCCCGTTTCATGGGCACGTGCCGGAAGTCAACCCCGGGGAACGATGTCTGGAAGGCCGTGGGTTCAGCGGGCTGTGGCGCGGCGACCACGGCGTCGAAACCGCGGTTCTGCACGGCGTGCAGAACTTCCGGCAGGCAATGCCAAACCGCGAAAGAGCTGTTCATGCCAAAGACGACTACCCGGTTTTCCAGGTGCGTCAAGCCCGCCGCTCCTTCCTCTTTGCGGAGAACCAGGGAAAAGGTTTCCGCCGCCTGGTTCCCGGCGAGACTCCGGAACAGCAGGACCCAGAGGCGCCATAAGGCATGGATTGGGAGACAGAAGCGGAAGTAATTGCTCTGGAAATAGACCCGGCGCTCGACCGCGCGCAGGCCCTTGCGGAGCGCCAGCGCTTCGAGCGCAGCCGGAGTGCAGCGGTCGTAGTGGGCCGGGAAACTCCGGCTCCGCCGCCTGTGGGGATAAATGCCAAAGAGAATGCGCTCTTTCAGTTTTTGTGGAAGGAGGAGATTGATTCTTGCGTAGACGGCGTTGCGGGACGGTACGAACAGCAGCGCCTGTCCGCCCGGCTTGAGGATGCTGGCGATGGCTTCGAGCGCCTGGCCCGTGTCGAGCACGTGCTCCAGGAGCGCCTGGCAGATCACCAGGTCCGCATCGCCCGCACCGCGGTAGCTGAGGATGTCGGCACAGATGGTGTGGTCGTAGCGGCCTGGCGGGGCTGCCGCCAGTTCCCCGGCATCAATATCCAGCCCGACGATTCTCAGGCCAAGCTGGGCCTTGCGCTCCGCGTCGATGAGGGGATTCCTGCCGCCGCCCACGTCATAGACGACTGCACCCGCAGGGGTGTATTGGGGGACCAGTGTATCGATAAAGTCGGCGTTTCCGCCGATGAGGTGTTGGCTGGGCAAGAGCCTATCGAATTTCCGGGTGAGGCGGTCCTGGCTCGCGATCAGCTTGTGGAATAACGAGCCGATGCTCCCGGACCACGAACCGGGCGAGGCGCCCGCAGGGCGCGTTTGCAAGAGAGAGTTTTCCATATTTAAGCCACAGGGCCGCGTTCCGCTCGGCCTCGACGATGATCTATCGGCAAATCGGAGCGCGAACTGAAGACCCATTCAGGCGCCGCGTCAGAGTGTGGGGATATGGATGGGAGGCCCGGGACGGGCGTCGCCCGGATTCGCTCGATGGTTTCCGCCGCTACCCTGGCCTGTTCCTCGGTCAGCAGGATGTTCCGTCTTCGCACCAGGTATTGCTCGGCATGAAGGTGGATGAACAGCCGATAGATCTCTCCCTTGAGCCAGGAGGCGAGACAGAGGGCGGCCGTGCGCTTCTGGATTCGGTAGACTCGGCTCACTGCTTTGGGCACTATCCCGGCGACCCGGGATGTACGGCCATGACTTGCCTGGCGGTCTACGCTCGCTTCGACCTTCGCCGGGCGATCACGTCATGGTACACGCGCGCGGTAGCCGTTCCACCCGTTGCAGCAGCCCGGCGCAGATGACATCCGGGTGCAGCGCGCGGAGTTCCTTGTCCGGCAGGTTTGCAAAATGCGTTTTCCAAATCGGCTCCGAGATCCGCGTTGAAGGAAAGCCATGGCTATTTCACTCCACGAAGCCGGCCCAAAAGATATGCCCACAGGGTCGGATGGTAATAGAGGCAAGAGTTCATCGCTTCGCGGCCAGACACCGCGCATTCCGTTACCTCGCCTTCGAAGAACTCCCGGATCGTCTGGACCAGCAGCGGGAGTCCGGCGGCAAGCTGCAGGTGCGGGTACGTGGCGAAATTATCCTGTGGACCGGGCTGGATTAGCACCTGCTTCACTACTTGTCCCGTATCCACACCCGCATCGATCCAGTGGATCGTGGTGCCTGCCAAGTGAGGCCGCCCAGTAGCGATTGCCCAGTAGGCTCCGTGGCACCCACGAAAAGCCGGCGTGATGCCGGCGTGCATATTCACGAACCTCCCGGAAATCGATCCCAATACTCTTTGGGCCAGGATTCGGGTTCCATTCACCACTACCAATTCGGGATCGGCTGCTTTGAGCCGTGAAATCGATTCGTCGCCGTTCGCTGATCCGATTCGAATTACGTTGGAAGTGACGGGAGTGGAGTCCAGTCCCGATTCCCGCTTGATTGCTTCGACTCTGGCTCGACTTCGCAGGCGCATCCACCGAGCCGCGGCGACGAAGAGCAACGTCCCGGCAGAAGCCCAATAGCCCAGCCTGCGGGCCCGCTTGTGCGCAATCCGCCAGCCGGATTCTCTCTTCTCGATGATTAATGGAAAGTCGCCAAAACGCTTCCTGAGTTCATTGGCCACAATATGGGTGGAGTCTCCGTCGCCGGCGAGCATCAGCAAGCGCGATCTCATGGCTGCCTGCTTCCCACGGTTGCTGGCGCCCTTAGGACGGTGGCTGTCTCCGCTGCCTCTGCCATGGACATCGATCGGAACCCGAACTTGTCTCGCAAAACTCGAAATTCCGCGAGAATGCCGGAGAGAAACTCAAGGGACTCGTCGATATGCGCGCCAAAATTGTGTGGATGCCACCATAAGTGGTAGACTAGCCCGTTCCGCGCCGCCGCCCGCATCCCACTTACGACTCTGCTGGTCCGCAGCGGATCAAGAACGTTCAAGCATGGATTGTAGGGGCGTAGAAAACGGCTGGCCCGAACATCGCACAGGCCGGAGTCTGACGGGACATCGTGCCATGACTGCAAGCAATCGGGGGACACCGCAATATAGGCGTCCGCCAGTCGGATTGCGCGCACCACAGACGAGGTGGCACTTTGCGTCTCGGCGGCGGTGCAGAATCTGCCACGCTGATTACCGCGGTAGCAGAGAAACCCAGCTTCCCGGATCACAGTGGCATACCCCGGGTTGAACTGATTGCATGGAAGAACCAACGACCGCAAGTTCACATTAAGCGTAGCGGCGGCGATGCGCTGCGCACTCTCAAGATCAGCACGGAAAGAGGCTATATTCTGCCCTCTCTCCAGACAGTAGTAGTGAGAGAACGTGTGAGAGCCGATCTCCTGCCGCGGCGTTTCCTGGATGATTTCCAGCAAAGACCGGCCGAAGTGCAGAGGATCCTCAACCTCGTTACGGCCGATTCTTTCACGATATGGATCGAATTGAGCATGCTTGTATCGCGGCTGCTCCACTGGTAAGAAATCCGCTAGTTCGTCCCGGTCTCGAGCGAAGAGAAAGCCTACTGTTGCCCAAGTTGCCGCCACGTCGAATTGCCTGAATAGCGTCAGGATGCGGGGAATCGCGGATCTCGCGCCAACGAGATTTCGGCCATAGCGTTCGCCGACGGCCATCTCCCGAACACCCCAGAGCAACTCAAAATCCAGGGAAATCACGAGAGCCCCGTCGTCCGGACCTACGCCGGGCGCGCAATGCCGCCCTCCCCAGTGCTCGGCGTCGACTAGTTGTTGCATTCTGCGCCCTCAGGGGCCGCGAACGGTGGTGTGAATAAACTTCCGTGCCGGTGGCAGGCATTCACACCGCACAAGACCGCCGAACAACTCCAAGCCGCCAGATAGGAAAGAGCCAACCCAGGCGCCTCATACCGCTCAACCGTCCAAACGCAGGCAATATCACCGCCCACCGCCCCATGATGAATACCTGCCGCCCAGCGCTTCTTGCCGCCGCCCAGGTCATAGACGACTGCGCCGGCACGGGTGCATTGAGGGACGAGGTTATCGATGAAGCCGGCGTTTCCGTCGATGCAGTGTTGGCTGAACCAGGGCGCGTCGAATTTCCGGGCGAGGCGGATCCGGCCGGCGATCAGCTTGCGGCATGACGAGCTGAAGCTTCCGGACCACCAGCCGGTCGAGGCGCCCGCAGGGCGCGTTTGCAAGAGAGAATTTTCCATATTTAGGACACAGGACGGCGTTCCTCTCGGCCTGCAAGATGATCTATCGGCAAATCGGAGCGCGAACTGAAGATCCATTCCCTCGCTGCGTCAGAGGGTGGGGACATCGAGGATATCGATGGGAGGCCCGGGACGGCTGTCGTCCGGATTCGCTCAATGATTTCTGCCGCCACCCTGGCTTGTTCCCCGGTCAGCGGGGTGTTTCGTCTTCTTACCAGGTATTGTCCAGCATGGAGGTGGATGCACAGCCGATAGATCTCTCCCTTGACCCAGGAGGCGAGACAACAAGCGAGCATACGCGGCCGGCCAACCAGTTCCGGGGCGTATTTCCGAGTAAGGGAGCGAACTTCCCGACAACTGGCCAGGTACTTGTCGAGGCGAACCGACAGTTCCTCCCGGCAGAAGTACAAGACTTCGGCCAGGTGAACGAAAGACAGATTGCGGAACGTCCTGACAAACAGTTCGCGATCCTCGGCACGACGGTAGAACGCATCATACGGATGGCGCCGGAACCATTCGGTGCGGCCCGTGATGGTTGCGTGAATCAAGAGAGCGCGCGTTAACACCGCAACCGCGCGGGTGTCAGGGCGTGTGAGACCCTGTATGCCGCGGGGGCGTTCCCTGCGGTCCATGGAGTACATGGCTGTGCCGACCATATCGGCGTCAGGGTTACATTCGAGCACTGCGATCTGGCGCTGCAGCCGATCGGGGTGCATCATGTCGTCGCCATCCAGGCGCGCCAAGTACTGGCCACGCGCCAGACCAGCGATCTGGTTCAGCCGGGACGCCAGCCCGCGATTCATACCATCACGAACCAGGCGGACGCGCGGATCGTCAATGCCCTGCGCCAGCGCTACCGAGCCGTCAGTCGAGCCGTCGTCAACCAGGATCAGTTCCCAATCGCACACTGTTTGCGCAAAAACGGACCGAATGGCATCAGCCAGCGTCTTCTGGTTGTTGAAGAACGGTAATCCGATAGAGACTTGTATCATTCCACCTCCAAGCGCGGCGCGCTCGAATAGATCTCCTCCAGCCTGGCGACAGATGCCCGGATATCGAAGCGGCTATTAGCAAGCTGATCCCGACCGGAGATCACGGGCGGCGATTTCGCCCCGCTCAGCCTGCATGACGATCTATCGGCAAATCGGAGCGCGAACTGAAGACCCATTCCCTCGCTGCGCCAACGAGCGGAGATATCGATGGGAGGCCCGGGACGGGCGTCGACCGGATTCGCTCGATGGTTTCTGCCGCTATCCTGGTCTGTTCTTCGGTCAGCGGGATGCTCCGTCTTCGCACCAGGTATTGCTCGGCATGAAGGTGGATGAACAGCCGATAGATCTCTCCCTTGAGCCAGGAGGCGAGACAGAGGGCGGCCGTGCGCGGCCAGCAGTCGAGTTTAGTGCCTTTTTGACTTAAAAGGGGGCGTCATTGCCTACAACTGGCCAGGTACTTTTCGAGACGTTAGTTATGTTCATAGCGGCATAAGTACTTGGCTTCGGCATGGTGAT
>JBEKQS010000293.1:0-14994 GCA_049519475.1 Bryobacteraceae bacterium | reverse complement strand
AATGGCGATGTCTTCGCGGTTACGCAGTCCCACGGAAAGTTCGGACTGCCTGGCCTCGAGCACCGCTCTATATTTGTTTATTTCGGTCTGGTTCATAAAATTGTCTCCCAATTCTTTCTTATCTTTTTTTTTCTGGTCGTTAGCGTTCTTTCCTTCCGCAACAGTATAGACGACATTTTCCGCTAAAGGTTTCACGCCTCCCGATCCCTCTTCAGGGCTATTGGCTCGCCGTGCTTTCACCCAGCGGCGACCTACGAGCACCTTTCATAGCAATTTATTTGCCAAACTTTCGACCTCCCCAAAAACCACCTGTTTCGTCCAGCCGCGCTCTTTCCACTCACTCATCGGCCAAGATGCTAATATTTCTAGTTGGATCGTCCTCCCACACCGGCAAAATCTCATAATTATAGACTGCCCGGCACCCTCACGGCGTTGATGGCTTGCCTGTATTTCCTGCTCGCCGGGTTGTCATTTCTGCCCAACATCGGTGTCGAACACGACGAAACCATCTTCGCCATGGCGTTTCTCAAGCCCACCGGCTCGGCTTACGCCATCCGCATCGGCCATTCCCATATCCCGCTCATGATCATGAGCTATATCGGCACATTGAAAGCGTGGCTTTACCGTCCGATTCTACGAATGTTTGGAACGGGAATACTGCCTCTCCGGGTGCCGATGCTGCTGGCGGGAGTAGCCAGCGTGTGGCTGTTTTTTCTGCTCCTGCGCCGCATCGCCGGAGAACGTGCCGCAATCATTGGATGCACTTTGCTGGCGGCGGATGCAACGTACCTGCTGACCCTCTGCTTCGACTGGGGACCGGTGGCCTTGCAACACCTGTTGCTTCTGGGCGGCATGCTCCTGCTAGTGCGGTTTTGCCAGCGGCAGAGCCACCACGCGCTGTTTTGGGGCTTCTTTTTGTTGGGGTTGGCGATCTGGGATAAAGCCTTGGCGGTGTGGATGTTATCTGGCATGGGGGTGGCTTCGGCGGTGGTCTTTCCCAGGCTCATCCTGCGCCTGCTGACCAGGCGCCGCGTGGCGCTGGCCGTGGCCGGCTTCCTCCTCGGTGCGCTGCCGCTCCTGATTTATAACGAAGAGAACCGTTGGGCCACCTTCCGGGGCAATTTCCATAAGGACACCAGCGACCTCCCCGGCAAAGCCCGCATGCTCATGAACACGGCCAAAGGTGGAGGGCTGTTCGGCTGGATGTTCGATGAGGACTGGCAGACCACCGCACCCCACCCGGCCAGAGGCTGGGCGCAGGAGTTTAGTGCCGAAATATCGTCACTAGCCGGACACCCCCGGCGCCACCTTCTCTTTTATGCCTTCCTGCTGGCGCTGGCGCTCGGGCCGCTGGCGCGCGGCGACGCGTTGCGCGCCATGGCCTTCGCGCTGATCGCCTTGGCCGTCGCATGGATACAAATGGCCATCACCGCCAATGCCGGCGGCAGCGTGCATCACACCATCCTGCTTTGGCCGCTTCCGCAACTGGTCGTGGCCGTTTCCTTTGCCGCCGCCTCGCGCCGCCTGGGACGCGCCGGCCTGCCGGCCCTGGCCGTCGCCGGCGCGACCATGGCGATGGCGGGCGTGCTGGTGACCGCCGAGTATCAATATGTCAGTTTCCGTTACGGCGGCTCACCGGTTTGGACGGATGCCATCTTCGCTCTCCGCGATTACATGAAAGGCGAGCACGCCGCCCACATTTACAGCCTGGATTGGGGAATTCTGGACAGCCTGCGCCTGCTCAGCAACGGCACCTTGCCGCTGCTGGTGGGCGACGATCCCATTTCCAAACCGGAACTGAGTCCGGAGGACCGCGCGCCCGTCGAGCGCATGGTGACCGACCCAGGCGCGGTTTTCATCGCGCATACCAAGGACTTCGAAAACTTCCACGAAGTCAACAACAAGCTGATTCAGTTCGCCGCGGGGATTGGCTACCAGCGCGCAATGATGGCGGTGATTCCGGACACCTACGGCCGCCCGGCGTACGAAGTCTACCGCTTCGTGGCCACACCCTGACGATCACCGACGATCACTGGCGGGGTTAACCCGGTTAGCCCCAATGCTAACCCGTGAGCTTTCGCCAACGTGCCTAATCCTGACCACGCCTGCTAACGTGGGTCATTGGCGAAGAAGAAATTCAGGCTGGAGCAGTACGGGCACCGATAGAACAGCCCTGCGATGCGTTCGGCGCGCGCCTGGTCCAGGGCGGAGCCGCAAGACATGCAGACGTTCAAGCAGCCCGGCTCGGGTTCCGGCTGCTTTGCGTCCGGACCGAATGCCAAGGCCCAGCCGTAGCACGAGAGCTTCGTAGAGAAACAGCGATCCGCCAGCCTGCTGCCCAGGTTCAGGAAGAGGCGCGTAGCGCCGAAACACCAGGAAGGCAGGTGGCCGAGCCACCGCATTCTCCTCGGCAGCGGACCCGGCAGCCGGCCGCGCGGCGACGGCACAAAATTGCGTTTGTCCACAAAGATAAATGAGGTAAAAAGCTCTCTCCATCCGGCCAGGTGCAGCCCCGTGCCCGATTCGATCGCGCCAATCACGCTCTCGAAACTGAAACGCTGAAAGTGGCCTCCACCACACAACAGCAGCCGGTATAGGCGATCGCTGAAGCTCTTGCCATCGGGCACCGACACGAACAAGCGGCCCTGTGGTTTCAGCACCCGGCGGATTTCGCGGACCGCACCCGGCGCGTCGCGAAAGTGCTCCAGGCTGTGATGGCAGATTACAAAGTCGAAGCTATCGCCGGCGAACGGCAGGCTGTCGCTCTCGGCGCATACGCTGGGCAGTTCGCGGTTGTGGGCCAATTCCTTGGGATCCACGTCCACCCCGATGACCGCCAGTCCCGCCAACTGCGCTCGCAGGCTTCCGGCTCCGCACCCGAGGTCCAGAACGCGCTGCAAAGGGGACAATTCGCCGAGCCAACTCTCCAGCATTCGCATGCTCGATACAGCATAGCGTACGCGAGGAACGCCCATGTTATGCTGCAAGTTTGCCTGCCCCAACCCTCCGCTCCTCCACGGCCGCGGCGCGTCACGGGGCGGCCGCACTTTGCCTGGCCGCCTACTTCGCCTACTTCGTCTACTTTTCGTGGGACCGCCTGACGGTGCCTTTTTCCCCCGATGACCTGATGAACCTCGACTTCTACTGGAAACGAGGGCCGGCGTGGATGGTATATGCGCAGTTCCCCCTGTGGCGCGGCTTCTACCGCCCCATGGGCGCGGTGTTCTATCTGCCGCTGTTCGAAAGATTCGGTTTGAACCCCGCCCCGTACCACGCCATCGTCATGTTGCTGTTGCTGGCCAATGCGTACCTGCTCTACCGCCTGGCCAGGTTGTTGGGCGCGGGAGAATGGGCCGCAGGCCTGGCTGCGCTGGTGGTGTGCTACCACGCGGGGTTGGGCGCGCTCTACTATTACACCGGCTTTGTGTACGATGTGCTCTGTTTCTTCTTCTACGTGGGCGCGCTGGTGCTTTATGTGCGCGTTCGAACGCGCGGCCGGCTGCCCGGCGCGTGGGAGACGGCGGCATTCCTCGGCCTTTTCCTGGGCGCCCTGAACTCCAAAGAAACGGCGGCCACCCTGCCGGCAATTTTACTGATCTACGAATGGATTTACCACCGGCCGGCGTCCGGGCTGCGAGCCTGGTGTCGCGGCGGGGCGCGGGTTACGCTCTGCGCCGCGGGGATGACTCTGCTTTCTCTGTGCGGAAAGTTGTTCGGACCCGATCCCCTGGTGAAGGCGGGGGGATATCGTCCCATCTTCTCGCTGCACCAGGTGCAGCAGTTTCAAACCGCGGCTCTCAGCGACCTGCTTCTCAACCAGCATTACGCAGGGTGGGCGCGGATTCTGGCGATGTGGGCGCTGTTGTCCTTTCTGGCATGGCGAAGAAACCGGCCGGTCCTGCGATTCTGCTGGTGGTTCGTGCTGATCGCGCCGCTGCCGGTGGAATTTCTGAAGCAGCGTACGGGAGCGAACCTGTATGTCCCGCTGGCTGGCATGGCGATCTTCGGCGCCGTGGTTTTCGTGGATCTGGCGGCTTGGCTGGCAACGGTGGTCCGGCGCGTGGATCGGCGCGTGGTGCTGGCAGTGACCATCGCGGCGGGAGTGTATTTCTGGGCGCACCGCAATCACTATCTCAAGGAGCGGTTCGTCCGGCCGGCCATGGCCCAAACGGGCAAACCGGAGTGGGAAATTCTGCGGCAGTTTCGCGCGCTCAACCCGCGCGTGACGGCCGGGAGCCGCGTCGCCATCCTGAACGATCCGGTGGAACCGAACGATCCTCTGAACGGATTGGAGACCTATTTCATCGCGGAACTTTGGTTTCGCGACCGGAGCGTCACGGTGTATTTGCAGCGGCTGAATCGCCTGCCGCCGGAAGAACTGGCGCAGTTGGACCACGTGTATGCATTTCAAGACGGCCGGCTGGTGCAGGTAAAGTGACTCACTTCAATTGGACCAGCTTCCCGTTGTCGAACGTGAAGATGTAATCCTCCCGGGCCAGTTCGTCAGGCGTGAGCGGACCATGCCGCTGCACGTGAATGTCGAGGGTGCGATCGCGAAACCAGAGTTCCGCCAAGGAGAGCATGTCCCAACTGTGGAACGGGTCATCCAGGAAGGCTACCTTGCTGCCGGGACGCACGCGCGGATTGACCGCGCGGAACTGCTGGATCACGTCCCAGCTTTCACGGCCCAGCGAGAGCATGGCGGGCCTGGCGTAGGTTTGCTTGTACTGCCGATTCTGGCGAGCCCAGAAGAAAATGGCTCCGGCCACCAGCAGGGCTACGATGCCGCTTCGTCCCAATCGGCGACCGAGCGGTTCCCGCTCCAGCACCCCGGCGAGCGCGCCGGCCAGATCGACGACCATTACCGAACCGAAAATCGCCCAGCCGATCAAGGGAATGTAGAGACAGGCCTGGCCGCGGCCCAGGAGGAACTCGATGGGCAGCGGCGTCAGCACCATGAACCACCACAAGAAGCGCAGAATCGGCCGGTTGCGACGGCACGCGAGGTAGGCCAACACCGCCCAAAGCAGGAGGATTCCACTCCAGCCGGTACTCCATCCGAAGAGCAGGTCGCCCAGAGACAGGCGCTGAAAGTCGCGCACGCGGCGAAGGACGAAAACGGGATGGTAGCCTTCGGCGTTGGCCAGGGCATCCGGTCCGAAGAGCTTTCCGTAAACATCCAGCGCGGTGAGCGCCGCCGCGAACAAGGCCGTGCGGGCGGGTCCGCGCATCCACGTCAGAAATACGGCACCATCGGGCGGCCCGTGCCGATGGTAAATCCATTCGTACACAAGCAGCATCAGCGGCAGCGTCACGGCCATTTCCTTGGAGTTCAGGGCGCACAGGAAGAGAGCCAGGAACACGGCAATCTGCCGGACTGCGGGGGTGCGGCCGGACTGACGAATCCGCAGGTAATAAACGAACGCGGCGAGGTAGAAGAAGCAGCAGAGAACATCGTAAACGCAGGCGGCGTTGTAGTAAAGATTGTGCAGGCCGGCGTGATAGCAAGCGACCAGCGCGGCTAGTCCGGCGACCAACTCGCCCGAGCCCAGCAAGCGGGCGAAACGGTAGACCAGGTAGACGTTCGCCAGCAGAATCAGCAACAGCGCTGCCTGGTAAGGTACGGGATTGAGGCCGGCGAACGCCAGAATCGGCAGGTAAAAGAGACCGCCCATGGGACGATAGTCGCCCCGCCATAAGGTGAACTGCGAGATTGCAAGCGAGAGCGGACCGCCGCGATAGTAGTGGGCGATGTTGCCGATGTCGTCGACGGCGAAGTGAACGTGCAGGCCGTCGTAGGTGAAGTGGACGAAGTAGGCCAGCAGGAAAGCGGCGAAGGCCAGCTTGCGCCAGCGGTATGTCGAGGAGGCTATCGTTTCCCCCGGCGACCGCTCTCTTACGTTCGCGGCTCTGATCAGAGTGTCCCCGGGCGACCGCTCTCTTACGTTCGCGGCTCCGATCAGAGTTTCCCCCGGCGACCGCTCTCTTACGTTCGCGGCTCCGATCCGAGTGTCCCCCGGCGACCGCTCTCTTACGTTCGCGGCTCTGATCAGAGTGGGGGCAGCACCCTGACCAGCTTTCCGTCATCCCACCGGAACACGGCGTCATAACGCCCGCTCATGGCCTCGCCGTCCTTGGCGCGAGCCACCTGCAGCGTTGAATCGTGATAGAAAAGCTGCGCCAGGAAGACCAGCGAAAAGGTCCGTTGCGGAAACGGATCGTCCTGGAAGAACAGACGCGCTCCGTGAGGCAATGCCGGCTGGACGCGCTCCAACCCGGCGATCATTTCCTCCGTGGGCAGACGGGCGCTGGTAAACACCTGCATGGTCTTCCTGGATTCCCGAGCGTGCAGCGGCCCGAGGGCCAGCGCCACCGCCAGGAACAGAACCGCCGGCGGGAACGCCGGGGCGGCCTTCTCACGCAACATCACCAGCGCCGTGGCGGCGTACAACGCCCACCCGGCCATCGGCAAATAAATGAAGAAGCCCGAATAGTGCGGCAGGAAAATGAAGGGCAGAACGCTGAACAGCACGAAGAACCACGCGAACAACAAGGGACGCGAGCGCCGCCATAGCGCCAAGGCCAACATCGCCAACATCAGCAGGACAGTGTTGCCAGCGCGGAAAAAGTGGTTCTGGTAAAACAGCACATTCAGGTACAACGGAAACGTGTGCAGGTAGCGCGAAGCGGAGATCGCCGGCCGGTACGCCGGATTGGCGGTGAGGCTCTCCGGACCCGTGAGCTTGCCAATCACGTACGGGATGGTGATCAGCGCCGAAATCGCCGCCCCACGCCCCTCCCGCACCAGCCAGCGAGCCCAGGCGCGCACACCGCGCTCCGGCCGGTGCCAGATCCACTCGTAACATGCCACCGACAGCGGCAGCGTCACCGCCAGTTCCTTGGAATTGAGCGCACAGATGTAAAGGGCCAGGAACGCCAGCCACTGCCGCCGGTTCAACATCGCTCCCGCCCGGCGGATTCCCAGGTAGTAATACAGCGCCGCGAAGTAAAACGCGAAACACAGCAGCTCGTAAATGGTGCCGGAGCTGTAGTACAGGTCTACCAGCCAGGCGTGATAGCTCACTAGTAGCGTCGCCAGCAACGCGGCCTCGCGCCGCCCGGTCAGCCGCAGGCAAACCCCGTACAGCAGCACCAGGTTTCCCAGCAGCAGCGCGAAACAGACCACGCGGAAAGGCAGGGGGTGGAATCCCAAGAGGCGATAGACCGTGACATACACCACTCCGCCCATGGGTCGATACGCCGGGCTCCAATAGGTAAGATTGCTCAGGACGAGCCGTGCGAACGATGGCGTCAGGTGAAAGTACAGGTTCATCAGGTCGTCGCCCGTGAACCGCGCCCCGAGGCCGCCGCCGGCGAACCAGAACAGGTATCCAATCAGGAAGAGGCCAGGCCCAAACCGGGCCAGGGTTCTTCGCACTGCGCCATTATCGCTCAAGGACGCCCCACCCTACCGAATCTCAAACACCCCGAAGGCAAGCCCCAGATCGCGCGGGTCGGCAGCCGTGTGAAACGTTCGCGCCACTTCCACGGCGACTTCGATGACCGGCCGCCCGATTGCCGCTTCCGGCAACGCATAGGCCAATTCAAAGCTGTTGGCTCCCGGGTGAATGGCTGCGGCCGGAAGGGCCACGCCGTCGATCGAAACCGTCATCGCGAGCGGCCCGGCGCGCAACTGTTCTTGGGGGCACGTTCCGCGCAGGTAGAGCTTCTGGCCCACGGCGCTCGGGCCGGCCATGCGCAACGTGGCGCGCTTCGGCATCCAGCGATGGTTGCCGTCAACCGCATACCAGCCGGGTCCCAGCAGCGGCGCGGCCAGCGGGTTGGCGACATCCACGCTCGCAGGCAGCCGCAGGTCGAGCGGCCTCTCGGCGTAGGCCGACGTGATGTTGCGAAGCGGGCCGCGCACGTCGTAGACCACCACCTGGTCGCGATCGAGGGCCACGGAAGTGAGGTCCGGCGGCAGCACGAACTCGTTGACGTCCCCCAAATCCGGGAAGGCCTGGATGCGGCGTTGGCTGCCGGGCGTCAGGTAGAGGCGGTCGATACCGATCAGCCGATGGGGATGATCGACGACGGCGTTCCAGAACAGTTCGGTGTCGACGCCGTCGAGCAGCACGGTCTTGCCGGGATGGAGTTGGCCGGCGGTCGCGAGGCCTTCCACCAGGTCGCGTGCCCGCATGGTGATGCGATAGTTCCAGTCCGACGCCGCCAGCGTCCGCGGCATCACCATCACGATGTAGACAGCGGCCAGAGCCAGCGCGGCATACTTAGCGCGGCTGCCGGAGCGGAATGCCTGCGCCAGCGCCCAACCGCCCAGCCAGCACAGGCCGATGGCCGGCACGAACGCATAATAATCGGTGATGTGGTCGCGCAGCGGCAGGAAGGGCGCGATGGAAATCGCGAACCAGGCCAGGGCGAACCACGCCGCGCGGCGACGCACGGCGAATGCCAGCAATCCCAGCGAAACCAGCGCCACGCCGGCCATTACCAGCCAGGTTGGCGCGTGCACCGGCGTCCACAGGTACATGGGCCCGACCGTCCAGGCCCAATATCTCGCCAGCGTGCGGAGCATGGAACCCGTGAAATGCAGCGCGTACTCGGGATTTCGATTGGGCGCCGGCACGGCTTGGTGAGCCACAAAGTACACTACCGAAACCGCGAAAAGCGGCAGGGTGCGGAGGAAAAACCGGCGCGCGCACAGCAGCGTGTAGACGGCGGCCAAGGCGGGGTAGACGACGTTCAACTCCATGGCGCCAAAACCAGCCACGAACGCCAGCCACTGATAAAGGTTGTAGCGGGCGTTGCCGGTTTCGACGTAGCGCAGCAGGAAGTGAAAGGCCAACAGGAGGAAAAACGCGCAGAGCACCTGGTTGTAAGCCGAAACCCAACCCAGGGTGGTGGCCGAGGGGGTGTTGATGGTCCAGAAAATGGCCGCGAGGAACCCTGCGCCGCGCACGCCCGTGAGGCGGGCGCCGAGCGAGCGAACCAGCGCCAGGTTGGCGAACTGGGTGGCGAAGATCGCGATGCGGACGGGCAGCGCATGCAGGCCGAACAGCGCGTAGCTGGCCATCAGCAAGGCGCGCTCGCTGAACGGGTGGATGGTGCCCTGTGCCATCGGAGAAAACAGCGCTTTCAGCAGGTCGGAGAAGTTGTGGACGCCCAGGGTGAGGCCCAGCCAGACGAAATCGTCGGCGCGAAACCAGGCCGTGAAGCCGCGCCAGTGGACGGCCAGGCAGAACAGCGCCAGAACCAGCAAGGCGATCTTGTCCCGGATTTTCATTTGGCCACCAGCCCCGCACTTGTCACCACGATGCCCAGTTCGCGCAGATCGGAGGCTCCCGGCGCGACGATTTTGTCCAATTGAAAATCGATGCGCAGCGCGTCGCCGGAAATCAGCTTGGGACCCACGTCGCGCCGGTAAACGTACTCCCCGGCCTTGCGATACGTTTCAGGCCCCAGCGTCGAGCCGCCCACCGAGGCCGTGAGCGTGAGACTCTGGAGCGCCCGGATGCTGGGCTCCGGCACCGTGAGGTGGAGTTCGAGGACCGCGCCTTGCCGCGCCGCCTGCACGGGCGGCCGCAGCGTGACGGCGAACTGCTTCCCGGTCCAGCGCCAGGAGCCGCCTTCGATGTCATAAAAGCCGCTGACGAGCTGCGTGGCCGCGGTCGGATCGCCCATGTGCACCGTGGAAGCCAGCCGCGGGGCCTCTTCGATGGTTGGTTGCTTGTGAATTCTCTCGTAATTGCAGGCGGCTGCCGCCAGCAGCAGCGCCGCCGCTCCGCACCGAGCCGCGACTGTAAGGGAGCGAGGGACCGCAACGCGTTTCGTCATCAATCTCCGATTCTCTCAACTTCCACGAGACAACTGCAAAACACAGGGCCGCCGAGTGCAGCCGAATTCCGCGAGTCTCCATGGGTGGGGCAGGCGGTGCTCGCCTGCCAGTCTTACCCCGTCCGCTCCGACGCTTCGTCCGCGTCGCCGTACACTTCTTCGCGGATGATGCGTTCCGTCGCCTGGTTCAAATATTCGTTGAGCGCCGAGCGCAGCTCCTGATACTCCGGCCACAGCGTCTTATCCACGAACGACGGCGGAACCCGCACCATCACGGTGGTGTAGCGCTGCCGCTTGTAGCGGTACGGCTCCAGGCCGTAGCGGCGGCACAATGCGGAGAACAATCGCCGCTGCCACCGGTCCGGCATGCTGAACTGAAATTCGCGCGGCTGCTCGGTCTGTTGCGCGATGCCGAGCGCCTTCTTGACGCGCTCGATGGCCGCCGCCGCCGCGCTGCGTTCACCGGGCGTGGTGGCGCCTTCGAACAAAGCCGCGATCTTGCGCAACCTGGCCCGCAGTTGTTCTTCCGTGATCATCGCGATTCCCTGATGGTACAACGACGCCCCCTTCAGCGCGCGGGCACCATGGCCGCGATCTCCGCCCCAATCGCCAGCGACGCCGTGGCCGCCGGGCTTGGCGCGCTCAGCACGTGCAGCGCGTTCGAGCGCGCGATGATACTGAAATCCTGCACGATCTCGCCATCGGGAACGATGGCTTGCGCGCGCACGCCGGAGCCGCCGGTATCAAGGTCTGCGGGTTGAATCTCCGGCACCAGCCGCTGAGCCGCGCCCGGACGGTGCCGGGCTTATAGTACAGGCCGCAGTGCAGCACGCCACTATTGTGGCCGGTCTGATGCCGGCCGACGCCCGCTTCTTTTTCGAGCCCCGCGATCTCCGCGCCCGGATCCCGTTCTCCCAACCGGTACGCCGTAGCCAACCCCACGATGCCGCCGCCGATAATCGCAATCTTCACAGTCACCAGCGTACTGCGATCCGCACACTGCGGGCCAAGCTTGCAATCCCCGTGTTACTCTTGGCCGAAAGAGCATCATGCGCATGCCAGAACCGGCGTCATCTCTTCGGCGGAGGCGGCTTCTTCGGCTCGCCCACCTTCAGCAGCGCCTCAATCTGCATCCTCAGATTCTGCTCGTGCTGATCGCCGAAGAATTTTTCGTCGTCGGCCTCGAACTGCGCGCGGATCATTCCCTGCCGGTCGATGAACGCCAGCATGGGCATGATCGGCATCTTCACCACCGGGTGCTGCATGAACTCGAGCGCCGACGCGCCGTCGTTGTAGCCCACCGGAAACGGCGGATTGAAGTTCTTGAGGAACGCCGGCACCGCCAGTTGCGCGCCGTTCTCAATCGCGCACGCCAGCACCTGCAATCCGCGCGGGCCGTATTCGTTCTGGTCTTTGATTAGAAATCCTACCGTCCGCTGGCAATGCGAGCAGTAGGTCAGGATGAACGCCAGCACCACCGGCTTGCCCTTGTACTGGCTGAGGGTCAGCGGTGGGGCGCCGTTCCGGTTGATGGTGTACTCCGGGGCCTTGCGGAGCGGTCCCGCCGCCTGCGCCAGCAGCGGAATCAGCGCCAGCGCGGCCAGACATCGCTTCTTTGCCATGAGTCTCAGTGTATCGCAGGGTCCAGGCCTTCCACGCTGGTAACGGTTGCGCCCTTGCGCCGCAACTCGAAGCGGCCGTCGTCGCCGCGGCCGGTAACCAGGTCGTGCGCCGCAACTCGAAGCGGCCGTCGTCGCCGCGGCCGGTAACCAGGTCGTCGCTCGCCGAATCCACCGTCATGCTCTTCCACTTCTTGCTCAGCACTTCGCGGTACGCGGCGAAATACCGGCCGGCTGCGTCCTCGCTGTCCCACTCGGCGGCGTAGAGCAGCACCACGCGGCCGGCTTTCTTGTTCTCGTAAAGTTCGAAAGCGCAGCCGCGCCAATGCGGCGCCAACTCCGCCGCGCGGTCCTTGCCGGTGTATTGCTCCAGCATGATGCTGTGTTCCAGTTCGCCCAGCGTGCCTCCCACCAGGCCTTTATAGCCGCGCGGCAGGTGAGCGTCCGGCACCTTCGGCTCGGTGGGTTCGGCGCCGGCAAAATACTTGTCCGGATGCATGATCTGCTGGGTGCTCACGGGCGCGCGCCGGAAGACTTCGCCGAAAGCCTCCTGGTGGTCGCGCTGGATCACCGCGTTCTGAAAGAGCATGCCCTGCGTGTACGGGAACACCAGCGTCGATTTCAAATACAGCGGTTCGTTGTCGAACACCGGGTATTGTCCGCTGCCTTCGTCGGTCAGATTCGCCATGGCCGCGGCGGCCTGCGGCGAATCCGTGAGCGAGCCGCCGGCCTTGCGCGCCAGGTATTCCGACATCATCCAGGTGGCCTGGCCTTCCATCACCGCCAGGCGCGCCGTCGAGCCATCGTCGCTCTTGCGGCCCTGCTTGATGTAGCGCGCCAGGTTGAAATTCTGATCGGCCAGCGCGTGCGAAAGCTCGTGCGCCAGCACCGGCTCCTGGCTCTCGCCGGAGGTCGAGTCGGTGATGAACAGCTTCTTCTTGTTGTAATCGTAAAAAGCCGCCGCCTGCTCGGTGAGCAGATCGACTTCGTTCTTGGCCAGGTTGAAGTCCTGCGGCACCAGTCCGAATTTCTTAAGCGTCAGTTCTTCGGCGCGCTCATCCTCGGGGCTCTCGACTTCCTTCACGCGCTTGTTCAGGAATTGGTTGATCTGCTCCTTGGTGATGTAAGCGCACGGCACCGCATGCCGCAGCTTCATGCCGGAGATGGCCGTCAGTTGCGCCGTAATGCCCGGAACCTGGGAGCAGACCGATTTCGCGCCTGTGCCGGACTGCGCGCCGGCCGGCGCGGTTTCGAGCAAAACACAGAGCAAAAAGACAGCGGAGCGTGAGGACACTGTTAACAGCATAATGCGCGGTACAATGAAGGATCAAATCAACACACCCATAGGAGAGTTCTTTTGGCGGACGATAAAGTGTATAAGGCGGAGTATCACGGCAGCGGCACCTTTGTGATCAGCAAGCCCAAGCGCAAGAAGATCAAGGCGCGGCAGTCCGAGTTGAAGAACCCTCGTCGCGGCTCGCGCAAGTAGTTTTCAGCGCCGCGCCTAGCCCGGCGAGCGGAGAGCTTCCGCTTCCTTGCGAAGCGCCTCGGCTTCGGGCCGCCGTCCATCTTCCGCCAGAGCGTCGGCGCGCGCTTCGAGCGCCGATGCCAGCCGTTCGCGGACCACGGGGTTCGCCGGATCGCCGGCCAGCACCTGGCGGAAGTCCGCGATGGCTTCCTGCAGCCGTCCGCTCCTGACCAGCGCGTTGGCCAGGTTGAAGCGCGCGCTGGCATAGTCCGGCCGCGCCGTGAGCGCCGCTTCGAACTGCCCGATGGCTTCCCGGGTGCGTCCTACCCGCGCCAGCGCCAGTCCCAGCATGTTGCGCGCTTCCGGCCGCCGCGGGTCCAGGCGCACCGCCGATTCCAGCATCTCGACAGCCTCCGGCGCGTTCAGCCGCGAGAGCAGCAAAGCTCCCAGGTTGAGCCGCGCCTCGAAATCGGCCGGCGCCAGTTCCAGCCGGTGGCGCATCACCGCTTCCTGCAACTCCCGCCGGTGGTCGCCCGACCCGCGCGGCAGCACCTGCAGCCAGAGGTGGCACATTTCGTCGGTGGTCCGGTTGCCCGCTTCCACCAGCCGCGGCGGATTGTTCGGATTCCGCGGGTTGGCCGCCGAGTTGTCGTAGTGATAACGCATCGAGATCACGGAACCTTTGGGCACAAAAACCGGCTCGCGATAGCGGTAGACGTCCTCCCAATTCTTGTCCCAATCCGGAATCCGGATCAGCCACCGGCGTTCGCCCGTGGGCAGTGTGGCGTAGGCCTCCAGCAGCTTTCCCAGGTAATGAGCGTGCGGATAGACCGCCAGAATGTCGGCGTCCAGCGGCACGCGGAAATCGTCGCTCACCAGAAAATCGCGCGCGCCCGCCGGGATGCGCAGCCCCCCGTCGTTCTCGAGCTCGATCACCAGTGGAAACCGCGTGGGCGCCTGGCTGGTAAAGTAAAGCCCGATGCGGGGCCGCACGTGCTCGATCTTGCCGGAAGGCAGCATGTGCATATTGAGCACCAGTTCGTTGCCCGGCTCGAGGCGCCAAGCCAGACCCTCCGGCTCCGCGCTCGGAATCACTCCCGGCTCCCAGTGAATCAGGTTGCCGTCGGGATCGAACGGACTGCGCATGAGCGTCAAATCCATTCCCGGGAAGCCGCGTCCCGGCGCCATCTCCTCGAAGTGCGCCGAGCCCATGCGGTCGATCATCAAATTGGCGTGGTGGACCAGCCGGCGCTCCCCCGGATGAATGTCCACGGTCTTCACGTAGTGTGTGGTGGCCAGGCCCGGTTTGAAAATGAAGTTCCAGTAGACCTCCTCGCCGGACGCCGCGACCTCCAGCGCTTCGGGAGCCTCCAGCACCAGGTCCGGCGGCCCCAGTGGCCATTCCGCATCCGCGGCCGGCGGCGCCGGCGTTTCGGACGCCTCGCCTTCCGCCGCGCCCTGCTTCACCCAATCGCCGATCTTGCCGCGCTCTTCTTCGCTGAGCCGCCTTTCCCCGGCGAAGGCGCCGTATCCCGCTTCCGGCAGCCACGGCGGCATGAACCCGCTGTGCGTCACTGCCGCAATCTGGTCGGCATGCTTCTTCACGTCGGCATAAGTGAGGAACGCAAACGGTCCGGCCTGCCCCGGCCGATGGCAGGGAGCGCAGTGTTGGTAGACAATTGGCGCGATATCGTGGGCGAAAGTGAGCTGCGGTTGCGCGCGTGCGGTTGCGCAGCAGCCCAGCAGCGCGATCCCGACGAGCACCCTCATACCCGATATGTACCACAGGAGGAGTCAGGAGTCAGAAGTCAGAAGTCAGAGGTCAGAAGTCAGAATCTCTTGCATTCCACGTGCTTCGATCGCTATTGCGCTGGGCCGGCGCCAATGCAATTCTGTGCTGGCCGTACCCACCGCAAGGCAGAGGCATTCTGACTCCGGACTCCTGACTCCTCAACATCGACCGACCTCGTCGATGTTGGCTCCGTCAGGCGCCTACACGCCCGGCCTCCATTCCCATCCGCCTTCCGCCCGCGCCGCAACACGGCCCACGCTCGG
>JBEKQS010000292.1:0-5989 GCA_049519475.1 Bryobacteraceae bacterium | reverse complement strand
GCCCATTTCCACCGATGAGGAGAAAATGCGCACTTCGTTGGTCGCAAACTGCACCCGGATGGCGCGCGACCTCTCATCGGCGAATTGCGCCACGCGCTCGATGGCCGCGCGGATTTCCTCTTTTTGCAACCGCGCCGTCAGCGTGTGGTCTTTCGGGAGCACTCGTTCGTAGTCCGGGAAATTGCCCGTCAGCTTGCGCGTGATGAGCATCCGGTGGCCAACCTGGAAGAAGAGGTGGTTGTCGTCGCCGGCAAATGTCGCAACCGCATCGGCGCCTTCCGAATCGGCCAACTTCACCAACTCCGCCATCGCCTTCCTGGGCACCAGCGCGCGATAGTTCTGGCTAACCTGGCCGCTTTCACCTGCGCCCGCTTGCACAAACGCCAGACGGTGGCCATCCGTGGCAACCATAATCAGCCCATCCGGCCGGATGATCAGCAGCGCGCCGTTCAGCGTGAATCGCGATTCCTCCATCGAGATCGCAAACTGCGTGCGCGCGATCAATGACGAAAGCGTCTTCACCGGAATGTCGGCGATTTTCGCGGGCATCTGCGGAAGTTCTGGGAAACTTTCCCGCGACATTCCAGCGATACGGGTCTTCGACCGGCCACATGTAATACTGGCCCAGTGGTTGTCGAGGAACTTCATGGTAATGTCGCCTTCCGGCAACAGCCGCACGAAGTCGAGTAGTTTGCGAGCCGGTACCGTGCCGGCGCCTTCCTTTTTGACGCGAGCCGGGCACGAACAGCGAATTCCCAGTTCGAGATCGGTAGCAGTGAGCGAGATGCGCTCGCCCGCGGCTTCCAGTAGGACATTCGAGAGAATCGGGATGGTGGTCTTCTTTTCCACCACTCCCTGCGACAAACTCAGTTCCCGCACCAGATCGGCTTTACTGACGGTGAACTCCATACGGCTCAGCTCCTATACGATTGAAGACTGTCTTAAAATATGCACTATTAAAACCGCATTCATAGGGCCTGTGTAAACTGTCGAAGGCACTCTAAATTATACTAAATTCAGCTACTTTTGGCTACCGGAAGTTGTGATTCGAAAGGTGTAAACATCTCCAAAAGCGGCTCTACGACCTAATTTTGCACATTTTTCATCAAGCTTGTTTGGATCCGCTTGTGGATAATCACAGCAAGTTCATTGTAATGAGTCCATTAGCCTGTGCAGTATCCTGTTCAATTCAGGGTCGATATGACGTTCCTTTTCAATTTTGTTTACGGAGTGGATGACAGTTGTGTGATGCTTCCCTCCGAAAGCTCTGCCAATCTCGGGTAACGAGGCGCTGGTCAGTTCTTTTACCAGGTACATCGCCACCTGCCGGGGGTACACAATCTTCTTGGTGTTGCTCTTCTCTTTGAGTTGCGAAGGCTTGAGTTGGAACTGCTCGGCAACTGCCTTTTGAATGGAGTCCATAGTCACCCGGCGGTCCTGGACGTGAACCAGATGCTTCAGAACCTGCTGGGCCATATGCAGATTGATGGGCGTCCCCGTGAGCGAGGAGTAAGCCATCAGTTTGATCAGCGCTCCCTCCAACTCGCGCACGTTGGATTTGGTCTTGGAAGCCATGAAAGAGCGTACATCGTCGGGCAGATGGATGTTTTCAGCCTCGGCTTTTTTGTCGAGGATGGCCATCTTGGTTTCCAGATCGGGAGCCTGAATGTCGGCGATCAATCCCCACTCAAAACGCGACCGCAGGCGTTCCACCAAACCGGGAATCTCCTTGGGCGGCGAATCGCTTGAGATCACGATCTGCTTCTGATGATCGTGCAACTCGTTGAACGTGTGAAAGAACTCCTCTTGCGTCCGCTCTTTGGTGCCGAGAATCTGGATATCGTCCACCAGCAGCACATCGGCTTCCCGATAGCGCTGGTGAAACTGCTGCATCCGCTCGGTGCGGATGCAGGCGATCATCTCGTTCATAAAGCGCTCACTGGATGTGTAGATGATGCGCATCGAGCCATGTTTGTCCATCAACTCACGGCCGATGGCATGCATCAGGTGCGTCTTTCCCATCCCCACACCGCCGTAGAGAAACAGCGGATTATAGCTCCGCGAAGGGTTTGTAGCCACGGAGCGGGCGGCCGCGTGTGCGAACTGATTACACGCGCCCACCACGAAGGTGTCGAAAGTGAATTTGGGGTTCAAGGAACCGGCGGCCGATTCCGCGTCGCTGTTCGCCACCGTGGCCATCGCCTGGTTCATCGGGCCGCGAGTCGCTTCAGCCTCATACGTAACGTGCTTCACTGGCAAGGCCAGTTCTTGAATGGCACTGCGTATCATCACCGGAAACTCGCGTTCCAGCCAGGCACGCGTTTCGCGATCCGGGACGGTTACGAACAGCGTTGTGCCCTCCAGACCCGCGAACGTGGTGCCTTTCAGCCAATTGTTGTAGTTCTCCGCGCTGACCTTTAACTGTAGATAATTCCGTATCTGGTCCCAGGCATTCATTGATTTTTGCACACCACGCACACTAGATTTCCACACTGTTTTCCACAACAGTACGGAACCGCCAGTATGCTTTGTCTAGAAAGAATTGCCGGCGGGATTCACCCTGCCCGCGCCCCTGTCGCCGGAAACCGCCCTCCGACCGACGAAAAGTAGTCTACCACACCAAAATACGTTTCTCTCAAGTTTATAAATGGTTTACAATCAACGATTTCACCACAACGTTTGACACTGGCTTTGTTCTTGGGGGAAAATAAAAGTTTCCATCGAGCGGGAGTAACTCAGTTGGTAGAGTGCGACCTTGCCAAGGTCGATGTCGCCGGTTCGAATCCGGTCTCCCGCTCCAGATTTTCCTTCCTCCCGATTGTCATTATGAAGCCTCTCTTCCTCATCTTCTCTTCCCTGATCCTTGCCGCCGCCGCGCGCGCTCAGGATTACAAACTGGAAACAATCTCCACGCCCGCACCCGGTTTGCCCGCCGCGTATGCCGCCGTTATCGATGCCAGCGCCTATCGCGTAATCGGGCCTACCGGAGTGTGGTGCGAAATCTGGTTTCGCAAATCGATTCCCACCGGCGCCAAACCCGCCGACGATACCATCGTGCTGCCGATCGCGCAGGGAACGCTTCTCGGCATCCTGCGTTTCGCCGCCGAGGGCTACGACCGCCGCGGCCAGACCGTCAAAGCCGGCGTCTATACGCTGCGCTACAGCAACTATCCAGTCGATGGCTCACACCAGGGTGTCGCGCCGCAACGCGATTTCGCCGTCCTCACGCCTCTTTCGGCCGATGCCGACCCCAACGCCGCGCCTGCTTTTGACGCCCTGGTGGATGCCAGCATCAAAGGCGTCGGCACTCCCCATCCCGCCGTGCTCTCGCTCGAAGCGCCAACCGCCGGCACTCTTCCGGCAGTCTCCAAAGAAGGCGACACCGATTGGGTGCTGAAGGTGAAAGTGGGAACCCTGCCGATCGCCATCATCGTAGTTGGCAAAGTCGAAGGCTGATCCAACTAGCGTGGTGCGGCGTTTGTGGGGCAGCCAATCCTGGCTGCCGCCGGCTTTCAGCCGGCGCTCTTCTGGTGATCGAAAACGCTCGCCGGCCCCGAAAAAGCCGTCTGAAAGCCGCCTGCAAGGCAAGATTGCCTGCCCCACAAAACAGGCATGATTTCGGCCGCACTGCACCAACTAGATCTTCTCCCCGGCGTCTGACAGCCAGGGCGGAATTCGTATCCCCTGTCAGGCCCCAGTTAAGCGCGCCGCTGTAATTTCTCGCTTACGTAGGCGTTCAGGCTTTTGCCTTGCTGCCGGGCCTCTGCCATGATTTCGCGGTGCATTTCGGGAGACACTCGCACCAGAAACTTCCCCGAAAACGGTTTTTCCGGATCCTCGCCGCGCGCAGCACAAAACTCGAGGTAGTCGTCCACCGAATCCGCAAAAGCCTTCTTCAACTGCCGGACGGTACGGCCTTGAAAGGTAATCACGTCTCGAGTATTGATTACCTCCCCGTGGAACAGGCCGGCTTTTTCGTCCATCTCTACTCTCGCTTGATAGCCCTTGTATGTCATGACTTTCTCCCAACTCCAAGCCCCGCCTCTGTAAGGAATCTCTGCATCGAAGCCACCGCACCCCGGTCGGTCTCTTTCTGAGGATGCGGCCTATGGAAGACCGCGCGAACACCATTGAGAACGATTCGCACGCGTGAGCCCCGGCCTTCCGATATTTCCGCACCATGGTGTCGCAACATCGATTCAATCTCCGGCCAGGGTATACTCGCACGTTTCTCGAAGATAGCTTCGAGCACGCGCTGATGTTTGCTCACCCCTCATATGATATCAGAAAAAGATATCTCGTTGGCTGATCCAGGCAGCGCGTTTCTTCCGGTCCGTGCGTTAAGCTCAGGAGAGTGCCACGGAAGTTGCTGGACCGCCTGGACGAATGGAAGAGCCGCTTCGGCGCGGCGGATACCGGCCGCCTCGAGCGCTTGCTGGCCGCGATAGCCAAGACCCGGTTTCGCGAGGCAGCCGATTTAATCCGCCTGCACGAAACCCTCCTGTTCTTGCGCGCATACCCCCGCAGCGACCAAGTGGCGCGCTTGGCCGACGAGATCCTCTTCTCCTTCGCGGACCGCATCGGCGATGACCCGGAGCCGTTCGAAGCGCCGGAAGTATCGGGCATCGCCGGCGCCTCGCTGACGGCGGTATTCAGCTACGAGGTGGCCCGGCGCTTGGCGGCCCGGCATCCGCGAGCGGTCGAGATCGCCTGGGACCGCTATGATGAACCCGACCGCATGGGCAACGTGATCCGGCGCTTCCTCCCCATGCTCGACGAAGATTTCCCTGTGGAAGCCCATGTGCCGTTCCAGCAATGGATCGCGCAAGCGCACCGCCGCGGCACGAGCGACCTTGGCTGGCTGCTGGAACGGCTGGCCGCTTTCGAAACCGGCGATCGCGCGCGCGCTGGATTGTTCGAATCCATGCAGGTGCCGCTTACCTGGCGCATCGGCATTTCGCGCGCATCTCGTTCGCGCCTCCGGCTCCCGGTCCGCAATCTCTACCTTCACCGCGAACCGCTGCTGCGCCGCAGTGATGTTTCGCTGGCACAGGAACTGAATACCGCCCCGCTTCCCATCGGGCGCCTCGCGCGTCCCGAAGCGCGCCGCATCCTCGACGTCATTCTCGATACTTCCGCGATGCGCTACCGCGAGCTCTACGGCTTCAGCCATCCGGAAGAGACGCAAGTCTTCCACGCCGCCGCCGGCCGCGGGGTCGATATCTATTTCTTCGGTGTGCCGCCCGCATGGCGCCTGCCCTTGCGCGCGTATCACGGCGCCATGTTCTTCAAGAACGGCGTGCCGGCCGGATACGTCGAGTTGCTCTCGCTGTTCGAGCGCGCCGAGGTGGGCTTCAACCTGTATTACACGTTCCGCGAGGGCGAATCGGCCTGGATTTACGCGCGCCTGCTGCGCCTCTTCCGCCAGGTGCTGGGCGTGACATGCTTCTCGGTCGATCCCTATCAAATCGGCCACGAGAACCCCGAGGCGGTGGATTCCGGCGCGTTCTGGTTCTACCGCAAGCTGGGCTTCCGCGCGACCGACCCCGACGTAGCGCGCCTGGTGGAGCGCGAAGAGGCCCGCATGCGCCAAACCCCCGGCTACCGCAGCTCGCGCCGCACCCTGGAGCGCCTGGCGGAAGGCTACACTCTGTACGAAATGCCCGGCACGGAAAGCGGCGATTGGGACCATTTCAGCATCCGCACGCTGGCGCAGAACCTGCAGCGCCGTGGCGAATTCCCGCCGCCCAAACCCCCCGGTCTGGAATCCCGCCATCTGCGCTCGACGCAGAAAGACTCACGCCTGCGCGCGAAGTGGCTGAAACTCGGCTCCGCTTCCACTCTCAGCTCTTGACTTTGCTTTCTTTTCCTCCGCGTCTCTGCGTCTCCGCGTTGAATAAACAAGTTTCCTACTCAACGCACGCCTGCGCGCGAAGTGGCTGAAACTCGGCTCCGCTTCCTCCACGCTCTCAGCTCTTGACTTTGCTTC
>JBEKQS010000291.1:0-6037 GCA_049519475.1 Bryobacteraceae bacterium | reverse complement strand
TGTTGGGGACCAGCCTGGGTTCGTGCGTGGCCTTTGTGGCCGCAGCCCACGACCTGCGCGTGAAAGTGGGCATCTTCAACCACGTATCCAACTACTTTTCGGACCCGGTCTGGACCGGAATATCGTCCCGGCACATCCGCCAAGGCTTCGGCGACGTGGTAAGCCAGGACGATCTGCGGCATTACTGGTCCGTAATCAGCCCGGCCAGCTACCTGAATCGCATCCAGGGGCGCGACATGCGCAACCTATTGATCTGGGCCCGGCACGATTCGACTTTCCTGCCGGTATATTCCCAGCAGGTGCTCGCCAGCTTCCGGGAAATGCAGTTGCCGCATGAGGTTTTCACGCTGCCTTGCGGCCATTACACCACCGGCCGTTTTCCTTTCAACCTCATGGACGGACTGAGGATGTGCCGATTTGCCGCCCGCAATATGTAACTCAAGCATTACATGGCGCTTAGCGGCAGTGTTGCGAGAATTTCATATTGACAAGCCGAAACGCCCGTGAGAGCATGGAAACATCACTGGAAAAGGAGGTGGTCCAACATAATGGGAAGTAACATACGACCGCGAGAGGTGGCCGACTGTTAAAGGTCGAGCCCGTAATGTAGCCGATTCCGTCCAGTATCGGAATCAACGTTCCTGTGGACCGGCTGCCTCAAGCGTCAGCTTAAGCCTCAGGTTTTTATTCCTTGGCTACCTCCCCCGTGGCCCGAAAGCGGGTCACGGGGGATTCGTCTTTTTAGTGGTATACTGAAAGTCTCGAAAGGAATCCCCGTAACATCATGAAGGCCGGAATTCACCCCGCTTATAACGAATTGAATGTAATCTGCGCCTGCGGCCACACCTTCAAGACGCGGTCGACGCACAAAGGCGATATCCGTGTGGAAATCTGCTCATCCTGCCACCCGTTCTTCACCGGCAAGCAGAAGCTGATGGACACCGCCGGCCGCATCGACAAGTTCGAGAGGAAGTACAAGGAATCGCGCGCCGCCAAGAAAGCCCAACCGGTAGCGTAAGCCGGGAAACAAGTTTGGAAATGGCAAGGGGCCGGACAAGCGTCCGGCCCCTTTCGCTTTTCCCAACCAGCATTTCTCCCCAGGTTTCGACGCGGGCCGAGGAACTCCCTTCATATCAGCGGGGCAGGCTCCTCAAGAGTGCTTCGTGGGGCCAGTGATATGCTTAAAGCATGACTTCCCGCATCATGATCGAGCCAGGCAAACGCTCCGGCCAGCCATGTGTCCGCGGGTTGCGCATCACGGTGTGGGACGTGTTGAGTTGGCTCGCCGCGGGCATGACCGAACAGCAAATTCTCGATGACTACCCGGAACTGGAGCCGGATGATTTCCGTGCGGTGTACGAATTTGCCGCCAGGATGGGCAGGCGTGTGGCTCTGTGAAGTTGCTGTTTGACGAGAACCGCTCGCGCAAGCTCGTCGTCCGGCTCGCCGCGTTATACCCGGAGTCGGCTCATGTTGCGGAGGCCGGCTTGCTCGAAAGTCCGGATCGCGGAATATGGGAGTTTGCCAAGGCAGGAAACTTCGTTATTGTGAGTACCGACTCCGACTTCTACGAACTCGCCACAACCATAGGGTAGTGCGGCAAGTAGAATAGCGAGTACCCACCGTTTGTGGGGCAGCCAATCCTGGCTGCCGCCGGCTTTCAGCCGGCGCTCTTCGGTGATCGAAAACACTCGCCGGCCCCGAAAAAGCCGCCTGAAAGGCGGCTGCAGGCAAGATTGCCTGCCCCACAAAACAGGCGTGATTTCGGCCGCACAACCATAGGGCCGCCTCCCAAGGTTGTGTGGCTCCGACGCTGGACGCACCCGACGAGGGACGCGGAGCGGTTACTGCGGCGCGAGGCCATCCGCATCACCGAGTTCGCGGCCGATCCCGAGCTTGGCGTCCTTGTTCTGGACCGGGACTGACACTCCTGGCGCCGAACGGTGCGAGGTCAATAGCCGACTTTGTTGGGACCTGTTTCTATGGGGGCGTTTCCCGGGGCAGGTGGTGAAAACGCGCAGGAACGTTCCGACCGTCCTCGGTTTGTTCCTTTGGCCTTTTCTGGCCCGCATTCGGCAGCACATTTCTGGCCTGCCGGCCTGTGATACCATCGAGCCGATGGCGGACTTTAAGCCGAGGCCGGGCACTTTTCGGCCGTACCTGGAATACGTGAACCGGGAGAAGCCCGCGCGGCCGAGCCCGTTAACGCTGCTCGAAATCCTGGCCCGGCAAGATCGGCAGTCGCTCCCCCTGTTCGGTCTGCAAAGGCTCAGCGGCATGGAACCCTCTCCTTATGGCGAGGCACTGAAGAGCTTGCGGGACGCGGACTACATCGTGATCGAAGGCGAAGCTCCGGAGCAATTGGTCTACTCGACGAGTTAACTGAACAGCGTTGGGGCTGGTATGGATGTGGGGCAGCCAATCCGGCCAACCTCTGCTCCGCCTGACCGTATGCTCCTCATTGCTGCGCGTCACGGTGGACACAACATCGAGCGATGCGCCCAGGTTCGTGGCGGCAGTGAGCAGGCCATCCACTACCAGGGCAAACTGGACAGATCTGGAGTGCACCCAGCGCCGCCAGGCCGCCTCCTGCTCAGATTAAGGCTGATGTCGCCAAACCGTCAGATTCAGCTTCAGATCCGGTCCTGGCACGCCATTTCCGTAATGCCTTGAGCATTTGGTCACGATTGACGGGTTTGGAGATGTAGTCGTCCATGCCCGCTTTGATACACTTTTCCCGGGAACCCTCCATGGCTTCCGCGGTCATGGCCACGATGGCGACCCGTCGTCGGCACCCCTCCGTGCTCCGAATCTTCCGGGAGGCCGCGTAACCGTCCAGGTCGGGCATCTGACAGTCCATAAAAATTAAATCGTAAGGAGTCGCTGCAGCCCTCTCGGCCGCCTCGGTGCCGTTCGCCGCCAGGTCCGCCTGGATGCCCAGCTTTCCCAGCATCAGAAGTGCGACCTTTTGATTGACGACATTGTCTTCGGCGATCAGAACCCGCACGGCCCGCCCGGCAAACTCGCCGGCTAACTGAGAGTCCGCCTGCGCAACGCCGCGCGGGGACGTGGAACCGCCGTTGTCCGCGCTTCCCCGCCGCCTGGACCAGGCAGTGGCAAGCGTATTCAACAATTGCGACGGGCGCACCGGTTTCACCAGGGACGCATCGACTCGGGCGCCCCCGGAACGGCTGAGTTCACTCCATTGGCCCACAGAAGTCAGCAGGACAACCAGAGTATCGCCGACGGCCGGATCTGCCTTGATCGCTCCCGCCACTTCGAGCCCGTCCATTCCCGGCATTTGGTAGTCCAAGAGCAAGAAGTGGTAGCGGTCATTGCTTTCCCTGGCTGCTCGCAAGGCGTCGAGCACCTTGTCGCCGGAAGCCAAACTCCCGGTGCGCATGCCAAAGCTGACGACCTGTTCGTGAAGCACGCGCCGATTCACTTCGTTGTCGTCCACTATCATGGCGCGCAACCCTCGCAGGTCGGCGACGGGAGCAGTTGCGGCAGGACTATGCGGATCGAGTGCCAGCGGCAAACTGAACCGGAAGGTGGAACCTTCGCCGTAGCAACTGCGGACTTCGATCGAGCCTCCCATGAGATCCACGAGCTGTTTGGAAATCGCCAGCCCCAAGCCGGTGCCCCCGTACTTCCTGGTGGTCGAACTATCGGCCTGACTGAATTTTTGAAAGAGTTTTCCAATCTTATCTCCGGGCACGCCACAGCCCGTGTCATGCACGGAAACTCGCATGCGGGGCGACGAAGTGTCCTCCATCTCGCACTCGACTTCGATCAGGACGTGACCCCGTGCCGTGAACTTCACGGCATTGCCGACGAGGTTTGTCAGAACCTGACGGATTTTTGCGGCATCGCCCACGAAGTGGCGCGGCAGATGGGCCGGGTATTGCAGAATCACTTCGAGCTTCTTGTCGTCTGCTTTGGCAGCCAGCATTTCACCGACGTCCTCGATGACCAGGCGCAGGTCGAAGGCCAAAGACTCAATCGTCATCTTTCCGGCTTCAATCTTGGAGAAATCCAAGATGTCGTTGATGACGCTGAGCAGCGCATCTCCCGACGCGCGCACGGTTTCCGCAAAGTCGCGCTGGTCGGGCGTCAGGTCTGTCTCCAGCAACAGGCCGGTCATGCCAATCACGCCGTTCATGGGCGTACGGATCTCGTGGCTCATGTTGGCCAGAAACTCGCCTTTGGCGGCGTTCGCGTTCTCCGCCGCCTTACGGGCGCGCAGAAGACGCCAGGCCAGGAATGCCATGCCCGCGAGCGCCGTTCCGAACGCGGTCAGAGCGAGCCGGAGGGCTCGCGACTGGCGTTCGGCGGCTGTTAATTGGAGAATCACGCGTGCCTCGCTGAACCCAATGTAGGCGTACTTCGCCAGGATTCCGCCCAGCTGGCCGTCCTCGCCCATTTTCATGATCTCGGCGCGGAGGCGGTCGGCCACGGCCGCGGCCGTGGGCGTCGAGCCAACTCCCAGGCGCAGGCTCAAGCCGGGGAGGTGATGCGCCCGAAGATCCACGTCCGCACACTCCCGCGAAACATCGCGCAGAAAGCCCGTCATCTGATGCGACACGACGAAAGCCGCCGCCGACTCACTGGCGCAGAACGGTGCAGCCAAATCCCCTTCGGCCGGCAGGCCTTGCGTCAGTGCCTTCGGCCACATGGTGTGAATCAGCCGGGTATAGAGAGCCGGCGGCCCGGCAAAATGGATCATACCGGCGAAATCCGGCCGAAGCAGCCGATCGCCGGCGCCGCGGGTAATGAGGTAAGCGTCGGTCACGATCCATGGTTCCGAGATGTAGGCGAAGGTCCGCCGCTCCGGCAAGTCGGCCAGCAGCGGCCACAGGTCCAGGGACTGGGTCCGAAACGCTTCCGCCGAGAAGGTTCGCTGCGGAAGCCAGACTACCTTGATGCCGGCCCGCTGCGCGGCACGGTCCACGGTCTCGACGGCGAACCCGCGAGCCTTCCCGTCAGCCGCGATGATCTGGAACGGCGGATTATGATCGTAGCCGATCCTGTAAACGCGGCTGTGCGAGACCCTCCCGCCGCGGAGTTCTAGATATCCGGCTGCTATTAGCAGAATCAGAAACGAGATTCCGGCCGTGATAGCAGAGCGAGAGCGCCTCATGCACAGCTTATCGGCCGTTCATACCGAAAACTAAAGAGCCCTTCTAGCTGTGGCGTATGAGTTTCGGGAGCCGCCAGGCGTCTTCGTGCCGCCGCTCCTTTTCGCGGATAGGTACCGATAAATGCCTGGGGCTTCGCTGACTCGGCTCAGGACCGGAGCGCACCTTTCTTTGTCCATGGGGCTCATGAGCCTAATTTCTTCAGCAGCCACGCCATGTTCCGTCCCAGCACTTTCATGGTGCGGATGCCTTCCTCGTCTTTTTCCACCTCGCCGGGTTCCCGCCCGATCCCGATGTTCCAGTAGGATGAGCCCGGTATGATCATCTCGCTGATCAGGAAAAAGTGGTTCAGGGCATCGAACGCGTGCATCGCCCCGGCCCTGCGCACCGCGATCACCGCCGCTCCCACCTTGCGGCGGAACATGCCGCCATTGGCGCCTCCAACCATGCAGGCGCGGTCGATCAGCGCCTTGATCTCCGGCGAGACGTCGGCCACGTAGGTCGGCGAACCGAGGACAATACCGTCCGCTGCCGCCATTTTTTCGATACAGGCGTTCCCCACATCGTTGTTCTGCGCGCATCGCCCGTCTTTTCGGGCCGAGCACTCGCGGCACGCCAGGCAACCATGGATCTTCGATCCACTCAGTTCCACCAGTTCGGTTTCAATGCCTTCCTTTTCCATTTCGCGAAGCACGTAGCGGAGCAGGATTGCAGTATTGCCGCCTCGTCTCGCACTGCCGTTAAAAGCGATCGCCTTCATATCAGACCTTTCGTTCCGAAACCCCAGTGTCTCTCCTAGCGGGTCTCGCGTCGCGGACAGACGCTCTTCCCAGGCAGTTTGGGTTCGGCTCCCGGCCGTTTCGTGTTCCCAGCGCGGCGACGCCCGCCGGCAGCGCCGC
>JBEKQS010000290.1:0-6050 GCA_049519475.1 Bryobacteraceae bacterium | reverse complement strand
CGGCCGCGGCCGCCTCGGCGGTGGCCTTGACGTTGAAGCTGTTGCCTGGCAGCTTCACCGCGGCCGGCAGCTTGCGCTCCAGCGTGACCGACTGCTTAGCTGCCCCGAATCCCTGGCCCAGGACAACCGCCGGGCAAGTGGCCACGCATACCGCTACCAACCATTTCCGAGTCATTCCGTCTTGGATTGTAGCCGATACGGGCGCGCCGCACTACTTGCCACTACTTGCCCGGTGCCGCCACCACCCCGCGCACGTCGATCGGATAGAACGCCACGTTGGCCGCTATGGCTGCCTTGATGGTCGCCTCCCGTTGCTCGGGGCTCCCCGTCGCTGGCGTTCCAAAATAGACCAGCGCTTTCTTCTGCGGCAGCGTACCCAGCATTCCCACCGCCTGTTCGAGCGCCTTCGCCCGATCCATGTCGCTCACTTCCGCCGCACTGCCGCCAGACGCCTGGACCTGATCGAGCGTTTTCTCCAGGCGGTCGAACTCGCCGGTGAAATCCTGACCCACGCGCACCGAGCGGCCGTCGTACGAGATAAGGGCCACTAATTGGTTCCCGCCGCTGCGCGTATCGAGAAACTTCTTCGCGGCGCTCCCTACTCTGGCCAGATCTTCTTTCGGTAGCGCCGTCAGATCCAGGTAAAGCACCACAAGCTGCTTGTCTGCATAGCGACTTTCTGGCTGCTGCGGCGCAGCCTGCTCCACCGCCGCCGGTTTGGTTTCCTGTTGCGCCACTGCCGGCGCGCTTGCAACCGCCGCCGCTGCCACCGCCGCCAACGCTCGCCAATTCATTTGTTCGTCTCCTCCCGCCACACCTATTCTAAGCTCCACCCCAATCCCGATCAATTGATGTTCTATAGATCTAAAAGCATCCTCTTCTTGCATCCTCCGGGCAATTTAGATAATCTCTATAGAGTAATAGTACATAAACTCCTATCAACAAAAGGGCGATTATGGCGACCACTTCCCCCGAGATCCAGGCTGACCCCCAACACTTTGAGATTCAACATGATCGCCTCGTTCGCGAAGAAATTGAAACCTTCCACGTCCGCGCCGCTCAATTCCTCGCCGGTCAGATCACCGAGGACGAGTTCCGCCCCTTCCGCCTCAAACACGGCATCTACGGCCAGCGCCAGCCCGGCGTCCAGATGGTCCGCTGCAAGATCCCCGGCGGCCTTCTCACCGTCCCCCAGGTCGCCCAACTCGCTCGCATCGCCGACCAATTCGCCGGCGGCAGAGCCCACCTTACCACCCGCCAGAACATCCAATATCACTTCATACCCCTCGCCCGCGTCGCCGGCCTTATGCACCTCCTGGCCGATGTCGGCATGACCAATCGCGAAGCCTGCTACAACACCGTCCGCAACGTCACCGCCTGCCCTCTATCCGGCATCGCCCGCGACGAAGTCTTCGACGTTCGACCCTACGCCCAGCGCGTGGCTTTTGCCTTCCTGCGCAAGGACCTCACCGCCAACCTCCCGCGCAAATTTAAAATCGCCTTCGATGGTTGCCGCGGCCGTGACTGCATGGCCGGTGCCGTCAACGATATCGGCCTCCGCGCCGCCGTCCGCGACGGCCGCCGCGGCTTCCGCATGTCCGTCGGCGGCGGCCTCGGTCCGCTCCCCACCGAAGCCCAACTCCTCGACGACTTCGTCCCCGAAGAGCACCTGCTCCCGAAGTGCGAAGCCGTCGTCCGCGTCTTCAACGAATACGGCAATCGCAAAAACAAGAACATGGCGCGGCTCAAATTCGTGATGCGCGAGCGCGGCTTCGCCTGGCTCAAGGAACAGATCGACCGCGAGTTCGCCCGCATCCTGGCGCACGGTGGCATTGCCTGGCCCGAAATCGTCCCCGAGGGCTTCGGCGGCTACCAATCCGCTCCGCCCCCGCTCGGCGATGGCGCGCTACTCCCCATCATCGGCACCCCCCACGCGGACACCGCCTGGCTCTCGACCAACGTGGCCCTGCAGAAGCAAACCGGCTACGCCGCCGTCACCGTCAAGGTCCCGCAGGGCAATCTCACCGGCGAGCAATTGCGCGCGCTCGCCCGCATCGCTTCCACCGCCGGCGATGGCCTGGTGCGCGTCACCATCGAACAGAATTTCCTGCTGGCCTTCATCCCGCTGGCGCGTCTGCCACGCGTCCACGCCGCCCTCGCAGAAGCCGGTCTCGCCGATTCCGGCGCGCGTCAGATCGAAGACGTCGTCACCTGCCCCGGCGCTTATACCTGCAACCTCGGCCTCACCAAAACCATGGAGCTCGGCGCCGCTCTCGCCGAAACCGTCCGCCATTACCACGATCCGCAAGTCCGCCGCCTCACCATCAAAGCCAGCGGCTGCCCCAATTCCTGCGGTCATCACTGGATCGCCGATTTCGGCTTCTACGGCAACGCCCGCAAAATCGACGGCCGCGAGTTGCCCTACTACCAGATGCTCCTCGGCGGCGGTTATGACCGCGAAGGTGTCATGCGCTTCGGCCTCGCCATCCAATCCATCCCCGCCCGTCTCGCGCCCGAGGCCGTCTCGCGCGTCCTCGATCACTTCATCGCCAATCGTTTCGCCGGCGAAACCTTCCGCGACTACGTCATCCGCCACAAGGTGGAAACCTTCCGCGCGCTCACATCCTCGCTCGCCAAGCCCGCCGATCTCTTCCCCGAGATCTACCAGGATTGGGGCGACGAGGAAGCCTTCTCCCTCAAGCTGGGCCGCGGCGAATGCGCCGCCTAGAGTTAAGGCTCTGGCCCATGCATGGCGGTATCATATGAGGAGTGAAGGTCAGAGATCTGATCCGCCGCCTCGAATCAGCCGGGTGGCGGCTGAAGAAGACCAGAGGCAGCCACCATCAGTTTCGGCGTCCGACAAAGGGGATGGTAGTTACCATACCCGGTCAACCTGGCAAGGATGTGCCGGTGGGAACGCTAAGAGCGATTCTGCGCAGCGCCGGCCTGGAAGAGAAGGAGAAGGATCGATGAGGTACACGGTTATATACGAAAAAGGACCGACCTCTTGGGGGGCATATGTTCCCGACCTTCCCGGCGTTATCTCCGTTGGCGATTCCCGGGACGAAGTAGAGCGCCTCATCCAGGAAGCGATCGAGTTTCATCTTGAGGGCCTGCGCGAGGAAGGCATCCCCATCCCCCCGCCGTCAAGCTTCGCCGGAGTGGTTGAAATCAATCCAGCGGCTTGACCCGCGATGGTTTCGTATGCGCGAACAGAAGCCATGGGACGTCTCCGAAATCAGACGACCAAGCCTTCTCCCTCAAACTCGGCCGCGGCGAATGCGCTGCGTAGGGCCAATGTTGTTAACTTGACTCGTTGAGTGGCCCGTGTTGGGCGCCTCTATGCGTCGGGCTCTACATGGCCGGATGGTTATTGACGCGATCCATCCACAGTAGATAGACTGCTTGACGTGAGCGGCGCTACGCATTACCGGGCGGCAATCACTGCACAAGTTGTGCTGCTGGCCTACTTCGAGCTGTGTGTCCTGATTCCGCTGGGCGGATGGAATGATCAACCTGGAAACAACGTGGCATTCAGCTCCGGCAACATAATTCTGGGCGCCGCCATCGGGGGTGCGCAGTTGTTGCTCCTGATCGGCACCGTTTGGCGGCTGAAGCCGCTGCTGTGGTTCGGTCTGCTTGGCGACACGGTTTGGCTCCTTCTGCACATCTACAGCCTATGGACACCCTATGTTCTCGGTGCTTCGCCGCAATACGCCAAGATGTATGAGCGCGTCTGGGGCCGCGCTACCAAGCTGCTGCCGAACTTCGGGAATCACCTCGCGCCGGACGCGATGCACATCTTTATCGATGTGTTTGTGACCGCAGTGATCGTGACCCTCGTGTTGTACCTGCGTTCGTTGCAACCCGCAGGCTCCTCTATCCAACGGCCACCGCAAGCGGCCCGGTAGGCGGCTTCCCCTGCTTGTCCCGCCCGCAGCACAGAAACGCCGTTCTGCAAAGCGTCGGGATGACTGCCCCCTGAAGTGAACCGCATTCCGCCAGCCCTATGCTATCGTGCGGTAGATGCGTGTCCTCATCAGCGTCACTGATAAAACCGGAATCGTCGAATTTGCCGGCGCCCTTACCTCGCTCGGCGCCGAACTAATCTCCACCGGCGGCACCGCGCGCCTCTTGCGCGAGGCCGGGCTCCCCGTCCGCGACGTCTCCGAAATTACCGGCTTCCCCGAAATGCTCGACGGCCGCTTGAAGACCCTCCACCCCAAAATCCACGGCGGCATTCTCGCCATCCGTTCCAACGCCGATCACGCCCTCTCGCTCGCCCAGCACTCCATCTCCCCAATTGATATGGTGGTCGTCAACCTCTACCGCTTCGCCGACGCCGCCGCCAAACCCGGCGCCACCATCGAAGACCTCATCGAAAATATCGATATCGGTGGCCCCGCCATGATCCGTTCAGCCGCCAAAAATTACGCCGGCGTCGCCGTCGTCGTCTCGCCCGCCGACTACTCCGCCATCGCCGAAGAACTTCGTGCCTCCGCCGGCAAGCTCTCGCCCGAAACCCGCTGGCGGCTCGCCAAGAAAGCTTTCCGCACCACCGCCGATTACGACGCCGCCATCAGCGCCCGCCTCGAACAAATCGATGCCCCCGGCCCGCTGCCCGCCGATCTCAATCTCCGCGCGCCCAAGCTCATGGACCTTCGCTACGGTGAGAACCCGCATCAATCCGCCGCGCTCTATGGAACCCGTGGCGCGGGCCTCGCCGGCGCGGCCCAACTCCACGGCAAGGAACTTTCCTACAACAATCTGGTCGATCTGGACGCCGCCTTCCAGCTCGCCGCGGAATTTGACGCTCCCGCCGTCGCCATCATCAAGCACACCAACCCGTGCGGCTGCGCCGAGCAGCCCTCGCTCGCCGAAGCCTGGCGCAAAGCCCTCGAGTGCGACCCCGTATCGGCCTTCGGCGGCGTCATCGGCGTCAACCGCACCGTCGATGCCGAAGCCGCGCGCGAAATCGCCAAGATCTTCGTGGAAGCCATCGCCGCGCCCGGCTATTCACCCGAAGCGCTCGAAATCCTGCGCGCCAAAAAGAACCTGCGCCTCATGCAGGTCTCTTTCCGAACCGACCCCCTGGTGGTGAAATCCATTTCCGGCGGCTACCTGGCCCAGACCGCCGACACCGCCCGCTTGAGTCGCGCTTCCGCCGTCGTGAAATCCAAACGCGCTCCCACCGCCGAGGAATGGGCCGCCATGGAATTCGGCTGGAAAGTGGCCAAGCACGTGAAGTCCAACGCCATCGTCTACGCGCGCCCCGGGCAAGTAGTCGCCGTCGGCGCGGGCCAGATGAGCCGCGTCGATTCGGTCCGCATCGGCGCCATGAAAGCGCTGCTCCCGCTCTCCGGTGCCGTGGTCGCTTCCGACGCCTTCTTTCCCTTCTCCGATGGCGTCGAAGAGGCCGTCAGGAATGGCGCCACCGCCTTCATTCAGCCCGGCGGCTCGGTGCGCGATGATGAAGTCATCGCCGCCGCCGACCGCCTCGGCGTCGCCATGGTCTTCACCGGCGTCCGCCACTTCCGCCACTAAGAGCCAACTCGTAGCGCCGGCGGTCTTGCCGCCGGTGTCTTGGGCTCGCCAGCCCTGCTCCTAACTAAAGCATGCCCCACTTTGGCGCGGTGCCGCTAGAGTTTCGTGGCGACGGACTTGGCTTGCAGGAACAGCAAGAGGTAGTCGGGGCCACCGGCTTTGGAATCGGTTCCGGACATGTTGAAGCCGCCGAAGGGGTGCGCACCAACCATTGCACCGGTGCACTTGCGGTTGAAATAGAGATTGCCGACGTGGAAACGGTCCTTGGCTTCGCGCAGGTGTGCGGGGGTGTTCGAGAAGACGGCGCCGGTGAGGCCGTATTGCGAATCGTTGGCGAGTGTGAGGGCGTGCTCGAAGTTTTGGGCTTTGCTGACGGCGAGGACCGGGCCAAAGATCTCCTCCTGGAAAATGCGGGCCTTGGAATCGATGTCGGAAATGATGGTGGGCGGGATGAAATAGCCGCCTTCGGGGGCTGGCTGATCGCCGGCCACGAGGCGGCCCTCCTG
>JBEKQS010000289.1:0-6090 GCA_049519475.1 Bryobacteraceae bacterium | reverse complement strand
CTCCTGGTGCGGGCCCAGTTCCTCCCTGCAGTCCACCGGAATCGGCAATTCGGACTGGGTTACGGTGGAGGGCGGCGTCGGCTTCTACAACCGCATCGATCCCACCGACCCGAACCTCATCTACGCCGAATCGCAGGACGGCAACCTCTCCAGGCGCGATCTGAAAACCAGCGAATCGAAGAGCATCCGTCCGCAGGAAGACAACGACCAGTCTCCGCGCTACCGCTTTCAGTGGAATTCGCCGCTGATGATTTCGGCGCACGATCCCAAGACGATTTACTACGGAGGCAATTACCTCTTCAAATCCACCGACCGCGGCGACAACTGGACCCGCCTGGGCCAGGACCTCACCACCGGAGCGGACCGCGACAAGATGACCATCCTCGGCAAAGTGATGGACCGCGCCGGCGCCGCGCTTTCGCGCGATGACGGCGTGGCCCAATGGCCGTGTATCACGGTGATTGCCGAGTCGCCCGTGAAGGCCGGCGTGTTGTGGGCCGGCACCGATGACGGCAACGTGCAACTGTCGCGCGACGATGGCAAAACCTGGACCAACGTGGTCTCCCATATCATGGGCCTGCCCAAAACGAGCTACGTGAGCCGCATCGAGCCCTCGCGCACGGATGCCGGCACTGCGTATGTCACCTTTGACGACCACCGCGCCGGCGACTTCGCCATCTACATTTACCTCACCAGGAATTTCGGCGACTCGTTTACCAAAATCACCAGCGGCATTCCGCCGGAAGCCGGCACCGTGCACGTCATCCGCGAAGATCCCGTGAATCCCAACCTGTTGTTCGCGGGCACGGAATTCGGGATCTTTGCGTCGTTCGACAAGGGCGCCAACTGGCATCGCATGAAGAACGGCCTGCCGACCGTGCCGGTCTTCGACATTCAGATTCATCCGCGCGATCACGATCTGATTCTCGCCACGCACGGCCGGTCCATCTGGATCATGGACAATATCTCCGCGCTGGAGCAGTTGAACGACCCGGTGCTCTCGACCGACCTGAAGTTTTTCGACGGCCGCCCCGGCATTCAGTGGAAGATGGCCAATTATCGCGGGTTCGAGGGCGCCAACATGTTCTTCACGCCCAATGCGCAGAATGGCTTGATGCTGGATTTCTTTGCCAAGTCGCCCGGACAGGTACGGATTGCGGTGACCGACCAGGCCGGCAAGCCGGTCCGCTCGATGAATGCGAGCGTCACTCAGGCGCAGGCCGGATCGATCGTCCGGACCACGTGGGACATGCGGTTTGATCCTCCCGTGGCCCCCGCTGGAGGCCGCGGAACTGCGGCTGGCGGTGGAGGCGGCGGACGCGGCGGCGGAGGTGGTGGCCGCGGCGGTCGCGGTGGCGCGGCTGCTGCTGCCGGCGGCGGAGCTGCGGCGGGCGAACCCCCGGCAGGCGCGGCGGATGTCGCCGGTGGCGCCGCCGCCGCCGGAGCGGCCGGCGATCTCAACGCCGAGTTGAACACCGAGTTCGGCGCCGCCGGTGGAGCAGGCGGCGGTGGCGGCGGCGGACGCGGCTTTGGCGGCGGCCGGGGAGGCGGCGGCTCCCTGGTGGATCCCGGCGAGTATACCGTCACGCTCACGGCCAACGGCAAGTCCGAATCGCACAAGGTAACCGTGGAAGACGATCCACGCATCCAACTGTCGCCCGAAGACCGCGCCAAAAAGCGTACGGCCATCGATACCCTGGTGAGCCTCACGCGCGATGCGGAAGCGCCCCGCCGTAAAGCAGTGGCCATGACCACGGCATTAACCAACCTGCAGGCCAGTTGGACCCAGGCCAACGCGGCGCCGGTGCCCGACGCCGTCAAGAAGGCCGTGGAAGATCTGGCTGCCAAAGTGAAAACCGCCGGCGCCTATTTTGAAGCCGCCGGTGGCGGAGGCCGTGGTGGGGGCGGCGGAGGCGGCGCCACGGGCGCACGCGGCGATTACACGCCGCCGCCGGTGACTCAGAAAATCCAGCGCCTGATGGGGTTGATCGACGGCTTCTCGGGCCCGCCGACCGCCCGCCAACTGGCTGACATGGAGGAAGCCGCGGCCGAGTTGAAGAAGGGTGCGGCAGCCGTCGACGCGGTATGGGACGAAGTTCCCAAGCTGAACAAAGTGATGTCGGATGCCGGCGTCGCCTACTTCAGAGTGGATCTGAACGCCGTCCCGGCAGCCCCCGCCGGTGGCCGCGGCGGCGGGAATTAGGGCGGAAGACAGGAGTCAGAAGACAGGAGTCAGAAGTCAGGAGTCAGAATCACGCAGAGTTCTGCGTATTCCGACTCCTGTTGCGTTGCGTGCGGCAGCGGGCCAAGCATTCTGACTCCTGACTCCTGACTTCTGACTCCCATATCCCGCAGGGATATCAAGGGCGCAGCCCTTGCTCAGAAGTTCGTCTTCACACCCTTGGTCGTGCCCGTGGCGTTGCTCAAGTCGGCTTCAAACGCCGCGATCTGAGTCGCGTCGCCGGTGATGGGGAAGACGGCTTTCAACAGGAAAGTTCCGCCGGCGGAGTTTTGGAAAAAGCCGGCGAAGGCTGCCGTGCTATCGGTGCTGATGGCTCCCGGCGCGAGGGTGTTGCCGTTCGAGTCGAAGAACGTGAAGGTCACCGTTCCGGCGGTGCGGGTGTTGTCGAAACCGGCGACGTCCAGCTCAATCGTGCCTGCGCCACGCGTGCCCTGTGCCGCGGTCTCGCCCACGGCCGCCGGCAGAATAACGATGGTTTGCTGATCCGTCTGGCTGCCCAACTGCACCGTAATCACCAGGCTGCCCGCAGTGGAGCCAGTCTGAAAGGCGACCGACGCCTGCGCCCCGAATTGGCCCTGGGTATCGCCGGCTGAGACGGTGAAGCCGGCGGTCTGCCCGCCGGTGGCGAAGGCAATCGCTGGGTCCGTAGCGTCTGCCACGGCAGGTTGGAACGCCAGGGTCACCGTGCCGCTGCCGCTGGTGGCCGATGCCTGGCTGAGGTTCACGGTGACGGTGCCCTGTTGTGCGCTCAGTGCCTGGACGAGCCCCACAGAGAGCTGCGGCGCCGGCAATGACGGTGGTGAGCCCGTGCCGCTCAACAGATAGGAGCGGCTTCCCACCAGCAGAGACCCGTTCGCGGGGCCCGCCGTGGCCGGACTGAATTGCACATCGAAGCCCGCACTCTGAACAGGCTGCAACAGGATCCCGCTGGGAGTGGATCCGCTCAGCGTGAAGCCTGCGCCGGCAGTGGCCAGCGCCGGCACCGTCAGCGGCACGTTGGTTTGGTTCAAGAGTACGACATGCTGCGTCACCGCCGATCCCTGCTGTACCACCCCGAAATTTACGGTGGCGGCGCCCAACGGCTGGGTGGCGCCTGCGGTCGAAAGCAGACAGGTCAGCTCCGCCGGCACGGTCGCGGTGAGCAGTACCGAGATCCCCACCGAATCGAGCGAAGCGCTATAACTGCCGATGCCGGCGGATTGAAAGACGACGGTGAAATTCACGGACTGCTGCGGAGCCAGGGTCGCCGGCAAGGCCGGACCGCCCGTCAGAGTGAAGCCGCTGCCTCCCACCGAGAGCAGATCGAGGGCGCTGGTGGTGTTGCCGATGTTGCGGATGCGGAATGGCACGGAGGCTGACAGGCCCGGTTCGATTGGTCCCAGATCGTATAACGGAGCCACCGGTTGTTCGAGCGAGCCGTTGACCAGATAGAGCTGGAACTGTCCCCAGGCCCCCGGCATAACTGCGATGGCCAGCAGCAGCCCGCGACCAATTCCGCCCTTCATGGCTTCCCCACGGTGATGGTGGGCGTTCCGATAGTCGGGGCGGCCGCTACCGCCGTCGATGCCGCCGGCGCCGATCCAGCGCCCGACTTGCCGGCCAGCAAAGCTGCCGCAGCCGCTGCGCCGCCGGCCGCAACCGCCATCAGAATCCACTTGAGGGAGCCGCGCGAGGCGGTTGGCGCGCCTGGCGCCGCGGGAGCCGCTGGAGTGGAGACGGACGTTGAGACTTTCCCGCTCTTCGGTTCCGCGATGTACTGGAAGGAGACTGCGCCCGCGTGGGCCTGTTCTTTGGCGGCCACAATGCGAATTTGGAACGGGCCGGTTGCGTGGTTCAATTGGAGGCCGCGGAGGCTCGCGCGCCCGTTCGCGTCGGTGATCGCCACGTCGGTGCGGAGCTGGTTACCGAAGGTGCCGCCGGGGCCTTCCTCGGGCAGATGAAAGCTGACTGCGGCGCCTTCTACCGGTTTGCCGGTTTCGCTGGTGATTTCGACGGTCAACGGGCGCAGGCTGTGCGAGCCCGGAGTGTGCACTGCGCCTTCGCCCTCAATCACTTGGATGTGGAGGACGGCCACTTGGCCGGCGGCCGGCGAGAGCCCCACACAAATCCACGCAGCCAGTAGAAGCGATATTTTCACGTCTACTGAATTGGTGCGCCGATCAGGCGAATTTTCTCACCAATACTGTAGTGATGTTATCCGGTCCGCCGGCTTCCTTGGCGGCCGCGATCAGTTTGCGGCAGCTCTCCTCGAGCGGCGTGCCGTTGCGCCCGCCCCGCAGGATCCCCTCCAGCTCGATCCGATCGATGACCCCGTGCAGGCCGTCGCTGCAGATCAGCAACAGGGCGCCATTGCGCAACTCGACCGAGTAGTAGTTGACGGTGAGCGGCGCGCTGGCTCCGATGGCCATCGTCAGGACGTGACGCATGGGATGGTTACGCAGGCTTTCTTCGTCCAGGCCGAGGGGCCGGCCGATTTCGTTGACCCAGGTCTGGTCGTCTGTGATGACGCGCAAACCGTCGTCGTCCAACACGTAGACGCGGCTGTCGCCGACGCTCGCGATGGAAAGGCCTTCTTCCAGATCGAGCACCGCTACCAGCGTCGTCCCCATGCCTTCCAAAGTGGGATCGCTATGAGATGCTTCGAGTACGCGGCGGTTGGCCTCTTCCACCGCGCTGAGCAGCACCTGGGAATCGCGCCGCCCCGCGCTGTGCACCATTTCCGAAACGGTATCCACCGCCAGGCGGGATGCGCGCTCTCCGGCCCGCGCGCCACCCATTCCGTCAGCCAGGATGTATAAACCCAATTCCGGATCAATCAGGCAATAGTCTTCGTTATTGCTCCTGATGCATCCCTTGTCCGTCAATGCGAATGCTTCCAGCATTCTTCGTGGCTCCTTCCTCCGACAAGCCGTCTGCCACTGTATCACGTGAAAAGCTCGGGACGGGCGGCCAAGAGTGCCGCCGGTACCGTTACCGTATTCTACTCGAATGTCATGGCGTAGAATAGAGAGGTTCTCACCGGATGATTCTCAGACGCCTCCGCTTGACGCTCGAAATGATCAAGTTCGAGCATTCCGTATTCGCCCTGCCCTTTGCCTTGACGGGGGCGCTGCTCGCCTGGCGGGCGGGCGGCTTCGGCCATTTGCACGTTTGGCACAAGCTGCTGTGGATTGTGGTGGCCATGGTGGGCGCGCGTTCGGCGGCCATGGCCTTCAACCGCTTGATCGACGCGGATATCGATGCGCGCAACCCGCGCACCAAAATGCGCCACCTGCCGGCGGGACACCTCTCCGCCGGGTTTACCTTGGTGTTCGTGCTGGTGTCCGCCCTTCTCTTCCTGTTTGCGGCCTTCGAGTTGAACCGGCTCTGTCTCGAACTGGCGCCAGCGGCCCTGGGCCTGATTTTCTTTTACTCCTTCACCAAACGGTTCACCTCGCTTTCCCACCTGGTGCTGGGCCTATGCCTGGGAATCGCACCGGCGGCTGCCTGGATCGCCATGCGGGGCTCGCTGGACGCGCGAATCCTGCTGCTCACGGCGGCCGTGACGTTCTGGACCGCGGGGTTCGACGTGATCTATTCCTGCCAGGACTACGTCTTCGATTGCGCGGAGGGCTTGTGGAGCGTGCCGCGCGTCCTGGGAATCGCCGGAGGCTTGCGGGCGGCCCGGCTCTTGCACGTGCTCATGATTGTCTGCCTGCTGGCGCTGGTCTACACGTTGCACCTGGGCGCATTGGCAGTGGCGGGCACGGCGGCGGTGGCTGCCCTGTTGGTTTACGAGCACCGCCTGGTGAAGGCCGGCGACCTCTCGCGGGTGAACGCCGCCTTCTTCACCATGAACGGCTACGCCA
>JBEKQS010000288.1:0-11017 GCA_049519475.1 Bryobacteraceae bacterium | reverse complement strand
GTTGCGCCCGTCACCATCACCGATTCCAAAGGCAATCTCGTGGATGGGCTGGATGCCTCCGACCTGATCCTCTACGACAACAATGTGCCGCAACGCACACAGGTGGATTCCGAAATCTATCCCATTTCGCTGGTGGTCGCGGTGCAGACCAGCAAGAATGCCGGGCCCATTCTCGACAAGCTAAGATCGAGCGGAATTCTTTTCTCGCAGTTGCTGGCGGCCGACCAGGGCGAGACGGCTCTGCTCACTTTCAGCGACCAGGTTCACCGGCGCGTGGAGTTCACTAAATCACCCGACGACCTGATCCGCGCTCTCAAAAAGATGCGGCCCGACGGTTACAATGCTGTGACGCTCGACGCGATCTCCACGGCGCTGGACATGCTGAGCCATCGGCCGCCCGGCCGCCGGCCCATCATCTGCGTGATCGGCGAAACCCGCGACCGGTCGAGCAACGCCAAACTTCCCGAAGTGGTGCGCGAGATTGAACACCAGAACGTCGCGGTCTACTGGCTCACCTATTCCGCCTTTCTGGCGCCCTACACCGACCGCAAGGTCAAGACATACGGCGACATTGAGGATGAAAAGGACAGAGGGTTGGACAAGAAGCACGACGAAACGCGCGTTCCGGATGACTCGATAGCGTGGAATTTAATGGCGGGCATCGAATCGCTGGCGCGACTCTCCAAGCCGAATATCGCCAATATCTTCACGCGCACCACGGGCGCCACCCTCATCACTTCCTTCAGCAAGCGCCAACTCGAGAAAGCCGTCCACGCGATTGGCGACGAGGTACACCGCCAGTACATTCTGAGTTTCCAGCCCCCGGTTTCGACGCCGGGGCTCTTTCACGCGATCCGGGTGGTAGTGAAGGGACGGCCCGATCTCCACGTCAAGACGCGCGAAGGATATTGGACCATACAGTAAGCTCCGATCGGAGCCGCGCGCGTAAGCAAGCGGTGCTTGTCCGGAGCTAATTCGCCGTCGGGATCCTATCGGCGTGATCGATGACCAGGACTTCCATCGGCTCCTTGCGTGGTTCCAGCTTCAGCCCAAATCTTGCAATGGCGGCGAACATCGGGGAACCGTCTGGGTCGGATGCAGTATCGGCCGCGGGCCGTTTGGCATCGGCAGGACCATTTTCGATTGCGCCCTTGGCCTTGATCAGGTCCTCGATCGGGATGTCCATGGCGATCTGGTAGGTTCCTTTCGTTTCGGTCATATCCACGACCGGCCGGTCCACAAAGCGGGCAAGGAAGTCCGCAAACGCCGCCATGGTCATCTTCCGGGCTATGTGGATGGCGCCACCGGCTTTGGCCCCGCTGGGAGCCGGCGGATCGGGCCCAGGCTCGGCTTCTTGCAGTTTAAGCCCGTTCTTGCCCACGAGCAGGGCATAGACTGCGTGCTCTTTGTTTTCGCGGCGTAGCGTCAGCTTGAATCGCTCGGCCAGCAGCGTTTGCAGCATTTCAGGCATCTGGTCCTGGCTGGCGCCTTCCGGCATTCTTGCCAGCACATCGAAGTGTTCCGACGCCGTCCATTCCGGGCCCAGGACCTGGTAAGGTTTCACTCGATACGCGATCCGAACCAGTTCGGCCAGCGAGGTGAAATTAATTTCCATCCGGCTGCCGCTCGCCGTCCTCCCAACACGCTCCTTGCCTTCCTTCGAAGTGATGGGCGCGGATGGTTTGACGGAGGCCACTTCAAACGACGGCGGGCCGCCGCCGGTTTGGGCGACTGCCGTACAGGCCGCCAGCAGGAGTCCCAGGCTGGTTGAGTGAATCATGATAGCGATGACGCCCCCGTTCCCTGAAATGTGACAGCACTTATAGTTTCGCATTCACCTGCGCCATCACCCATTCGGTTTCGAGCGCGGTTTCCCCGCTCGAGCGCGGCGGGCGGCCTTCCAACACGGCTAGGGCAAAATCCTCGATGCACGGGTAATGCAGGTTGCCGGCCGCCGGCACTTCTTCGACACCCCCGGGATACACCAGCGCCGGCGAGTTGAGCGGCGTCAGATCCATCTCGCCTTCGGTGCCTCGAATGCGGAACTCGTCGCGCGCCACCCGCGAATGCCAGCGCACATCCACCAGGCCGCGCACACCGGACACGTGCTCGGTCAGCACCGTGGCATTGTCTTCCACCGCGATGGGATGCACCAGCGTGGAACGGTATCCCGTGGCCCGCACCGGCCGGCCGAAGAGATAATTCATGAGGTCGATGCGGTGGCAGGCGATATCATATAGCGGGCCGCCGCCGGCCTTCGCCGGGTCGAGCAGCCACTGCCGCGCCGCGCCCGCCGGGTAGAACCAGTCGTGACACGTAGCCTCCGCGAAAACCGGACGCCCGATGGCTCCCGCCGCCATCAGTTCGCGCGCCCGCTCCACTTTCGGATACATGCGCCGGTAGTAGGCAATGCCCAGGGTACGTCCGGCTTCTTCGGCGGCCTGCTGCATGGTCAAGGCTTGCTGGTAGTCCATGGCCATGGGCTTCTCGCACAACACGTGCCGTCCGGCGAGCAGCGCGGCGATGGTTTGAGAGGCGTGGACGAAAACGGGCGTGGCGATGTAGACCGCTTCGGCCGGGCAGGCGGCCAGAGCGGCTTCCAGGCTCACCCAACTGGGCACCCCATACGGCGCGGCCTTGGCGGGGTCGCGCGTCACGATTCCCGCCAAACGGCTGTGCGGTTCCGCCAGGATCGCCGGCAGAATCCGCTTGGTCGAGATGTCGCCGATTCCGACTACCAGCCAGGTGAGCGCCATACGCTCCATCATACCTGCCTCGGGTAGCGCATACCCTCGTATGAGCCTGCCTGTAACGAGTTCCCTTTTTAACATAGCCCCTAAGGGCTACCGGTTCCCTGCCCCGGGCTTGTTAAGATAGAGCCGGGAAGTCGGCTTACGGAGAATTCTGGAGGGCGTTGGAACATCGTCGTTTGCACGACACCGAGTCGAATGGTGGATTGGCGGGTTAGCTCCTGGTTAGGCGGGAGATAAGGACGGGTTCATTTATTTATGAAGATCTGCGTGCTGGGAGGCGACGGATATTGCGGTTGGGCTACTGCCCTGTACCTTTCGAGCAGGGGCCACCAGGTTGCGATTGCCGACAATTTTGCGCGGCGCCAGTGGGATTACGAGCTGGGCGTTCAGACGTTGACGCCCATACGTCCGATGCCCGAAAGGCTCCGCGCCTGGAAACAACTCACCGGGGAGACCATCGAGTTCCTGTCCGGCGATATTACCGACTATGAGTTCATTTCCTCGGTGGTGCAGTCGTTTGCGCCGGACGCCGTGGTGCACTTTGCCGAGCAGCGGGCCGCGCCGTACTCAATGATCGACCGCCAACACGCGGTATTTACCCAGGTCAACAACGTAGTGGGAACCCTCAACCTGCTGTTCGCGCTGCGGGAGTTCCGGCCCGACTGCCACCTGGTGAAACTCGGGACCATGGGAGAATACGGCACTCCCAATATCGATATCGAAGAAGGCTACATCACCATCAACCACAACGGCCGCAAGGACGTGCTGCCGTTTCCGAAGCAACCCGGCTCGTTCTACCATCTCTCCAAGGTGCATGACAGCCACAACATCATGTTCGCCTGCAAGATCTGGGGCCTGCGCGCCACCGACCTCAACCAGGGCGTGGTGTACGGAACCATGACCAAGGAAGTGGCGCTGGATGAAGCCCTCATCAACCGCTTTGATTACGATGAAATCTTCGGCACGGTGCTCAACCGCTTCTGCGCGGAGGCCGCGGTGGGGTATCCACTGACGGTATACGGCAAGGGCGGGCAAACCCGCGGCTATCTGGATATTCGGGACACCGTGCGCTGCGTGGAACTCGCCTGTCTGAAGCCCGCGCGGCCGGGAGAATGCCGGGTGTTCAACCAGTTCACGGAGCAGTATTCCGTGCTGGAACTGGCCCGCATGGTGCAAGCGGCGGGCAAGAAACTGGACCTGCATGTCGAAATCGATCACTTACCCGATCCGCGCGTGGAAGCCGAAGAGCACTACTACAACGCGCGCCATTCCAAGCTGGTGGAGCTTGGGCTGAAGCCTCACCTGCTTTCCGAATCGCTGCTCGATTCGCTGCTGAACATCGCCATCCGCTATCAGGACCGCATCGACCGTTCCCTTTTCCTGCCGAAGGTGAACTGGCGCAATGCCCGCAACGAGCGCCGGCCCAAGGTGGCGGCGCAGGCCGCCGGAAGCTCGTCCGCCGGTAACTCATCCTATGAGGCGCCGTATGATGCGCGCGCTGCTTCCGCCGCGGGCAATGGGCATTTAGAACAGGGCGAGTAAGTGGAACCGGCCTCCCGGCCGGTCGGCAATGTGGGGCAGGCGCTTTCGCCTGCCAACCGCCTGATCGCGCTCACCGTCAACCCTACTCGCCGAGTGCCCGATTCGTGAGCACCATCTTTCCGCCGCTTTCCGCCACAACGAAGAGGGCGCCTTTGCCTGCCAGCTTCTCAAATCGCGACCGCTCTTCAGTCTTGGCCACCACGTAATAGCGCTGCGGGCCGAGCCATAGGTCTTTCCACTGCGCATCGTTGAGAAAGACGTCCGGCGCGCCGGGCGCGTACGATCCGTACACGAGGTTGTTGAACCGCCCGTTGAGCAGCCAGGCCGTGCGATTTGTATAGAAGAAGATCGAGGAAAACGTGTAGTAGTGATGATCCACCACCAGTTCTCCCTTCGGCGATCGCAGCAGCGCTTCCGCCAACGGGCGCGACGAAAGATAGGGATCGAACGTCACCATGGCCAGCCGGGCGGCGTGGAAAAACAGCACCATCATCAAGGCGGCGGCCAGGAAGGCACGCTGCCCCACGGCCCGCAGGCTGCCGACCGCGCCGATGAGGAAAGCTACGGCGGCCATGGCGAGAGGAAGCCGCAGGTAGGCGAACGATTCAAGCGTCAAGTCTTGCATGTGGCCGAGCGACAGCGTATAAGCGCTGGGGTGCTGTGAGAGAGCCTGCGCAATATCGCCTGGAGAAGGAACGTCGCGCACGGCCACCAGAATCAGCACCGCCGCGATGGCTGCGCACGCGGTGGTTGCCGCCAGCACGCGGGTGCCGCGCCGCACCCAGTCGCCGCCCGCCGCCATGGCCGAGCCGAGCAGCAAGGCCAGCGCGGGGTAACACGGCATCGAGTAATACTCCTGGGTGGTGGAGAAGGTAAAGAAGACCAGCAGGAAGCCGGCCCAGCACAGCGCCAGCAGACGCGTCCGCCCGGCGCGGTCCAGCGGCTTGAAAGACAGCCGGGCGACCGCTGGAAAGTAGACGCTCCACGGAAACAGCCAGATGAGGTGAAATAGCCAGAAGTAAAGCCGCGGAACCGTATTATAGTCGCGCGGATAGCGCAGGTTCAAAAACCGCAGCACCTGCTCGTTGATGAAGTAGAACCAGAGAAAGCCGTGGTATTCGCCGGGAACGCTGCGGAACGTCAGGTCGAAGTACGGAGGATTGCGCCAAGCCGCCAGCACGTGCCAGGGCGCGGCGATCAGCAGCATAATGGCGAGGCCGCTCCAGGGCCGCAGCCGTCTCCACACCTGCGCCGAAAACAACTGCCGCGTGAGCACCAGATAGACCACCACCGCGCCGGCGGGGAAAAGCACCGCGACCACGCTCTTGAGCAGCAGGCCGGCTCCGAAACTGGCCGCCAGCACGAACGCCCAGAAGCGCGGGTGCGGTTCCTCTTCGTCCAGCACGCGCAGGAAGGCCCACATGGCGAGCGCAATGGTCAAGGTCAGCATCACGTCGGGGATCAGAATGCGCGTAAACAGGAACAGTCCGATGCACGTGGAAATCGACAGGCCCGCATAAAAGCCGGCGCGCCTGCCAAACGCCCACATACCGAAGGCCGCGGTCAGCCACGCCAGCGCGATCGAGGAGAGCGCCATGGGAATGCGGGCAGCCCAGTCGAAGACGCCGAAGATCTTGTAAGAGATAGCGATCAGCCAATAGATCAGAGGCGATTTCTCCAGATAGACGATGCCATCGATGCGCGCCGTGACCCAATCGCCCGAGGTCAGCATGTTGCGCGCGATCTGCGCCTGCACGGCGTCGGCAAAAAGCACAACGGCTAGGTAGAGGTGAAGATGCTTGCGGCTTGCCGGTCCGGGTCGAAAACCTGAGACGTCTGGATTCTCCATCGCTTCATCCACAATAACAGCAGCATCAGCCCCCAAAGATGATATCCGAGATTCGCGCGCCGCTCCAGGTGCCGCCGGACGCAGCTTTCCAGGGCATCCCGCCGGAATAACCCGGTTGCTCCGCCATCTGCCGAAACTGTGTCCAGCAGCAGGCTGCGCAGGGGTCCGCGCAGCCATTCGTGAGCCGGGAAATCGAATCCCACCTTTTTGCGCCGCAACGTGGATGAGGGCAGTTTATGCCTCATGAGCTCCCGCAGCACGACCTTCTGCGTTTTGCCGCGCATCTTCAGATGTTCCGGCAGCGAAGCGGCGAATTCCACAATGCGGTGGTCCAGGTAGGGCGGCCGGATTTCAATCGAGTGCGCCATGCTCATGCGGTCCACCTTGGCCAGGATGTCGTCGGGAAGATACCAGCGCTGGTCGAACCGCAGGTAGGTTTCCAGGCTGTCGCCCTCCGGCGAAAGCCCGCTCAGCATTTCGTCCAGCGCCCGGGGCAACGGCCGGTTCACCAGGGCGGCTTTTTCTTCATCGGAGAAAGTGCCGTTCCAGTAGACATGCGCCCGGCCGGCGGGCATCAGGCAGCCCTCCGTGAAGCGTTTGAGCATGTACTCGAAACCGATCTTTTCGTCGGAAACCGGCCAGTGCCGCGCTACTCCGCGGCCGGCTCGCAACAGCCAGGCGGGCAGCCGGCGCACGCGCCGCGCAAGCTGGTTGGCGCGATAGGTCAGGTATCCTCCAAACAACTCGTCGGCCCCTTCGCCGCTCAGCGCCACCGTCACGCTGCGGCGGGTCATGCGCGAAAGGAACCAGACCGGCAACGCGCCTCCATCCGCATTGGGCTCGTCGAAATAGTACGCAAATTCCTCAATGGCATCGGCCAGCTCGCAATCGGGGTTGACGTCGAACTCTTCATGTTCGGTCCCGTAACGCGCCGCCACGTGGCGGATGTGGGCCGTTTCGTCGAAACTCCGGCCGGCGAAGGAAATCGAAAACGTCTTCAGCCGCGAAGTGGACTGGGCCGCGGCGTAGTGCAGCAAGGTGGAGGAATCCAGGCCGCCGCTGAGCCATATTCCCAGCGGAACATCCGACAGCAGGTGCTCGCGGACGGATTGCTGGAGCAGCGAATCGAGCGCGCTGGTGGCCGATTCCATGTTCCAATGCGGCTCCGCGTGGCACGGGATCCGCCAGAACGGCTCCGACCGCGCCTGGCCGCCCTGCCACTCCAGCCAATAGCCCGGGCGCAGTTTCTCGATGCCTTCCACCATGGTGTACGGAGCCGGCACGTAGTTCAGGGAAAGGTAGCAATCGAGCGCGGCCGGATTTAAATTCCGTTCCACCTCGGGATGCACGAAGATGGCCTTGAGTTCGGACCCGAAGTAGAGATCGCGGCCCCGCCGCGCCATATACAGCGGCTTGATGCCCATGCGGTCGCGCGCCAGAACCAGGCGGCCGCGCGATTCTGTCCACAGCGCGATGGCGAACATGCCGCGCAGGCGCGCGAACGAGTCCACGTCCCATTCGAGAAATGCGGCCAGGATCACTTCGGTATCGCTGTGCGAGCGAAACCGGTGGCCGCGCTGTTCCAACTCGCGCCGCAACTCCTCGTGGTTGTAAATCTCGCCGTTAAAGACGATCACGGAATCGCCGTCTTCGGAAACGATGGGCTGGTTGCCGGATTCCAGGTCGATGATCTTCAGCCGCGTAGCGGCAAGCGATACGGCATCGGATTCAAAGATACCTTGCTGGTCCGGCCCGCGGTGCAGAATGGTGGCTGCGGCCTCCCGAATGCGTTCGGGGCCGGGGCGAAAGTTATAATGTGTAAAGCCGGCGATTCCACACAAGATGCACTACCCCTGGGTGCTCCCGCGAAATCGCGTAGCACGCGTTGAACGGACGGGCACGAGTAAGACTCCACTCTATCAGAAGGTCTCTCTCCTACGGTCTGGTCCATAAGGGCTACTGAAACATTTCTGTACCCTCCCACAGCGGAAAAAGGTCTAAACTTTAGTTGGCGCCGGGAGGGCCGCCATGTCGCTGAAAATCGCCACCTTCGTGTTTCTGGGATTGGCGGCTATCCCATTCATCTATTATGGCATCGCCCTGTTTAGCTGCTGGCGTTTTTTCCGCCGCCCGCCGCGTACCCAGACTGGCGGGTTCACTCCGCCGGTTAGCAACTTGAAACCGATCCGCGGCCTCGATCCGGGCGCGTATGAGAATTTTGCCAGCTTCTGCCGGCAGGACTACCCGGATTATGAAATCCTCTTTTGCGTGGGCGGCCGCGAAGACCCTGCGCTGCCGCTGATCGGCCGGTTGATGCGGGAATTCCCGGAGCGGCGAATCCGCGTGCTCTTCGGTTCGGGCCGCGACGCAGCCAACGACAAGGTCGCGAAATTAGCGCGCCTGGTGAGCGAGGCGGCGCACGAACACGTCGTGATCAGCGATAGCGACGTGCGGGTGCGGCCGGACTATTTGCGGTCCGTCATCGGGCCGCTGCAAGATCCCAAAATCGGCGCCGTCACCTGCTTCTATCTTCCGATTGAAGAGCAGAGCTTCCTGGATCGCCTGCAATCGGTCGGCATGATGTCCGATTTTTACGCCGGCGTCGTGGTGGCGTGGCAACTGGATGGCGTCAAGTTCGCGTTGGGACCGACGATTGCGACCACCCGCGAGCGGCTGGCGGCCTTCGGCGGCTATGAATCCATCGAGAACCGCCCGGGCGACGATCTGCTGGTAGGCCGGCTGATCGCGGATCAGGGCTATGAGGTGGAACTGTCCCGGTATCCGGTGGAGACGGTGGCCGACTACCATTCCATTCGCGAGTTGATTCAGAAGCGGCTGCGCTGGATTGTGGTGATGCGGCACATGCGGCCCTGGGGCCATTTGGGCCTGGTGTTCACGTTTGGGCTGCCTTGGGCACTGGCGGCCGTGGCAGTTCACCCAACCCTGGCCACCGCGGCGGTCTACCTGGGAGGCTACTTCGCGATGCGCTGCGCGATCACCGCGACGATCGCCATCTGGGGCCTGAAACAGCGCTCCTATTGGCGCAGAATGGGCCTCATCCCGCTGTGGGACGCAGTGGCTTTTGTGGTCTGGGTGGCCAGCTTCCTGCGGCGCAGCATCCGCTGGCGCGGCAGCGATTATTACATTCGCGGCGGCACGCTGGTGCCCGTCGGGGAAAAGTAAGGCAGCATCTCATCGTCCCAGCGCCAGCAGGCCGCAGAGCACCAGTAGGGCGCCGGCCGCGCGGCGCGCGCCGATCTGTTCCTTCAGCAGAACCTTCGCCAGCACGGTTTCCAGAATGAAGCTGGCCGCCGACGCGGGCACCACAAAGCTGAGCGGCGCCGCTTGCACCAGCGCCATAAACGCGAAAAACGAGAACGCCAGGCACACAATCGAGAGCAGCAGATAGCGCCGTTCCACAATCATCCGCAGCAGGCGGCCAACGCCGCGCGCCCCCACCGATTGCGCGCCCGCCCGCTTCATTTCGTAGCTCTGCAGCAGGTCGCTTAGCGCGGTTGCCACCACCATCACGGTCACAAGAATCCAGGTCATTTGGCGCCCTCGATCTTGCGGCTGGTGCCTGGCGATGTGGTGCTTTGCGGAGTCGCGCTCACCAGCGCCGTGCCGGAGAAAATCAAGGCGACCGCCAGCCATCGCTGAGGGCTCACCGCTTCATGAAGAAAGAACCTTCCCAGCAGCGCCGCCAGCACGTATCCGACGGCCGTCATGGGCAGAACGAAACTGAGATCGGCCACGCTCAACAGGGCCAGCCGCACCAGCAACGCCAGGATCAGCATCACGATCCCGAGTGCGATAGCGGGATCCAGCATGGAGCGGAGATACACCAGCGGGTCGGCGGCCAGTGTTTCCGGCAGGTGCTTGGTGCCCCACGCCAGGCATAAGTTTCCGAACGCCCGCAGCCCGAGAAAGACCAGCAGCAGCAGATACGTCCGGATGGATTTGGTGGAAAGCGGCACAAGTCACAGCGTACCGCGAACCCAATCGGAGCCGCGACCGTCAGGGAGCGTTCGCCGTTGACGATCCATTTGCAAACGCACGCCCACCTAACGCTCCCTGACGGTCGCGGCTCGGTCTGGGTATTCCTACGCAAGGATTCTCTCGAGTCGCGAAACCCTTCCTGCCGGCGCGCTTTACAGCGGCCTTCATTTGTGGAACAATCCAAGAACCCCTCATCCCGGAGAACTCATGGACATCCAGCCCTCACCGTCACCCGATCCATCTTTGGATCCGCAAAGCACGCCAGTCAAAGCCATGGAGCGGCGCGGGAGATCAGCCACCACATGGGTCTCCCTCTTTCTCCTGCTCGTCTCCCTGGTTTTGATCGCAACCGCGATCATCCTGAAGCTGACGACCACCAAGGTGCTCATCGGCAAGGACGAAGTCCGCTACTCCGGAACCGCCACCAAGGAACAGGCCCTGGCGTTGGGACAGGCCCTCAAGACTGCCGGTTATTTCTCCGACCGCGGCGTGACCGTGCTGCTCAACAAGGGCGACTCCGGCACGATTATCTCTTTCGTGGTGCAGCCGGCCGGCTGGACCGAGTGGGGCAAGGTTACCGCCTTCGAGCAGATCGGGCGCGATATGGCCTCGACCGTCGGCGGCTTGCCCCTCAAGGTGCGGCTGGTGGATGACGATGTGAACATGAAGAAGGAGATGGACGTCCACGCCAACGTCCAGGCGGGAGGCATCGAGATGCGATACTCCGGCAGCGCCACCGAGGCGCAGGCCACGGCGCTGGCCGAGGCCTTCCACAAGGGGGTGCCCAACAAAGAGATGACCGTTGTGTTTTCGGTGAATCAGGGCCGGAAGGAGATTGCCATGGTGGTCCAACCCGGCACCTGGGATGACGCGG
>JBEKQS010000287.1:0-6101 GCA_049519475.1 Bryobacteraceae bacterium | reverse complement strand
GGACAAGCCGCCGCCACGCCGTGATGGAAACAAAAGACTGCCCGCGTGTTCCGGCGAGCAACGCGCCTCATAGAGGCATCAAAAAAGCCCCGGGGCTCCTTGGACTGCGGAAGCTGGGTTAGATCCACGGCCACCTGGAAGCCGGTGGTGATCGGCTCCATGGAACCGGCGCGCACGGCCCGGAGCAGCACCGTACAGGAGTTCCGCGAAGGCGTGGCCGGCGCTATGGGGGCAATGGCGAAATCCGCCGCATTGCCGCCGGTGGCCGCGGCGATCTTCTCCGCTTCGGTGGGTGGAGGCGGACCGGCCGCCACGCAGGAAGCGGGCTGGGCCAGCGCGCCGGCGGGCGGCTTGGCAAAGCTCACTTTCTTGACCTCGAAGAACGTTGTCTGCGGCTTGCCGGGCCAGGCCATATCCAGTTTCAGGACCAGCCCGTACTTGCCCTCCACCCACACCTTGGCCGGCGTCGGCATGCCCTCCACTTGCAGTTCCATCACCTTGACCGCCATGCCGTTGACCGTGGCGGGACCCAGATCCTTCAGTGGCTTTTTTGCCGCCTCGGCGTTGATTTGCGCCGTCATGGCAAACGGGTCGCCCCAGTCTCCGGAAAAGTTGGCTCCGGTGCACGAGCCCCCAGGCTGCAATACATCCTGGGTGTAACTCTTCCCGGCCTGAATATCGTAGAACGTGCGCGTGTGATAACCCTTGGGCATGCCCTCTCGCGGAGGATAGCTCTGGTCGACCACCGCCCGTGTTCCGTCGCGGGTAATCTCCATGGTCATCCCTTCCACGAACATGTTATTGACTTCGGTCACCGAATAGGCATCCGGCGCTTTGGCATACTGCGCAACCAGTTCCGGCGAAGCGACGAACGCCAGAAATGCAAAACCTGTCAGCCACTTTCCGCGGCTTCCGTGCGACATGTTGGACTCCTCCGATTTCTCCGTCAGTATATTACGGAATTGTGCCGGCGGCTGCGGGCAAGAATTGACTGGGCAAGAATTGACCCAACCCCGAAAACGGCTCTCGCAGCACTCGTTCCGCCCGAGCGTTGAGCGGCAATATCAGCTTCGATGATATGACCTCCGATGAAATTCAGTGCCCGCCACCAGATCGGTTTCCAACGATCAGCGATCAAGGGCGCAGCCCCTGTTCCTTTATCCGCAGCCCCACTTCTTTGCCGGCCGGCACTTCCACTGCCAGAATGCCCGCGCGGTCCGAATCCGCCTCGTACATTTCTTCATCGTCGACTTCCACTTCATACGTGTGGCCGGGAACCAAGCCCACCAGGTAGACGGCGCCGCCCGGGTCCACCGTCACGCGGAACTTCCGCGACGTGCGGGCAAAACACACCGCCGCCGGTCCCAGCAGCACCGGCCCGGGCGCGCGCGCCGCGTCGACTGCGCTCACGTGGCCGTCTTCGAAGACCTGCATCACGCCGTGAAAAAGGCCGAACCAGGCCGCCGAATCCTCCCAACTCGCGCGCGCGAACAAAACGCTCGAGCCGGCGCCGTGCCAGGCCAGCGGCGCGTGGTAGTAGCTCAGGCCGGGCTGATAGGGATTGGCCCACAGGAATTCATACGGCGCGGCAAAGGTGCTGCGCATCAGAAAGCGGTCGTGCATCAGCCAGCCCTGCAACATCTGGCTCTCCAGGGCGTTGGTGTCGAAGGCCACCATGGCCATGTCGGCGGCGCGCGAAATCGCCGCCAGACGCAAGTCCGGCTCGCCGATGTGCGGCTCCGCGCCGATGTAGTAATCGTTCTCCGGCGCTGGGAACACCGCCGGATAGTAGCTGAGCAGGTGCGCGATGGGATAATCCTTGAAAAACGCCCGCGCCGATTCGCGCAGATCGAGGTTGGTGTTGTCGCGAATTACATGCAGCAGTTCGTAAAGATCGTAGGCTTCGTCGCGCGGCACTATTTCGCGACCTGCCGTGAGCGCCGGCGCCGTCCGGCCTCCCCACCAGCCGTGAACCGCGCGCTCCAGTTCGCGTCGCGGCACGTCCGCCACGTGATCGAACAGCGCCACCGCCGCCAGCACGCGCGACCGCACCGCCGGAACGCTCTCATCGGAAGCCGTCTGGGTCATCCCCTTGACCATCCGCGCGGCGAGGTCGCGCTTCTGCGCTTCGCTGAGCAGATCCTGGCACCAGTCGAACACCAGGGCTTGCTGGCGCAGATCGGCGTCCGCGCCAAGCGCCCAGGCGATGGCCGCGCGGCCCGCATCGGCGTCTTCCGCCACCTGGTAGTAGAGGGCTTGTGCCAAGCCCGGCTCCGGCATGGGCGCGTGGCCCGCCATCAGCGTGAAAAACTGCTGCCACCGCATCGAAGTCCGCTCGCGCTCGCGCCGCAGCAGCCGCAGCCGGGCCGGGCGCAGCAACAGCCGGGGATGTTCGGTCGAAACCACCACGGGCTCGCTGGAGACGGGCGTCCGGACGGGCGCCGGCGTCTGGGCCGCCGCCATCGCGGCGCACCACAGCGCAACAATCGTGCCCAGTCCTGTTCTCATCTGTCCCGATTGTGTCATAGCGACACACGGCCTGCCCAACCTTCCCCGCGCCGGCGGCACCGCCTCATCTGCAAAATACTGAAATTAAATCGTTCCAAAAAGATTGACACATGGATGTCCGATTGCTATTTATAGAGCTGAATTGGCGAAGTAACCTCTCAAAACCTGCCCTCTGCTGCAACCGGCAGGCGGATGAAGAGTGGGCCGAAGAAGACAGCGTGCTTGCGGGAGCCGATGTTTGCAGTAGTTTTAGCTCACTGTTCTCCCCTTGATAGTTGCTGCAGAGGGGTTTTTTGCCGAACGGTTTCGATCTCTCCGGGGGATCACGGGTAGCGGAGTGTGTCTGGTGTTTTCTGGTGTGGGAAAGAGGACGCGGACCTGGCCAGGAATCAACCGATTTTAGTTTCGATCAGATAGCCCGACGCCGGATCCCAGCCCAAACCTGGGCGAGCCGCATCGGATTGAGTCCCGAAGGTCTGGGGGCCGGTCCGATGCGGTTTTTCTTTTGTCGCCGGCCGTTATTTTTACCGCAGAGACGCAGAGACGCGGAGAAAACAGAGGAATGAATGAGCCCTTCGTTTCTCCTGGTCTTCTCCGCGCCTCAGCGTCTCTGCGGTGAACTCAGATGTACGAATGGAGACGCGACCGGCGGAAGTCGGGAGACCTAATAGCTCAAGGTCCCGGTGCGCGGCGCTTCTTCCGGATTGGGCAGGTACAGAGTCTTGCAGTGCTCGCAACGGTAAATCTCAGCGTCCTTCCCGTATTTTTGCTTGACCTCGTCGCCGAAGAAATACCAGCGCTTCAGGTGGCCGGCGCAGAGTTTTCCCTTTGCGTCCTTTTCGCTGCAAGCGCGCATCCGCGGCGCCCGCCGCTTCACCTTGGTGCCGTCGCTGAGTGTGCCGACCAGTTCCGCCACCGGCATGGCCTGGTCCGATACCGCGTATGTCGGGTTCGCCATATCAGAAGGACGAGTATATCAGGTGGCCCTTGCCGCCGTGCGCCACGCTATAATCGGGTTTCCAATTTCCCCGAAGAAGGAGTCTCTGCCTTGCGAAAAAAAGTCACGGTCGTCGGCGCCGGAAATGTCGGCGCCAATTGTGCATTGCGAATTGCCGATAAGGAACTCGCCGATGTAGTCCTGGTGGACGTGGTTGAAGGCGTCCCCCAGGGTAAGGGGCTTGATCTGCTCCAATCCGGTCCGGTCCAGGGTTACGATGTCAGTGTGGTGGGCTCGAACACCTATGAGCTCACCGCGGATTCCGATCTTGCCATTATCACGGCGGGCTTCCCGCGCAAGCCCGGAATGAGCCGCGACGACCTGCTGGCCGCCAACTACGATATCATCCGCGACGCCACCGAAAACGTGGCCAAATATTCGCCCAACTGCATCATCATCGTGGTCACCAATCCGCTCGACGCCATGACCCAGGCGGCCTTGTGGGTCTCGAAGTTCCCCAAGCAGCGCGTCGTCGGCATGGCCGGCGTGCTCGACAGCGCCCGCTTCCGCACCTTCATCGCGGCGGAACTCAAGGTTTCGGTGGAGAACGTCACCGCCGTAGTGCTGGGCGGCCACGGCGATACCATGGTGCCGCTGGTGCGCTTGAGCAGCGTCTCCGGAATTCCGCTCACCGAGTTGATGGACCAGGCGACCATCGACGCGATCGTCACCCGCACCCGCAACGGCGGCGCCGAAATCGTCAAGTATCTGAAGACCGGAAGCGCCTACTACGCCCCGTCGGCCGCGGCCGTGGAGATGGCTGAGTCCATCCTCAAAGACAAGAAAAAGGTGCTGCCCTGCGCCGCCTATCTGGAAGGCGAGTACGGCATTAACGGCCTCTACGTGGGCGTTCCGGTCAAGCTGGGCGCCGACGGCATCGAGAAGATTTACGAGATCAAACTGACTGCTGAAGAGCAGGCCATGTTGAACAAGAGCGCCGCCGCCGTTCAGGAATTGATCGACGTGCTCAAGAAGAAGTAGCGGACCACTGGTAGCGCCGGCGGTCTTTGCCGCCGGTGTCTTGTGCGCGATTGAAATGCCAGCTTTCAGACGGTGGCGCAGGCGGCGCCGCGTGCGTTCGACCGGCCAGGAGGCCGGTCCAACACCGGCGGCAAGACCGCCGGCGCTACCAGTTGGTCGTGACGTCCGGCTACGATTCCGCCGGTCCGCCGTCGCGGCAGAGATCGGCACGGAACCGCGAGTGTGAACGAGCGGCCGGTTGGCCCGTCGCGAGAGGCCGCTCGTTGACACTCGCGGTTCTGTGCGGCGGCTTGCCCTCACTTGCCCCGCGAGCGCAACCCCTTCAGGTTCTCGCGAACCACCTTGGTGTGGGGATGGTCTTTGCCTAACACTCGTTCCGATCCGTCGAGGGCCCGCCGGTACAACGGCTCGGCCTCCGAGTACCGCCCCTGACTCTCATACAACCCCGCCAGATTGTTCACCGAAATGAGGGTGTTGGGATGCTCCGGGCCCAGCACCCGCTCGAAGGCCGCGAGGGCCCGCTGGTACAACGGCTCGGCCTCCGCGTACCGCGCCTGATTCTTATACAAGAACGCCAGATTGTTCACCGAGGTGAGCGTGTCGGGATGCTCCGGGCCCAGCACCCGCCCTCTGGCGGCGAGGGCCCGCTGGTACAACGGCTCGGCCTCCGCGTACCGCCCCTGAACCTTATACAGCAGCGCCAGATGGTTCACAAAGGTGAGCGTGTTGCGATGCTCCGGCCCCAGCACCCGCTCGCAAAGTTGCATCGCTCGCACTGCCAATGGCTCCGCCTCCCGCCACCGGCCGCGATGTAGGAAATGATAAACGTACCAACCTGCCAGGCGGGCTGCTTCTGTGATCGCCGGGTGCTTCTCGTCCATGCGCGCAGACAGCGCCGCAAACGCCGGCAATCCGCGCGAGTAAGGAGCACTCTCCTGGTGCGCCACGTCCTTCGGCAGGAACCGGTCGAAGACCCGGACCCAACGCTCCATCCATTCAGATCGCTCGGCCTCTGTCTGTTCCTGGCGAACCACTTCCTGCAATAGCCTGTGCAGCGAGAACGTCCGCGTCTCCCCATCCGTATCCACCAGCGAGTAATCCCGGAGGCTGCCCAACAGCGCCGCCAGAGGGTCGGCCTCGGTCTGGTCGGTCAGCGCGGCTGCGAGCACTGGTCCGAGGGCATCCGGCGCGCACGTGACCAGTTCATACGGGTTGGCGTTGGGCGCCAGGTGACTGACGGCCGCCAGAAGCTCGCGCGCCGCCGCCGGCACTTTTGCCGTGCTGGCGTCCCATGTGGTGGCGACGGAGAGCCGATATCCCCCGGCTTGCGGCCCGTGTTTCTTGAGGAACTTGAGCCGTCCCCGCTGGTAAGTGGCGAGATACCCAGCGAAGCTCAGCCCGTCCTTGGCGATATGGACGCCGGCCTGTTCCAGCGCCAGCGGCAGGTAGCCCGTTTCTTCGGCGAGCTTCTCAGCCCCTCTACGCTCCGCTTCGTCCAACCCGGACCGGCCCGTCCGTTGCATCAGAAAATCGAGCGCTTCCGCCGGTTCCCACACATCCAGCCCCAGGCGTTCCATCCGCTCCAACTCGCTCACGTCGTGCTTCTGGCTGGTGG
>JBEKQS010000286.1:0-6114 GCA_049519475.1 Bryobacteraceae bacterium | reverse complement strand
CTCCGCCGAAAAGACCCTGTACTTCGATCTCGCCAACAACAAGCTGGTGGAGCGTACTGCCAGCAACGCCAAGAACGGTCCCCTCACCGACAGCGGCCACTTCTCTTTCGCGGGCATCGAGGACGCCTACTTCACGGCGGTTGTGCTGCCGGAAGGCGAGGCCAACGTGCAGCAGGTGACGTTCGCCGACACCGTGACCGTGCAGGCGACGGGAAAGCCGGTGACCTACATTGGGGGTGCGTTTTCCGGCGGCGGCGTGAACCATTTCGAGATGTTCGTGGGGCCTAAGGATTACGACCTGCTGAAGCGCGTGAATCCCAAGCTGGAGCAGGTCATCAACTTCGGCTGGTTGTCCATCCTGGCCAAGCCGCTGTTCCTGATCGTCAACTGGTCCAACGATCACGTTGTTCACAATTTCGGGTGGGCCATCGTGCTGGTGACCATCGTGATCAACTTCGTGCTCTTCCCGGTGAAGCTTTCCAACATGAAGTCCATGCGGAAGATGCAGGCGCTGAAGCCGCAGATCGACGCCATCAACGCCAAGTACAAGGGCCTCAAGATTTCCGATCCGAAAAAGGGCGACCAGAACCAGGAAGTAATGGCCTTGTACAAGAAATACGGAGTCAATCCCATGGGCAGTTGTATCCCCATGCTGTTGCAGATTCCGTTTTTCTTCGCGTTCTACCAGGTCTTAAAGGTGTCGGTGGAAATGCGCGGCGCGACGTGGCTATGGGTGACCGATCTATCGCAGCCCGAACACATGGCCATCCGCATTCTGCCCGTCGTCATGATCGTCAGCCAGTTCGTGATGCAGAAGATGACGCCCCAGCCCAGCGGCGATCCCAATCAGCAGAAGATGATGATGTTCATGCCGCTGATCTTCGGCTTCATGTTCTACCAATTCCCCAGTGGTCTGGTGTTATACTACTTGACCAGCAATCTGGTGAGCGTAGGGCAGCAGTGGTTCTTCAACCATACCGAGACGGCGCAAGAGGCCGCGCGCAGCGTGGAGCCGCCCAAGAAAAAGAACGGCAGGAAATAGCCAGTGACTGATCGAAAGTATTCCGTAGCCTCCATCGGTTCCCGCATCGACGGTTTTTTGCGGCTCACCCTCCAGAATGCCGGCTTTAAAGCCGATTATGAGATTCAGGACGTGGAATCGTCGGGGGACGAATTCGAAACGCCCGACGTGGTGGTAAAGTTTACCGGGCCCGATGTCGACCTGATCCTGGCCAACCGCGCCGAGCTCCTGCTGGCGCTCGAACACGTCACCATGGAAATGCTGGACATGCCTTCCGAGCACCACTCGCGCATTTCCTTCGACGCCAACGATTACCGCCTGCTGCGCATTGAGGAGCTACGGCTCAGCGCGCTGACCGCGGCCGAAAAAGTGAAGCGCACCGGCGCGCCCTTCCGTTTCAATCCCATGAATAGCCGCGAGCGGCGCGTGATTCATCTGGCGCTGCGCGGCGACACGGCTGTGCGCAGCGAAAGCGCCGGCTCGGGGCCGCAGCGGCAAGTGGTGGTTTATCCCGCCGGCATGGCCAGCCTGCCGGAGCTGCCGTATGTTCCCGCGCCGCGCCATTCCGGTCCGCCCCGCGGCGACCGCGGAGGCCCGCCGAGAGGCGGCCGTGACCGCGGCGGGCGCGACCGCGGCGGCCGTCCGCCACGCCGCCGGCCGTAATGAGGCTGAAACTGTGGGGCAGACCCCCTGGTCTGCGCGGGTCCCCCTGGACCCGCTCTGGAGCCGGAGAATCAGGTTCCCGCTGCGCACAAGAAGCCGGCCGGGGGGCCGGCTGCGGACCAGGGGGTCCGCCCCACAAGCTGCTTTGCAACTCAACGACACCATCGTCGCCATTTCGACTCCTCCCGGCAGGGGAGGTTTGGGGGTGGTGCGTCTCTCAGGTAAGGACGCGCGCCGGATCGCCGGCGAGATCTTGCGCCGCCCTCTCGAACTTCCGCCCTGGCGCGCGCAATTGGCCGAGCTGATTGACGTTCATGGCCGCACGGTGGACCAGGTGGTCGCCACGTTTTTCGGAGCCTCGCGTTCCTACACGGCCGAGGACCTGGTCGAGATCTCCTGCCATGGCTCGCCGGTGGTCTTGCGCCATGCGGTGGAACGCTCTCTGGCGGCGGGCGCCCGCCTGGCCGAGCCCGGCGAGTTCACGCTGCGCGGTTTCCTGCACGGCCGCATCGACCTGGCCCAGGCCGAAGCCGTGCGCGACCTCATCGAAGCCACCACGCTCTACCAGGCGCGCATCGCCGCGCAGCAGGTCAGCGGCTCGGTTTCGCGGCGCATCGCTCCGCTGAAGGAGCAGTTTCTGGAACTGATTGCGCTGCTCGAAGCCGGCATCGACTTCGCCGAAGACGACATCAGCGTAGCTCCGCCTGCCGAGATCCTGCGCCGCCTGGCCCCCATTCGCGACGGCATCAACCGCCTTGCCGAGAGCTTTCAATATGGCGCGGTGGTGCGGGCGGGACTGACGCTGGCCATCGTCGGCCGGCCCAATGTCGGCAAGAGCAGCTTGTTTAACCGGCTGCTGGAGCAGGACCGCGCCATCGTCACCGATATCCCCGGCACCACTCGCGACCTGGTCTCGGAGACCGCTTCCATCGCCGGCATCCCGGTGAAGTTGGTCGACACCGCTGGTATCCGCGACGCCGCGGAGATGCTGGAGAGCCTGGGAATCGAACGAAGCTACCAGGCGATGGCTGATGCCGACCTTGTCCTGGTGGTGCTCGATCTTTCGCGCCCGCTGGATGCGCAGGATGAAGCTCTGATGGCTCGCGCCCAAGCGCAGGGCCGCCACCTGGTGGCCGGCAATAAATGCGACCTGGGCAGCCTGACTGGCGCGGGCGCTCCCGCGTATGTGGCCGTCTCCGCCCTGACTGGCGAAGGCATCCCACGCCTGCGCGAGCTGATTCTGGAATCGATCGCTCCGCAAGGCGCCTTCGAGCAGGAGACCGGCTTCATCACCAGCCTGCGGCAAGAGCAGTTACTGCGCGAATCGGCGGCGTATCTGGAGAAAGCGCTTGGCGCCGTGGCAGCCGCCATTCCGCACGAGATGCTGCTGCTGGATCTTTACGCGGCGCTGCGGCCCATCGACGCCATCACCGGGGCCACCACGGCCGACGACATTTTGAATCGCATTTTTTCGACTTTTTGCGTTGGGAAGTGAGCGGCCCCTGCGGGGCCGTAAGAGTCAGAAGGTGTGGAATTCGCTGCGTCGGAGGAATCTGTGGGTAACTGGTGCCCCTCGTAGAGCGGGCGGCAGCTCGGTCCGCGCAGGTGGCGAAGCCAGGTACGGCCGATGGCGGATTGTTCGAGTCGCCCACCCGAAAAATCAGGGAAAACGGCCTTAATACTGTCTTATAATTAATGACCGAAAGGAGCCAATACGGAAATCCCGGCTGATGAAGTCCCGCGGGTATTCCGGACGGAAAGAGAGGGACGACGAGTATGACAAACGAAAGGTATTCGGTCGCACGCCGGGCTTGGGGCGTTAAGGCAATAATATCGGCGTTTGCGATCATCTCCACATCCTTAGGACTTGGCTGGCCGCCTGCTTCGGCGGCATCGGGAGGTGCCGCGGCGAAGCTGCTGAGCGCGCCGTTAAGCTTCGAGCCAAACCAGGGGCAGGCATCCTCCGAGGTGCAGTTTCTTTCGCGCGGTTCCGGCTACGCGTTCTTCCTCAGTCACGGCAACATGGTGCTGAACCTGGAACGGCAGCGGCCGTCGCCCGCCGCGGCCGCTCACGTAACCCAGAGCAAACCCGCCGACACCTTGCGTATGAGCCTGATCGGGGCAAGCGCCGGGGCGAGTGGTGTAGGGCAGGCCCGGCAAACCGGGGTGGTGAGTTGCTTTATCGGCAACGACCCGAAGAAATGGCGCACCGGCATCCCGACCTACGGCAAGGTCGATTACCCGCAGGTCTACCCCGGGATTGACCTGGTCTTCTACGGCAATCAGCGCCAGTTGGAGTACGACTTTGTGGTAGCCCCCGGCGCCGACCCCGGCCGCATCGCGTGGCGGATCGACGGCGCGCGCGCCAGCGTCGACGCCAAAGGCGATCTGAGGCTGAGCGCTCCCAACGGCCTGGCCACCTTCCGCAAGCCGGTGGTGTACCAACTGTTGGGCGCCCGGAAGGCCAACGTCGAAGGCGCCTTCGTGGCGGCCGGCCGCCAGGTTAGCTTCCGGCTGGGCAGCTACGATCATTCCAAGCCGCTGGTCATCGATCCGGTGCTCAGCTACGTCACCTACCTCGCCGGCTCGGGCAACGATTATATTGGCCAGTACACCGCCCCACTCGTAAACAGTACCTCGCAGGGACTCGCGATCGACGCGGCAGGCAGCGCGTACCTGACCGGCCGCACCACCTCCGCGGACTTCCCTACCAAGAACGCTTATCAAGGCGCACAGGCCAAGGGGAGCAACCCTTCGGTGTTTGTCACCAAATTCAGTCCCGACGGCAGCTCACTGGTCTATTCCACCTACCTGGGCGGCATCGGCTTTGACTACGCCGATGCGATCGCGGTGGACTCCAGCGGCAGCGCCTACGTCACAGGTAACACCAACTCCAACGATTTCCCGATTACCAGCGGAGCGTACCAGACCCTCTGCTCGCCATCGCCGAGTACACCACCTGGCACGGTCACTAAAGCATCCTGCAACACGTCTAACAGCTCGGCATTTGTGACCAAGCTGAATCCTGCCGGCACAGGCCTGGTCTATTCGACGTTTCTGGGCGGTTATGGGGGATCGGAAGGGACCGCGATTGCAGTGGATTCGGCAGGCCGCGCTTACATTGGCGGCAACGAGAATGCACCCTGCAATCTCTCATATACCTTTCCAGCCTGCTTCCCCACCACTGCCGGCGCGACAATTGCCACCAGCGCCGCCCAAAACGGTCAGTGGGCCTTCGCCGCGGTGCTCGACCCCACCGGCGCCAACCTGCTCTACTCCACTCTCTTCGGCGACCTGAACGGACTGAAGGGCAGCTCGACCGCGACCTTCGGCTATGTCTCGGCTACCGGGACGGCGGTGGATTCCAACGGCTATTTCTATCTGATCGGCGATACCAAAGCCGGCAAGCTACCGACCACCCAGGGCGCGTTTCAGTCCAGCAGCGCCCCTCTCGACACCACGGGCAGCTATGTGACGGCTTTCCGTGGATACATCGCGAAGTTCAACCCACTCACTTCCGCTTCCGCGGGATCCCTGGCCGCCTGCACATATCTCGGCGGCAAAACCGGCAACACGAGCGACTATCTCAACAGCATCGCCGTCGATAGCTCCGGCAACATCTATGTCGCCGGATACACCAACTCCACCGATTTTCCCGTGACCAGCGGCGCATTCAATACGGTTTGCGGGCCGGGTGGCGGCACCTGCGACGCGGGCCATGTGACCAAGCTCAATCCATCGCTTACCTCCGTGGCCTGGTCGACGTACGTAGGCGGCTCCAGGCAGGACGGAGGCGACGACCTGTATTTCACCGGTCCGATCCAATTGGATGGGGCGGACAACGTCTATCTCACGGGAGTAGCCGGCACGCATTTTCCATTGTTCAACCCCGTTGAGTCTGCCGGGAGCGGCGGAAATCCCGGACAAATGGTCATCGAACTTGACCCGACGGGCTCGAACCTGCTGTTCTCCACCGGCATCGGATCAGGCGGGCTCGATTCCATGACGGCCGGCGGTCTCGCGGTCAATTCCGCCGGCGTGATCTACGTCGCCGGCAATAATATAGGTGCGGACCTGATTACCACTCCGGGCGCATTCGAAACTACCGACCCGTCTCCCATTCCCACGTGCTGCTATCACGGCTTCGTCGCCAAGATCACACCAACCGTAGAGCCGGCGCTGCAATCCGGCACTCTCGCGAATGGCGCGACGTATCTTGCCGGAGGGCTGGTGCCAGGATCGTGGGCGCAGGTTAAGGGCACCAACCTCAGCACCACCACGCGCATCTGGGCCGGATCCGATTTCACCGGCCTCGGTAATAATCTGCCCACCAATCTGAGCGGCGTTCAGGTGATGGTCAACAACCAGGCTGCGGCCGTGTATTACATCAGCCCCATGCAGATCAGTTTCCAGGTGCCGGCGGGAATCAC
>JBEKQS010000285.1:0-6150 GCA_049519475.1 Bryobacteraceae bacterium | reverse complement strand
CAGCGAGATTACCTCCCAGACCGCCGCCGCGCGGGCCGAGATCCGCGGCGTGGTGAGCGTCAACCCGGCTTCGACCCCCGTCGCCTCTCCGGCCGTTCCCGGCTATTGCACCGTTTTCACCACGCTGCAAGTCTTCGACGCCACTACCGGCTCCACGATAGTGCTCACCAGCGACACGCGCTTCAGTAACTCCGGCCCGGTCGTCATCCCGCTCATCACGGCGCGCTAACCCGCACTTGTCACGTGTGGTCCGATGAAGTGGCGCATGCAACTGGTGCGTGCCGTGTGGTGTACGGACAGTCTGTCAGGACCAAGCGTCGGCATGAGTGCCGACGCGGCACGCACGAGTGCGTGCGCCACCCATCAGCATTGAGTGCCTTATACCGCGGTAAATTTGTGGTCGGCTATGTAGCGGGAGACGTACGCGTCGAAGGCGGCCGATAGCGCGGCGCGGGCGTGGTCGGTGCGGCCCACCTTTTTTCCTTCGATCTCGTTTGCGGGAAGCAGATTGCGCGTGGTGGAGGTGATGAATACCTCATCGGCGCTTTCCAGGTCGGAGGGGGTCAGATCCTTTTCGATCAGCTCAATTCCGGGGACGTGGACCTCGCCCAGCAGAAGCTCGCGGGTGATGCCGGGCAGGCAACCGGCGCTGAGCGGAGGGGTCCAGACCTGGTTGCCGACGGCAGCGAAGATGTTGGCGGACGTGCACTCGGCTACATGGCCGTGTTCGTTGAGGAGAACCACTTCGTCGAGGCCGCGCGCCTGCGCCTGTTCCACCCACGTGAGATTGAAGGCCCAGGAGAGAATCTTGGTGCCGGAAAAGGGGTTGGCGGCATGGCGGGCGTCGGCCACGTAGGCCAGCTTGACGGCGGTGCCCCATTCTTTGGAATCGGCGGTGAGCGCGATGAGGTCGGCGGGGCGGCCGGTGGACGGGCCGGTCCACATGCCGCCGGTGTTGCGGACGATCACAAGACGGAGGGTCGCGTTGCGGGCGTGGTTGGCTTCAACCAGCTCGAGCAACCGGCGGCGGACATTCTCCGGCCCGGTGGGGAGGGGGACGTGCAGAGCGGCGGCGTCGCGGGAGATCCGAGCCCAATGGCGGTCGAAGGCGAACAGGACGCCATCGGCGACGCGGACGGTGGTGAAGACCCCCCAACCGGAAAGGAGGCCGACCTGGCCGGGAGAAAGGCCGGGTTCGGAGGCTTCGCAAATGCGGTCATTGTGAAGTACGAAACGGTGCAGCACGAAGACTATTTTAGCGCGTAGTGCTTTCGGCCCAATTGGGAAAGGGATTGGTGCGGGCGTCGCGGCAGGCGGAGATGAGTTCGGGAAGACGGCTACGGCGGGCATGGAGGCGGTCGAGGAGTTGGGCGAGTTGGTCTTCCTCGCCGTCGATCCAATCGGGAGGGATGCGCTTCCACGCGTGATCGATCACTTCTTCGGGGAAGTGAACGATCTGGTCGAGCCAGGGGCGGAAATCGTCGAGGGAGCGGACCGACTCGTAGACCATACGGCGGTGATAGATGCCCTGGACGGCGGATTCGGGGAAGTCCCAGTGGGGGCCGTTGAAGGCGAAGCCGTTGTCGATCATGAGAGCGACGAAGCCGGGACGGGAGGCGGGCGCAGGGTCTTCGGGGCGATGGACGCGGGCGCGGTGGAAGATGCTCTGGCGGCCGTCGGCATTGGCGACCCATTTGTCGAAGACCAGAATGGCACGGAAATCGTCGAGGTTGGCGACCTGGAGAAGCAAGGCGTCGGGCAGGTAATCGTAGACCGCGATGCGGTTGGGGTCTCCGGGGAATTGGGAGCCGAAGTGCCAGCCGGGCTCGATGGGGACGCGGCGCGTTCCGAGGTTGAGGTGGAGTTGGGGGTTGTCGGCGAGGAACTCGGAGGTGACGCGGATCATGGCGGTTTTGGGAACGGCGATTTTGAGGTATCCGAGGAAGACCGAGGAGAGCAGTTCGTTGACCAGGATGCGGCGGTGCTGGGGATTGTTACGGAACTTGACGACGTACCAGCAGCCGTTATCAGCTTCGAGCAGATGGGACTGCGCCCCGCCTCGCATTTTTCGGACGTGCCGGACAGCCGTAAGCGGCATGGGAATCGGGTAACCTAGAGTTTTAACACACGGGAGGATGACCGATGGCGGACCAGGAATCGAACGGCGACGCGGCCAGCGCGCCGGCGCGAAGCAAGGACGAAGTGGCAGTGGAACTGATGAAGTTCATCGCAGTGACCACGGGATATGGCAAGTCGCCTCAGGGTTCGACGGGATTCTCGGGGAAACCGGTGGCGCGGTCGGCAGAGGAACACGCCGAAGCGCTACTGGAATTGTTCGAGCGTTGCCGGCGCGTGCTGAATAAGGAAGGGTAGGGCGGACCAACGGCGCTGCCGTACCAGCAGAATGCGGCCGGAATCACACCTGTTTTGTGGAGCAGGCAATCTTACCGGCAATCTTGCCTCCAGCCGCCTGTCAGGCGGCTTTTTCCGGGCCGGCGAGCGCTTTCGATCACCGAAAAGCGCCGGCTGAAAAGCCGGCGGCAGCCAGGATTGGCTGCCCCACACAAGCGGCTGACAAGTGTCTGTAACCTGGCGGTGCTAGCGCTTCCTGGCTTTCTTCGACGGCGCCTTCTTCTTGGGAGCCGGCTTCTTAGCAGCCTTTTTGGGGGGAGCTTTTTTCGCTGCCTTCTTAGCCGGGGCCTTCTTGGCGGCTTTCTTGGGCGGGGCCTTTTTGGCGGCTTTCTTAGCCGGAGCCTTCTTGATGGCGGGCTTCCTGGCGGGCGCCTTGTGGGAAGCCGAGGCTGTCGTGACGGGCTTCTTGGGAGGAGCGGCGGCCACCACGGGCACCGTTTGCGAAACGGAAGTCGAGACGATCATCTCGATCTCAATATCCTCGTCTTCCTCGTCCTCTTCCTCGTCGTAGTCGTCGAGTTTGGAGGTTAGTTCGGAGCGCTCTTCATCTTCGTAGTCGTGGAAGTCTTCCATCTCTTCTTCGTCCTTGGCGGCGAGTATCCAACTATCGGCCATTTCGGCAAGCCTCCTGTAGCCAGCGCGTAATCACCCATAGCATACCCCTTTTTGACGGCGAGGCAATAGCGAAAAACGGAATTCCCCAAGAATTTGGAAAGGTTATTGGGCGCGGGAGCCAGCGACGATGACGGGGGACTTGGCGCGGGCTTTGGCGGCGGTTTTGGTTTTTGGCGGGGTGGCTTTCGATCTGGCGGGCTTCCGATGGGCGGCGGTCTGCGCGGCCGGGCGCTTGGCGGGTGGCTCGGCACGCAGAACGGTGGGGATCAGGAGGCGGTCGCCCGCCTCGGCTTGAGCGGAGCTGAGGTTGTTGGCCGAGGCGATGCTGGAGGGGGCGACGCCGTAGCGTTTGGCGACGTCCACGAGGGTCTCGGAATCGCCCACCAGGTGCATGTGCCAGGCATCGCGATGCTCGGGCGGGACGGTCTGCAGGGCGGCCACCAACTGGGTGCCGGAGCCTTTGGGCACGTGCAACGAGTAACCTGCCGGGGCGATCGATTTCAGGACGGCGGGATTCAGGGCGGCCAGCTCGGAGAGCGGCGTCTCGGTGATATCGGAGACCAGAGCGAAGCTGGTTTTGGCGGAAAGTTCGACGGAATCGTAATCCAGGGGCGGGTCCATTGGAATGCCGTCCAGGCCGTATTCGGCGGCATTTTTCTCCATGATGGTCATGGCCAGAATGATGGGCACGTAGTTGGTGGTTTCGGCGGGCAGGACGCCGCGGCTGCGGAGTTCCCAGAAATCGGCGTAGCCGGTGCGGGCGACGGCGCCTTCCACCACTACGGGACCGCAATTGTAGGCGGCTATGGCGAGGTACCAGTCGCCGAATTCCGAGTACAGGTCGTGGAGATGATGGGCGGCGGCGCGGGTGGCCATTTCGGGATCCATGCGGTCGTCGGTCAAGGGGGTCTGGTGCAGGCCGTACTCGTTGCCGCGGAATTTGACGAACTGCCACATGCCGCCGGCGGCCTTGCGGGACATGGCGCGGGGGATGAAGCCAGACTCGGCCTGGGCGAGGTGGATGAGTTCCTGAGGCAGGCCTTCTTCATCCAGGATGCGCTGGATCATGGGGCGGTAACGGCCGGAACGCTGGATGGCGTTGACGATGGTCTTGTGGCCGTGGTTCATGAAGTAGTTGATATAGCCGAGGACGGTGTCGTTGACCGTGAGAGGGAGCTGGGACACGGTGGCGGCGACTTGCTCGCGGACCTTGTCTTTGAGCTTGGGGTCGACCGGGAAGGTCATATCGAGGATGTCCTCGTTGGGTGCTTTTTCGAACTTGCCGTCGTCAACCACGGCGGAGGCGCCCATCCCGGCCAAGTCGAAGCGATGGATGGCGTCGGCCATCTCCTCGAGTTTGTTGTCGAGCTCCTGGCGGTTGGAGGGATCCTGGTCGAAGGCGTCGAGGAGCAGGTCGATGGCGGAATCGAATTCGCGGCGCGCGGTCGCGATGTCGTTAGACTGATAGTCCTGCTTGCCGCGCTGGAAGGCCTGGCTGGCGCGCTGGATGGAGAGATCGGCGCGCGATGCGCGGTCAGTGAGCTGGAGGCTGGTGAGCAGGAACGGCGGCATCTGGTCGACGAAAGGGTTGATTTCGGGAGGGTCGTCAAACCGGGCCGCGGCGGGGGCTGCGGGAGCGGGAGGCAGGAATGGAGAGCGGAAGCGGGAGGGCTGATTGAAGGAGCACGCGGCGGTGGCGAGGAGCGCGAGTAGTGCGCAGATGCCGGCGAGCGGTTTCCTTCGGACGTGCATCAACAGCCTCGACTCATGAAAATAAACGGCTTGCGCGGGCGTGGCCTGTGCCGAACCACTCAAAGGCTACAACAATGTTACGGGGCCGCGCAACCGGCCCGCAGGCCCACCGCCCCGCGCGCCACCGCGCCCGCCGTCAACTCGCCTTCCGCAGGACCGCGGGTCCATGCAATCGCCTGCTCCAGACCTTCGATGATGTGCCGGCCGACCGTGGACCGTTTCTTCGGAATGCGCCTGGCGGTCTTCTTCGCCGGCCCCTTGGTTTTGGTCTTCGTGTCCATCGCGCCTCCCTATTTCTTCCGCGGATACCCCGCTACCAGGATCTGCACCAACCGCTTCATGGCATTGCGTTCGGCTTTGCTGAGATTCGCCCTGCATTTAGAAGTCGATCAGACCATGGCTGATCAGTAACGCCTCATCGACTCTCCGCATAGTGGCGGCATCGACGGCGCCGAGGCGCTTGACAAGGCGTTTTCGGTCGACCGACCGGATCTGATTGAGGATCACCGCCGAAAGCTTGGTCAGTCCGCTCTTGGGTGGGATCGGGATTTCCCGAGGATGAGGTGGGTCGCCAAATTGCGAACTGATGGCGGCCACAATGGTGATCGGACTGTACCGGTTCGAAACGTTGTTTTGGATGACGACTGCCGGCCGCGTTTTTCGAATCTCATGACCCACGGTCGGGTCGAGCGAGACGAGGTAGATCTCGCCACGGCGGGGGTGGGTCATGCGACTCGCGCTTTAGGAGATCTTGGGCGCTTGTTTACCGGCGCGCAAGTCGCCATGGCCGACGCCTCTTCCTCTAAATGGAACCATTCGGCCGCCATCTCAACGTCCCGCTGCGCATTCACCATCGCTTCGCGCTTGAGCCGTTCGCGAAGCGTTTCCTTCCCCTGCGATTCGATGAAGTGCAGGACCGCACGGGAGATGAACTGGCTCCGCTTGCCTTTCGTGGCAACGCGATCCAGAACCGCCAGCGTCTGGTCCGGCAGAACGATGTTGATGCGTTTGCTCATGTGTCTTCTTGAGTGTACACACCATAGTTGTGGATTTCAATCGGTGCGACCCATGATCCGGTACCCATGGCAATGGAAGGCAGGGGCAGCCAGGGCCGCCCGAGTTTCGGGGTTTCGTAGCCTGTCCCCGAAACTCCCCCCGAAACTCCCCCGAAACTCCCCGAAACTCCCCGAAACTCCAAACTCCCTGTCCCCGAAACCCCCTTCGGTCCGCGCTTCCGTGGACGCAGACTTCGCCTGCGCTCAACCTCGGGGGGCGGGCCGCTACTCCTCTTCTTCCTCTTCCCCGGCCTTGGCTGCCTTGGCGGCGGCGATGATCTTGTCGGACTGGAGTTGCGGGACGTAATCGTAGTGG
>JBEKQS010000284.1:0-6236 GCA_049519475.1 Bryobacteraceae bacterium | reverse complement strand
CGAGTTGCGGGCGCGGACGGAGCGGTTAGGGTTGCAGCGGGCGGCGCAATTCAGTTGGCAGAAGACGGCCGGGCGGACGCTGGAAGTATTCCACGAAGTGATGGAGCAGACGCGGCCGCTCCACCGGCGCGCCGCGGTTCCGAGCATCGCCCATCGATAGGGTCGCCCTCGGCACGGAACCGCAAGCGTAAGCGAGCGGCCGTGCGGCCTGTTGGGGGAGGCCGCTCACTGACATTCGCGGTTCTGTGCGGAATGGGTTGCGGGCAAGCTAAGCATGCCGCACCAATCTGCTATACTGGAAGCTCCGGAAGTTGATCGGCAACCCCCTCTCCCCTCTTTAGGTAGTCGGCTCGCGATTTTCCTCCCTCAAAAGCTAAATGAAAACTTTTTCTGAACTCCCCCTCTCCGCTCTGTTGAAGAGCAATCTCGGTAGGCAAGGCTTTACCGAACTCACCCCCGTCCAGGCACAAGCCATCGAACCGGCGCTCAACGGGAAAGACCTGGTCGCGACGGCGCAGACCGGCACCGGCAAGACGCTGGCATTTGTCCTGCCGATGATTCACCTGTTGGGTACCCAGACACCGCGCACCGGCATCCGCAGCATGATCTTGACTCCCACGCGCGAACTGGCCATCCAGATCGACGAAGTATTCTCGAAGATGTCGGTAGGCACCGGGATTCACACCGCGGTGGTTGTCGGCGGTGTCAACGAACGAACGCAATTGACGGCCATTCGCCGCGGCGCGCAGGTGCTGATCGCGACGCCGGGCAGGCTGCAGGACTTCATGGACCGGCAACTGGTGGATCTCCGCAATGTCCATATGCTGGTGCTGGACGAAGCCGACCGCATGCTCGACATGGGATTCCTGCCCGCGGTCAGGCGGATCATGGCGGCTTTGCCCGCCGATCGCCAGACCATGTTGTTCTCGGCCACCATCGAAAAATCGGTCAAGCATCTGGTCGAGACGCAGGTGCCCAGAGCGATCCGCATCGAATGCGGTTCCACGACTAAGCCCATCGAGCAGTTGGATTTGCACCTGTACGAAGTGGAGCAGGACCGCAAACTGGGCCTGCTGCACAGCATGCTCCGCGAGAATGACGGATCTTTCCTGGTGTTTGCCCGCACCAAGCACGGCGCCGACCGGCTGTCGAAGAAGCTCTCCCACGAGGGCGTGAAAACCGCGGTGATTCACGGCAACCGCAGCCAGAACCAACGCAACATGGCGCTGAAGGGTTTCCAGGATGGCCGGTACCGGGTGCTGGTGGCCACCGACGTGGCGGCCCGCGGCATTCACGTGGAAGGAATCTCGCACGTGGTGAATTACGATCTGCCGCAAGTGCCGGAGGACTTCATTCACCGCGTGGGCCGCACCGGGCGTGCCGGCGCGCGCGGAACGGCTTCCACCTTTGCGACGCGCGCGGAGCGTTCGGATATTGCGCACATCGAGCGGACCTTGACCACGCGTTTGGTGAGGCAGCAGGTCTCGGCGGATGTTCCCCGCGAGGTGAAATCCACGGCTCCGGTGATCGTGATGCCGATTTCCAGACCGGAGAGGCAGATGCGGGTCAGAAGTTTTGGGCCGCGAATGAAGGCCCGGCGCCGCTTCGCGGGCTAAGGTTCGATTCGCTGATTGCGCCGTTTCGCAAGTTCGCTCACGTATTCTTGATCGGCAGCCAAGTGGGACCGGCCTCCTGGCGGGTCGACACGCTGCAGGCGCGCTCCGCGGGCTGACCGGCCAGTAGGCCGGTCCCACAAAGACGGTCGCGGCTCCGCCAGGCCACTACTCGACCAGTTCCGTTTGCAATTGCTTGCGGATGCGGGAGGGAACCGTGGCGGGGGTCGCGGTGGGGAGAAGCGCGAGTCCTTCCCTGGCTGCCGCGCGAGCTTTTTCGGGCTGACCGGCAGCGCGGCAGGCGCGTGCGAGAGTGAGAAGAAATCCCGGCTTCTGACGATGGCTCATGTCCACCGTGCGCGCGGCGTATTCCACGGCCAACTGGGGATCGCGAAGCCGCACCGGCATGACCATGGTCAAGCCCGTCGAAACCGCATCCAGATCGAAGCCCTGGGCGTTTGGCTGTTTCCCTACAGCCTTCAGGATGGCAACCCCTCTTGTCGCCAGATCCAGTGCTTCCTCTGTCTGATGGAGCGCCCCCTGTTGCCGGCTCATGCGGACCAGGAGCAGGCCCAGCGTCGATCGCAGGTCAACGTTGTGCGGTTCAATCTGGAGAAGATGTTCGGTGAGAGAACGCGCTTCCGACAAGCTTTTCAGGGCACTGGCGGCGTCCGCGTTTCGATTTGCCGGTTCCTCCGTGAAAACCCCTTTCGCGCGATCTTCATAGCATTCCGCTTCATTGTCCAAGGTTGCCAGCAAGTCGTTTCCGGCGCGAGTATCATTGGGATCCGCAGCGAAGAAAGGCTGCAACATGGTTTTGGCTTGCTCCAGGTCAGACAGTGCTTCCCGGTATCTTCCAACCTCTTTTAGCGCCGCTCCGCTCTTACGAATCATGTAAGCCAGAGTGCGCTGGTTGGGGAGGGATTTCCTGGCCTCCTCGGAGAGGGCGTTCATGCCATCAATGGCTTTGCGGTAATCGAGCAGAGCTGTGGCGGGATCGGCTTCAGCCTCCACGTTGGCGATTTTCATGCGATTCACGGCGACTCCCCGCAACGCACGGGAGAAGCCGGGATCGAGCTGGACGATGCGTTCGTCGATCTCCAGCGATTTACGAAATGCCACCAGCGCGGCCACTGGATCACTCAAACTCGCCGTGCCGCTTTGTCCTGACTCATCGCCCAGGCCCCCATAGGCGGTAGCGGCGTCCATCAAGGCATCAACCTTGGCATCGGGTCTGGATGCCAGTTCTTCGAAAGTGGCCGCCGCCGCTCGCATCGTTGCGACCGCTTCCTGCGTTCTGCCCATCCCGAAATACACCTCGCTTCGCGACTGCTGCGCCCACCCCAAAGCGTGCGCCGCGGCCGCATTTCCCGGCTGTTGCCGAACCACTGCCGTCGAGATGGAGAGGGCTTTGTCCAGACTGGTCAACGCACTTTGCGGATCGCCGATGTTCTGATCGTACGGATTGCCTTGCACATTGCCCAATCGGGTGTAGGCATTCGCAAGATCCAGTTCCAGTTGTGGATCGCCGGAGGCATCTTTGGCGGCGCGGTCGAGATGCTCCAGCACCGTGCTCACCAGGAGCTTCTGGGCCGGCGTGGAGCCGGGGAGCTTTTGAATGGCCTCGTCGATTTGCGAAAGCAGACTATTGCTCAGTTTTCGCAGGTCTTCCGAGCGGGCCTCCGCTTTGCGGCGCTGGGTGTTCGCAATGCGGGACTGCCAGATCACGCCGCCGATTCCCGCCACCAGGGTTACGCACAGCAGCGCCGAGGCGGCCAGAGCAAGCTTGTTCCGGCGGGCAAATTTGCCGGCACGATAGCGGAAACTGCCCCGATGCGCCGCCACCGGACGGCCGTCCAGATACGCTTGCAGATCGGCAATCAGCCGCTCGACGCTGGCGTAGCGTTCTTCCGGCTCTTTGCGGAGAGCTTTCAAAACGATGGCGTCAATGTCGGGGTCCAGCGTGCCGGGAGCAGCCTTCTCGCTCGGCCTGGGCGGCTGCTCCTCGCAGATCACGCGGACCATCTCCGCGGTTGTGAACTCCTTCAACTCATAGGGAAGCACGCCGGTGGAGAGAAGAAAGAGAAGCACGCCCAGGGAGTAGATGTCGGATGCGGTCGAGATCGGTTGTCCCAGCACTTGCTCGGGACTGGCGTATTGCGGCGTAAAGGAATGGAAGCCCTGGCGGGTGAATTCGCCTTCCGCGACGGCATCCACGGAAGTCAGCAGCCTGGCGGTGCCGAAGTCGAGAAGTTTCGGTGTGCCGTCTTCCAGGACAAGAATATTATCGGGTTTCAAGTCCCGATGGACGACAAGATTCTGGTGCGCGAAGCCAACGGCGGTGCAAACCGACTGGAAGAGTTCGATGCGCTGGCGGACGGAGAGGGAGTGTTGCGCGCAGTACCGCTGAATGGGCAGGCCATTGGCGTACTCCATCGCCAGATAAAGCTCGCCGTCCTCACTGACACCCCCATCCAGCATCCGTGCAATGTGAGGATGACTGAGCCGCGCAAGAATCTGCCGTTCCTGCCGGAATCTCTCGCGAAACAGGTCGCTCGCAAGTGGCATGTCAATCAGCTTTACGGCGACCTGCTGATCGAATTGCCCATCCGCCCGGCGAGCCAGGTAGACCGCCCCCATGCCCCCGCGCCCGAGCAGTCTTTCCAGTTGATACGGCCCGATGCGCCGGCCGATGTGCGTCTCTTGGAATTCCCGTGGATCGGGGGGCACAAAGGAGGCGGTGAAGTGTTCCTCGTCGTCCGAGGCACGGAGCAGGGAACTGGACTCTTGCAGCAGGTCGCTGTCTCCCGCACAGAGTGCTTCGAGGCGCGCGGTCTTCTCCTCATGGGGAGCCTCGGCCACTTCGTGGAAAATGGCTTCCAGGCGGCGCCAGCGTTCCAAAATTGGTTTCTCCGTGGACAATCGGCTACTCCCGGTTAGCGTGCTGCTTAAGGTCTGCGTAGATTGCCGGCGGAATGAATCAGTGGCATTCCTCGCATGGAACGTTCCTGTCCGCATGAATGCGCTGGTAGAGCCAACTCTTCACGAACTTCGCTTCGCGGTCCACCGTGGCTTTGGAGACCTGCATGATTCCGGCTGTCTCCTCCGCCGTGCATCCGAGGAAGTACCTGAGTTCGACGAGCTGAACCTTTGGCGGATCGATCGCCTCCAGCTCATCCAATGCGTGGTCGAGTTCCATCATGGACTCGCTGCCAATCTGAATCCAGGGCATTTGTTCGTTCAAAGGGACATGCTGGGCGCCGCCGCCTCGCTTTTGCGCATCGTTGCTCCGGGCGTAATCCGTCAGAATCATGCGCATGACTTTGGCCGCGAAGGTGTAAAAGTGAGCGCGATCCGCCCATTCCGCCTTTTTCTGGCTGATCAGGCGCAAGTAGACTTCGTGGACCAGGGCGGTCGCCTGGAGCACGCCGGGATTGCTCTCCCTGCGCATGTAGGCGGCTGCAACCTGGCGCAGATGGGGATAAACCAGCGGCATCAACCGCTCCAAGGCATCGGGTTCGCCCTGCTTCCATTTCAGCAGGAGCAGCGTGATCTCGCCTGGGGAGGAATCCAATGGACGCTCCGTCCGGATACGGTTTTAGGTTAACATTTCCGGGCACACAAAACGGGTATTTCGCTCTGGTACTCTTAAACGTGGGTTTTCTTCGCTCTTCCGTGAGGCACTCGGCGCCCTTTTCACGCTACCTATTATGAATGCCCACAAGGTTCCGGGAAAAACAGAAAGAGGTGACGATCATGCGCGGTAACAAGCGATTCTCCGTGTCGTTGGTTCCAGGGCTGTTCTTTGTTGGGATTTGTGTCCACACGGCGCAGGCTCAGACCGCGCTGAAAACCATCGACAACCCGCAAGGCGGCAAAATCGTCTACGGAGTGGTGGACGGGGCGGCCAGCCAGGCGGCAGCCATGGGCACAGTGCTGCGCGGTCTGCATAACAACTGCGGCGAAAAGCCGCAAATTGGAAAAATCTTCAGGCTGCGCGGCACGGATTCAGTTGCCGTCTTCTTTACAGTGGTCAACCACCCGGGTGGAAACAAACAGGTGGCAGGCCTGGTCATCGCCTCCGAATCCGGCCCCAATCGCGTCGAAGCGGCCCTCATCAGCGACGATGCGGCGCGCTTCGGCTCCACCGTGAACCCCATGCTCACCAAGCTGTTCAGCGTGTGGCATCCGGGTGGAGCGGGCGCGGCAACCTCCGGCTCGCCGGCTGGAGCAAAGACTGCCTCGGCTTCCGGCCCGGCCAGCGGCGGAGGCTCGGCTCCGGCTGCCGCGCTGCACACGGTTTCCGCGTCAGACAACTCGGCCAGCATCGGCATTGCCGACGGTTGGAAGCTGAACCCCAACAGCGGCCATGGCGCAATCGGCGTCCAGGGGCCGAATGGCGAGCAGGTTAACGTGGGGGTGATGAAGGGCGCGATTGACCCGACCCACCCCTTCCGGGCCAGGAGTGATGCGCAGGGCCAACTCGAAGGACCCCCCGGAACCGTGGTGATTTATCCCTATCGAGGCGACCCCGCCAGGGAGTTCGAAGGGATCCTCCAGGCATGGCGCAGGTCGAATGGCAGGGGACCGGTGAAGCTCCAGGGGCTGAAGACCCAGATCGTA
>JBEKQS010000283.1:0-6273 GCA_049519475.1 Bryobacteraceae bacterium | reverse complement strand
CGGACTTTTTCATCATCCTCAAGAATGTCGGCGTTGCAGGCTGGATAGCCGGCTCCACGAAATCTTCGTAGGGAAGGAGAATTCACAGGCATGTAATACAAGTTAATGGCGGGTCTGGTGGGCGGCGGCTTCGAAGCGGCTGGCCATGAGATCGACCAGAGTGATCCAGGCGTTGTCGGAATGTTCGAGCTTGCGAAACAGGTCGAGGTATTCGGGCTTCTTCAGTCCCATCCCGGCGAAGGCCAGAAATGCCAGAGAGTCGGCGGGAATCTCGACGGTTTGTTCCTTGCTCCACTTCCTGGGGTCGACGAGGTATGGGGAAAGATAATCGATTACGGTGCTGACGGTGGCGCCGTTCCTGGCGCGGATGTTCCAAAGGTCGGCCGTTCCGGAGGCGCCGTGCACTTGAGCCATGCGGCAAACCAGGGTGAATGCCTCCAGGTTGAAGGCGGAAAGCGTGAGGGAACGGGAGCGAACCTCTTCCCGCGGCGCGCTGCCGTTGGGCCGGATCTGGCGCGGGAAGATGCGGTCGCGATAGTAATTGAAGGCCATCTGCTGGGTGCGGCCGTCTTCCACGAAACTGGCCACGGCGGCCACTTGGGCGGTCCACCAGGAGGCGTGGTTGTTGCCGCTTTTTTTCTCGTCGGTGGCGTTCTTGCTGGTGGTCAGCCAGTGCAGGTACTCTTCGAACCATTTGCGGACGGCGGCTTGTTCGGCGGGAGCCCAGTATGAGGTCTGCGACAGGAACTCCATGCCTTGGATGGCGCGGATGAAGGGCCGGCCATCGATGACGCCGGCGCCCTGCCCGTTATTGAGGCCGGGAACGGCCTGGGCAAAATCGAGACTGGGATTCATGCGGGTCTTGGGATTGAGGAACCAGGCGCGGACATCGGCCGCGGCGCGCTGCCCGTAAGCGGAATTGTCGAGAAGAAAAGCGGCGGCGCCCAGCGACAGCACGGCGTCGGACATGGCAATCAGCGCCGTGCGGTTGGCAGTGAATCGGGCGGGGTTGGTCTGGCCGTCTTTGCGGATGTAGGGGCCGGAGGGATTATCGGGATTGGGCCAGTAATAGGGCGCTTCGCTGTAGTAATCGTGAGAATCGAGCTCGACGCTTTTAGGACGGTCGGTGGTGACGGTCCAGGGGCCTTCCTTCATGCGCTTGTCGGCGTCGGCGCGGAAGCGGCGGACGGGATCGAGCGTCCAGGCCTCTTTGCGGACGATGGCGCTGTGAATCGGCTCGGCCTCGTCTTCGGAGACCAGCGTCATCGGTATATCCGCCTGGGCAAGAGTCGCAACCAGGAGGAGGGCGACTGCAATCTTCACTATTGCGATTGTACCGGATGCGCGGCGGGACCAGCAGCGGCGGGTAGTGTCTGAAATCTCAGAGCCTACCCGGCGGCGCGCTCGTACTCGGCGTTGAATTCGCACCCGATGAGCGCGATCGCCGCCATGATGTACATCCAGACCAGCAGCGCGATTCCGGCGCCCACCGAACCGTACATCACGTTGTAATGCGCCAGGTGGCGCACATACCACGCGAAGCCGGAGGTGGCCGCCAGCCACAGGACGCTGGTGAACATGGCGCCGGGCCAGACGTAACGCCACCGCTGGCGGCGATAAGGGCCGAAGTAATACAAGACGCAAGCCACCAGCCCCGACGTGGTGAAGGCCAGCGCGTAGCGCGCTCCGCGGCTCACCAGCCGGGCCACCCAGGAGAGCGGGCTCAGATACGGATCGACTTTCATCCAGTGGAGCACCGTGCTCTCCACCTGGCTGCCAAAGAAGATCATGAACGCGGCGCAGACCAGCGGCACGGCGGAGAGCAGCACCATCCCGATGGAAACCACCGACGAACGGAAGAAATCGCGATTGCGAGGAACGCGATAGGCGATCTGAAAACCTTCAATGAGACTCGTGATGGCTCCGGAAGCGGCCCACAGGGAGATCAGGCCGGCCACCACCAGCACGGAAAGGGGCCGCGCGCCGGTGACGCGGAACTGTTGCACCACCAGGTCTTCGGTTCCCGGCGGCACGATTGCGGAAACGGCGTTTTCAATAGTCTTGGAGACATACTCGGCGCGCGTTTGCACCAGGATGGCGGCGGAGGAAGCCAGCACCGGGAAAAACGAGAGCAGCGCGGAATAGGCGGCGCCTTTGGCGTTGGAGAAAGAACCGTCGTCGATTGCGGCGAAAAGGCTTCGCCGGATCAGCCAGGCAAAGATTCGCAGATTGAGCCGCACAAGGGGTAGTGTGGCACATCGCGGCGGGCGATTCAGCCCATCCGCTACTTCAGAACGATCTTGGCCAGGCCGGTGTTGTTGGCACTGTCGGCGGCGCGGATCACCAGCAGGTGCTCGCCCGCGGCCAGGCCTTTGAGGTCGAGCGCGAATTTTTCGCGCGGAGAATCGATCACGCCATCGGCGGCTTCCATCGGCACCCACTCGCCGGCATCCAGCGAGTATTCGCAGCGGCGCAGCGCGGAGGCGTCGTCGGCGGCTTCCCATTCGATGTGCGCGGCGCCGTTGGCATAGCGGACCGCACCGATCGAGATCACCGGCGGCGTGTTGTCGATCAGCACCGGGGCGCTGGTCAACTGGGCCTCGCGCGCGGTGGCCGGCGGGTTGGATTCGCGATCCGAGGCCACCACCCGGAAATAATATTTCCCGTCGGCCAGGACGTCGGCGTCCAAAATGAGGGAATTGTCGCGCAGGTTGGTGCGCAGCGGCATCCACTGGATTTGATCGTCGGCCCGGAAATACACGTTGTAGAGCAGGCGGTCGCCGTCGGGATCGTCGGCCTGCCAGGTAATCACGATCTGCTGGGCGGCGGTGCGCGCCAGGGTCTGCGTGGGAGTGCCGGCGGACGTGGCGGAAGCATCGGCGGTATCGCCGACGGTTACGCTATATGCGGCGGCGGTCGATGCCGGAGCCGCGGCGGAGGTCTTGGATGCCCCTGCCTGCGCCGCCTGGGTGCTGACGCTGATGCTCCTCACCACCGGCGGCGAGTTCTGCGGCAAGTAGGCCAGCGTTACGCTGTCGAGCATCGGCGTCGAACCGGAACCGGCGGCGGCTCCCGCCATTTCGACGTTCCACTGGATGTAGCGCGCGTTGGGGCTGGTGATGCGGGAACTCGTCCGTTCGGTGAGCGGCGCCGACCAGTCGCTCCAGGTGCGGTCCGGCCTGGCGGAGTTGCCGGAGCGGGTACGGAACGCGAGCGAGCAGCCGGCCGGCACATCCGCGCGCCAACTGAGGCTGCCCCATCGCGAGGCCGTGCCGGAATCGTGCACGGGCGCTTCATAGGAGCCTGCCGAACCGGGCTTCTCGCCCATGCGGAAGATGCGGCCGGTGTTGCCGGTGGCCGCCAGAATGGAGTGCTCGGCAGGCAGCAGGCGCGTGGTTTCGCCTTCGTTGGTTTCCGTGACCAGGGTCACGCGAAGGTCCGGTCCCAGGCCGTAGATGCGGCCGTTCTGATCGGTGGAAAAGAGAATCTGTTTTTCGAGCGGCAGCACGTCGTAGGCGTTCTCTTCTTTGGAGCTCCACAGGGTCTCCACCGTGTTATCCGGATTGATGCGATAGACGGCGGACTTGTCGACGCCCGGCACTTCCGCCACGGGCGTGGATTGCGTGCTGCCCTGCGCCGGCGCGGCGGGCTGCTGCGGCTTGGATTCGGGCGGCTTGATTTCACCACCGGGACTGACTTGCGCCTCCACTGTAATCGTCGTGGTGACGGTGGGCAGGACGCCGCTGGGCATTCCCTGCGCGGCCTGAGCGGCGCTTTGCGCGCGCCTGGCAACCGAGCCGCCCAGCGCGGCGGCGTAAACCGTGCCATCGGCCATGGGAACGATCGAGCGGATCTCCGGCAGCGGGGCGTTGTAGAGCACGAAGGCCTGGTCCTTCGCGGTAATGCGATAGAGAATGCCGTTCGGCCCGGAGCCGGCCAGCAGGCGGCCCTGCGAATCCACCGCCAGGCCGGTGATGTGCTGTTGACCGGTATCGTAATAGAGTTCGCCCTTGCCGGCGGCATCGACGCGGAAGATCTTGCCTTGATCGCCGGTGCCGACGTAGAGCGCGCCATCCGGCCCGGCCGCCAGCGACCAGATGTAGCGGGTCCCCGGCGCGAAGTACTCCTCGGCCTTGCCGTCGACGATGCGATAGACCTTGCCATCGGGCGACGTGCCGGCGTAGACCGCGCCTTTGGAATCGACGGCGAGGGCGAAAACTTCGGGCTGTTCGGCGGCGAAGAGCAGCGACGGCTTGCCGGCGGCGTCGACGGCGTAGACCCGTCCGCGGTGTCCCGTGGCGGCGTAGATGGTTCCATCGGGCGCTCGCGCGGCCGCCCAGATGACGGGCTGGCCGGAACTGAAAACGGTATCCACCTGGGGCGCGAGCGAGAGGCGGCCGTCGCGGCTCAGCGATGTGCCGTTGAAGTGGCCGCGCAGGAAATCGGCGTAGGAATTCATCTCCCAGGTCTGAGTGCCGCTGGCCAGCAGAGCCAGCGTGAGGGCCGTCGAGAGCGCGGCAAGTGCCACGGCGAGGCGGGCGAACGGACGAAGGGAAGGCATCATTCCTTGATTTCCACCTGGATGGTTTTGGAGCCGGATATCATGACGTCGCCCGCGTCGATTACCATTTCGGCGATTTTGGAATTGCGCGTCTGAGAGATGCCGGCGAAACTCGATTGGGTTCCGGCCAGGATGAGCGCGGCCGAGGGCGGCGGATCGGGAAGGTCGGCGCCTTCCAGTTGGAAGGCCGGGTCGGTGCGCCACACGCGAACATACGCGCGATTGTTGGGATGCAGATTGTTGACGGTGGAGATCAATTGCGCCGCGCTGCGCGGATTGGCGGCGAGCGTCTGGCGGAAATCGGTGAGGTTGGCGGTGTTGGCATCGGACACGGTGAAGTAGAGAATGCCCGGCTCGGCGCCCATCGGCACCTGGTATTCCACCTGGCGCACGGTCTCCGCGCCGTTCTCGCCCACCAGCGAAACGTTGAGCCGCACTTTGTCGCCGGCGCGCACTTCGCGGCGCGTTACGGAGATGCCGTCGATGGCCAGCTCCTTCTTCTGGTCGAAGGCTTCGATGCGCAGGTCGACGCTTTTCAGCCGCAGCGAATCGAAGCCGCTCTGCATCACGTAAGCCAGCGGGAAGGCCGTGGAGATGGAAGCCTGCATGGCGGAGCCGTTGTCGGAGGCGAACATGTTCTGGAGGCGGACCGGCGCGGAGCCGTTCTGGAACTGGATTTCGCCGGTGACGCGAACCGTGGCGGCGCCCACGCTGCGCTCGGTGGCATCGATGGCGGAGAACACCGCCATCTGCTCCAGCAGCGGCGAAAGCAGCGGATCGTCCACCATCTGCATCTGGTAGGTTTCGATGCGCGTCGAGCCGCGCCAGACGGCCAGCGAAACCGGCACCATGGCGGCGCGTTTGCCGAGCTCGCCCGAAACCGCGGTGTTGCCATCTAGGTTGATGGCTCCCATCCATTCCCGGGGCGTGGACAGTTTGAATGACGTGTTGGTGTTGGGGACCAGCGCGATCACGTCGGAAAGCGCGAAGGGCATCGAGGTAACTCCGAGATCGAGGAAGCGATGGCCGAAAGCGTAGACGTGGTTGCCGTCGATGTAGGTGAGGGTGCCATCGGCGCCCACGTTGTAGTCGCCGGCCAGAAGTTCCACGCTGATCATGGAGCCGGGTTTGAGGTCGGCCGGATTGCCCATGGCGGGACCGAGTTTGCCGCCGGAGCTCATGCCCTGGCGGGGTTCCAGGCCCAGCGCGCGGAGCTGCGGCGCGAAGGTCTCCAACGTGGCGCGGGTGAAACCGCCGAACGAAAGCGGAGTGGCGATGTCGGCCAGTTGCGCGCCGGCGGCCGAGGCCGGTTCGGGCCTGGGGATGCCGCGTGTGAAATCGGAATCGGCCCACGCCACGGGCGTTCTGCGCGCTGGCGCGGCGGCGCGCGTGGTGGGGCGGATCATGTCCTCAATGGGCCGGATGCCGGCGATGGGTTCCTTGGAGTAGGCGAACCCGAGAGCGACGGCGCCCACCAGTTTGCCGTCGATGTAGACGGGGCTGCCGCTCATGCCCTGCATGACGCCGGTTTGTTCGAGCGGCCCGCCCGAGAGCCGCGCCAGGATGATGGATTCCCGGGGGCCCATGTTTTCGAGCACGCCGAGGATTTCCACCTGAAATTCGTCGATGCGCCCGCCCGTGAAAACGGTGCGGCCGGTGCCGTGCATGCCGGCCCGGATGTCCTTCAGCGGAAACAGCGCGGGTTGAGCGGA
>JBEKQS010000282.1:0-8121 GCA_049519475.1 Bryobacteraceae bacterium | reverse complement strand
TCCTTCGGGTCAAGGCCGAACGGGTCGCCGCCGGCGTCGTTGATGAGATGCAGGTCGGTGTGGCCGAACTTTCCATCCGGGCCGGTGTAGCGGAAGTTCCAGGAGAACTGTTTGGCCATGACCTCGATGGGGATAGCGTCGGGCGGAGCCTCATCGAAATGCACGCCCGCCCAGATCTTGGTTCCCATCACCACCAGGCCCAGAAACAGAATGGCGGTGGCGCTGGTCCAAAGCGTCTCCAGCGTGTTATTCCCGTGGGAGTGTGAAGCCTTTCCGCCATCGTTGCGGAACTTCATAATCACCCAGCCCAAGGCGAACTGCGCCAGCGTGAACACCACTCCCACCACGATCAGGGTGCGCATGAATTGCGCATCGTAATCCATTCCGTGTTGATTGATGGGAGGCGGAAACCACCATGTCTTGGCCGCAAAAAAGTAAACGATCCCAACCGTCAGAACCCAAATGATGGGTGCAAGCAGCATCCCGGAATCCCTCCACGAACCCAACCCTCTTCCAGTCCGAGGTTGAGCAACATTATCACAGCCGATGCGGGAGGTGCAAGTCGTTTTCTGATTTTGGCGGCTATAATAGAGATCGCGGTGGGGAAATACTTCGTCCAAAATTTCGGCTGCCGGGCTACCCAAGCCGACGGTGCAGCGCTCGAATCACTGCTCGCGGCCAAAGGGCTGGTAGGGGCCGGCGCTCGCAGCGGCGCCGATCTGGTGGTGTTGAACACCTGCACCGTCACTTCGGCGGCCGACGACGACGTGCGGCAGACCATTCGCCGCGTGCATCGCGAAAACCCCGCGGCGCGCATCCTGGTGACCGGTTGCTATGCGCAAAGAGCTCCCGAAGAGCTGGCGTCCTTGCCGGGCGTCGAGTGGGTGGTGGGTAACTCGCATAAGAACCAGATCGCCGATTTAGTAATTCTGGCGAACGATCACACTCCCTATCACGGCAACATACACGTGGGGGATATTTTCGCGCAGCGCGATTTTCTGTCGGCGCCCGTGGAAGATGCCGCCGGAGATCGCACGCGGCCCAACCTCAAGATTCAGGATGGCTGCAACAACCGCTGCTCCTTCTGCATCATCCCCTTTGTGCGCGGCCGCAGCCGCAGCGCTCCCGCCGACCAGGTGGTCGCTCAAGTGCGCAACTTGGGCCAGCGGTATCGCGAAATCGTGCTGAGCGGCATCAACCTGGGGCGCTGGGGCAAGGAATCGGGCAGCCGGATGAGGCTGGCCGACTTACTGCGGCGACTCCTGGCGGAGACGGAAGTGCAACGGCTGCGGCTCAGTTCCGTGGAGCCGATGGATTTTTCCGATGACTTACTGGGGATGATGGCCGAATCGCCGCGGTTCGCTCCGCATGTGCACGCCCCGTTGCAGTCCGGCTGCGACCGTACCCTGCGGCGCATGCACCGCAAGTACCGGCCGCGGCATTACGCCGACCGCGTTCTGAAGGCGCGCGCTCTCATGCCGCTGGCCGCCATCGGCGCGGATGTGATGGTAGGATTTCCGGGTGAGACCGACGCCGATTTCGAAGAGAGCCGCGCCTTCATCGAGAGCCTGCCATTCACTTACTTACACGTGTTCACTTACTCCGAGCGCCCCGGCACACCGGCAGCCGAAGATGCGGCGCAAGTGCCTGTTCCGGTCCGCAAGGAACGCAACCGCGTGTTGCGCCAGTTGGCGGCGGCCAGAAATCTGGCGTTTCGAAAGAGCATGATTGGCCGGACTCTGTCGGCCGTCACCCTGCACGAAACCGGCATTGCACTCAGCGGAAATTATGTGAAGGTGGAGCTGGCCACACCTCGCGAGGCCAATCAAATTGTAGATCTGCCGATTGGCGATCTTACCGCGGGCGGCCTCCGCGAGATCTAGGCCAGGCTTCGCGGCCAGGCCTCCTGGCCACGCGGCGCCGCTTGTCCCACCATTGCCCTGGACAGGCCAGGAGGGTGTCCTACAGGGTCTTCAGATAGGCGATGAGATCGTCTTTTTCCTGGTCGCTGAGCATGTCTTTGTAGGCGGGCATACCGTTGCCACCGTCATCGATGCGAGCGCGGACGTTGGCTTCGGTGGGCTTTTTGCCGCTCGAGAGCTTGTCCTTCTTGAAGAGGCCTTTCAGGCCGGGGCCCATTTTTTTTTCGTCGCTATCCGGATTGTGGCAGATAGCGCACTGCTCGAAAACTACCTTGCCCTTCTCGGGGTCGCCTTTGCCGATCGAGAGCGCGGCCACCGATCCGGCAGTCAAAACCAAGCAAAAAAAGCAGATGTGAAGTCGTTGGTTGCGCAAGACAGTTCTCTCCCCCAGGGTTCAATTCCTCATCATACAATCAAGTGGCTGCGGCGTGCGGGTTGAGATGCCGCCAGGCGTCGACACGAGTGTCGACGCGGCACGCCCGAGTGCGTGCGCCACGAGCGAAATGAAGTCTTCGCAGTAGCAGAACATTCAGACAGCTTGCAAGACAGATTATGCGAGAGCTTTGAGGGAACGCGGGCGGTCGGCGATGCTGACGACGGACTTGTCGAAGACGGTCATGTCCTGAACCAGGCGGTCGAGGTCGGCGCCATCTTCGAGAGGGATCTCATGCTCGATCCAATCGGAGAGGGGAAGGTTGCGAAAGCACATGCGCTCCTGGAGGACGAGACATTTGCGGTTGTGCAACAGGAGCTTGTTTTCGCGGGTGTAGTGACGCTGCTCGATTCTCATTTCCCCCAAAAATCCTTCGAGCGCCTGGCGGTGGGCGCGCTCTTCGGCGGCGCGCACGGCGATTTCGACGGAGTCGCGGACGGCGGTTTTTTCGGCGGAAAGGGCTCCGCGGGATTCGGCCAACTGTTCGCGCTGTTGAGCCAGGGCAACCTCCATGCGGGATTGCATGATGAACCAGGCCAGGAGTGCGGACGCAATGGCGACGAAGCCGGGCAGAAATATCCAGAGCATGGTTTCCATGGGGTTAATGTTATCGGGGAGGGGGGATCAAACGCTAGATATCAAAGGTAAACTGCCACGCGCTGGCTATGGTTGAGTGCCGTCGATCTTCTGGCCGGCGATGGTATAACGAAGGACGCCCAAGCGGAAGGAAACCAGGGGGCCCAGGACGGAGCCGAGACGGGCCTGGATACCGGCGCCAAAGCCGCGATATTTTTCAAGGAACAGGGCGCGGCCGAGGAGGAAATCGGCGCGCTCGGCGGAGGAGTAGCTCTGGGAGCCGGCGTGGCGGGCGCGGGCGGTGGGGACGAGCGAAAGCTTCTTGGATGCCTTGTGGATCTGGGCGGCGAGGTCGGCGTCGCTGCCGAATTGGCCGTAACGCTCGTCGATCTGGCGGACGGCGCGGATGAGGCTGACGCGCATCATGAGGGCGGCGCCGCGGGGATATTCGACGGGAAACGGGTCGTCGCCGGCCGGTTCAGCGGGACGCCAGTCACCATCGGGCGGGAGGTGGCCGAGTTGCGGGGCGGGCCGGCCTTCGGCATCGACCAGCAGGGGGCAAACGGCGGCGGCGTCGGGATTGGCGTCGAGCACATCGGCGAGGCGTGCGACGGTGGAGGGCTGGACTTCGGTGTCGTCGTGGAGGAAGAAGACGTAGGCGGCGTCGGCGGCGCGCCAGCCGATGTTGAGCGCTTTGGTGAGGCCGAAGTTTTTGGGCAACGGGACGAATTGAACGGCGGGGAAAGCGGTATCGAGCTGGGCGCTGCCGTCGGTGGAACCGTTATCGACGACGATCACCTGCATGGTGGGACGGGCTTCGGATTGTTCGAGGGAGTCCAGGCAGCGGCGCAAGAGCGCGGCGCGGTTGCGGGAGACGACCACCACGGATACGCGGGGCGGCTGTTTTGCCTGAGGGGCATTCGGTTGGGGCGTCAAGCCAATAGAATAGCGCGGGGCGTGCGGGGCGGCGGGTTAACCGGCGCGGTTGTTGTCGATCTCCAGATCGCCGTCCAGTCAATAGCGTGCCAAACTCTTTCACCAGCGCGTCGCGGTGTCCCGACTCGACCGGCACCGAATAGTCGTCGAAGGGACAGCGCTCCGACCGCCGCCCTGGTGCTCTCTCCATTTTCGAAAGGCATAAGCTTAAGATGCGGTCCCGTCAGTTGATCGTATAGATGGTGGTGGCAACAGAACTGTCCGTGAGCCCGCTGGCGTATGCCATGGCCTTCACCGTGGTGGTGCCACTGATGGTGAACGGCGTCGTATAGACCGTTCCCGCGGTCTCGCTGGGTGTGCTGCCGTCCAGCGTGTAACGGATGGTTGCGCCGGATGTGGCGCTGCTCAGCGTCACGGTCTGCGCGGCGGTGTAGGTCCCGCCGGACGGGCTGAAGGTCGGGGCTGCCGCCAGGATGGTGTAGATGGCGGTGGCAACCGAACTGTCCGTGAGCCCGCTGGCATACGCCATGGCCTTCACGGTGGTCGTGCCACTGATGGTGAACGGTGCTGTATAGACGGTTCCGGCCGTCTCGCTGGGTGTGCTGCCGTCGAGCGTGTAGCGGATGGTTGCGCCGGAGGTGGTGCTGTGCAGCGTCACGCTCTGCGCGGCGGTGTAGGTCCCGCCGGACGGGCGGAAAGTCGGCGCCGCGGCCAGGATGGTGTAGATGGCAGTGGCTACTGAACTGTCCGTGAGCCCGCTGGCGTAGGCCATGGCCTTCACGGTGGTCGTGCCGTTGATGGCGAACGGCGCCGTGTAGACGGTTCCCGCCGTCTCGCTGGGTGTGCTGCCGTCCAGCGTGTAACGAATGGTCGCTCCGGATGTGGTGCTGCTCAGCGTCGGCGTCTGGGCGGCGGTGTACGTCCCGCCGGAGGGGCTAAAGGTCGGCGCCGCGGCCAGGATGGTGTAGATGGCGGTCGCAACGGAACTGTCCGTGAGCCCGGCGGCGTAGGCCATGGCCTTCACGGTGGTCGTGCTACTGATGGCGAACGGCGCTGTATACACCGTTCCCGCGGTCTCGCTGGGTGTGCTGCCGTCCAGCGTGTAGCGAATGGTTGCGCCGGATGTGGTGCTGTGCAGCGTCACGGTCTGCGCGGCGGTGTAGGTCCCGCCGGACGGGCTGAAGGTCGGGGCTGCGGCTGGCTGTGCCGGAACAAGAGTCACAATCGCCGAAGCGCTCTTCGTCGGGTCGGCCTGGCTCTGAGCGGTTACGGTCACCGTATACTGAGCGGTAACCGACGAAGGAGGTGTGTACAGCCCAGTTGGGCTTATCACGCCCGGCTGCGCTCCCGTCGGCGCACCCGCTCCAAGAGCCACCGACCAGGTGACCCCGGTGTTACCGCTGCCCGTGATTGTGGCCGTAAACTGCTGGGTTTGAAGGGTATTGAGCGTCGCGGTTGCCAGGTTCAAGCTGATACTAACATTGGCGGTCCCCGCCATGTCATTCTGAATTTCCGCTTGGTTGAGTGCACGGTTGTAAATGCGCACTTCGTCGATCATTCCATTGAAAACGCTGGAATAATCTCCGCCCTGAAACGGGCCCCCAATGTACATCGGTTGCGATTCATTGTTGATAGGGCCCAACTGCGGCCGGCTGGCCACCGGGACACCGTTGACGAAGAGTTGCTCGACCGAACCGTCGTAAGTCATTGCAAGATGGGTCCACGCATTCGAAGGCAGTGGGACCCATGGACTCTGAAGGACATCGACTTCGAACCATCCGCCGTTGATCACAAACCCCTCGGGGCCAGCGTATGCATGGTTGAGCAGGCCAAAGCAGTTGTCCTCCACAACCACGTTACCAAAGCTGACGGCGGCCGGATTCACCCAGGCCTCCACGGTCATCGCAGTACTAAGATTGGCATTAGGCGCGACGACATAGCTGCTAGTGCCGTTAAAGACCAGACTCCCCCCGTATTTCCCCGAATTACTCCAGGCTGCGGCGTTAATCGTGCCATTATTGCCACTCCCTGAAGAGTCGTGCAGGACCGTGCCCGCTCCTTCGTTGAAGTTATAGTAGGCAATTAAATTTGCTGGAATGCCGGCTAGGGTTGAAGCGCTGACACCGGCGGACTGGGCGGACGCAATGCCGCTCGCGTCATAGGCCGCTACGGTGTATGTGTAGGAAGTGGATGCAACCAGGCCAAGGTCGGCGTAAGAGGTGCCAACCGTGGAGGCCACCCATGCGCCTGTTCCGGAATACGCTCCCGCTCCAATATCCGGGCCGGTCGCGGTCACGGTGACGGTCTGCTGATAGATGACGCTCGCGGGCGCCGTATACAGACCGGTTGCGTCGATGGCGCCGACGCTCGGACTGATGGACCAGACGGCCGCTTGCGAACTGTAACCCACGGTAGCCACGAACTGCTGGGTCTGGAAGGCATAGAGCGTGGCGTTGGCCGGACTGACCGATACGGCAACGGAAGGCACGAGGGTGATCTGTGCCGACGCCGTTTTGCTATTGTCGTATACGCTGGTCACGGTGATCGTCACGGTCTGCGGGGAAGTGATAGGCGCCGGAGCGAAATAGGTTGCGGTTGAAATCTCAACGAACGGACGATTCGGATCTGGAGTTTGATATGGTTGGACAGTGCCCACTCCGTTCGGATTGACCGACCAAATTACTTCGGTGCCGCCATTCGTAACCGTGTCGGTAAAGACTTGAGATTGAGCCGCCGTCAGGGTAGCTGCGGTCGGAGTGATCCCGGTCGACACAGGTGGAAATACCCAAACTTGCGCGGAAGCGGATTTCGTAGGGTCGGCCACACTGGTTGCCGTGACAGTGACGCCTTGCCAGGACGCTAAAGAGGATGGTGTCGTCTATAGTCCGGTGTTGTCGATGCTACCCAATGCTGGATTGATGGACCACGTGACGGTCTCATCGACGCCCGGCGCCATGTTTAGCAGGGCCGTGAGATGCTCGGATTGCGATACATAGAGGGACGTCACCGGGGCCAGGATCGCCACGGCCGGTGGAACAGTTACTGGGACCGTAACGGAGGTCTGGCCAATCGTTGCGTTGCCATAGGTGGCCGTGATGTTCGCGGCGCCGGGTGCAATGGCGGTTACGAGACCGGTTCCGTCTACTGTTGCAACCGCAGGCGTGTCGGACGAATAGGTGATCTGAGTGGAGCGTGTAAGGACCACTCGCGAGCCGTCGGCGAATACTCCGGTGATTAACAGGTAGTCGGTGTCGCCAGCGTAACCGAACAAGATCGACGACAGTTCCGACCACACTTGCACCGGCATGTCCGATCGCTCGATGTCGATAGTTATCGGGCTCATAATCGGATTTGTGCCAGACTGCGGAATGCCAATTGCCGTGAGGGAGTAGATGCCGGACGTAATGTCGGAAGGGATGTCGATGTTGAACTGGTACGGCGGGGCAGTAAGCAGCGGGGCCGACCCGAGGGGAGACTGGCCGAGTACGGCGACGCCCTGGACCGCCGATGGGTCGGCGGTTACGGTTACGGTCAGGGTCTGTCCGGAGCTGACGACCGACCCATCCTGGGGCGAGGTAATCTGGACTGTCTGCCCGAGGAGTATTTCAGGGGAAAAGGGCAAAAGCAGTGACGCTACTGCAATATAAACATAGTGCAGAGCCTGTGTTAATCGTCGATTCATCTCGTCTCCTTCGCCACTGCCGCCAGCGGCATGCGCACGAACAGCCGCAAGGGCTGGCGCCCGCAACCAGACTGCCGGACAACTAATTAGGCCTAAACTTATTTACCGCTCGCGGCGGACAATTACGGGGCCGGCCCGTTGGCTCACTCAACGGGCACCGTGATTGGAACCTCCGCTGTCGCGCTGCCGTTCTTCACCGTGATCTTCGCCGACCCGGGGCCAACAGCAGTAACACTCCCTGTGGCGTCCACCTTCACGACGGACGGGGCGCTGGACTCGTATTTCGTTAGTTTGGAGCGGCTAAGCAATACCTTTGCGCCGTCGGCGAAGATACCGGTTATCCTCAACTCCCGAGTCTCACCGATATGGTGGAAGCCATCCGGCACGTTGTAAAAATTCCATAGCTCCCAGGTCAGGCGTTTCGGGCTTTCTACCCGCTCGAAATCAAGCGCTAAGATGTCCTGCACGGCGCCCTTCCCAGTGACCGGATCGTAGCCCGACATCGGAAGACCGATTACCCCCACATAGAGATCGCCTGACGCTCCGTCCGACGGCACCTCGAAAACGAAGCG
>JBEKQS010000281.1:0-6332 GCA_049519475.1 Bryobacteraceae bacterium | reverse complement strand
CTCCTCCATTTCGGCGATGCTGGAATCTTCCAGTGTCCGGCCGCGCTCGGCCAGCTTGCGTTCGATATAGCCGAAGCGCTCGCGGAACTTGGCGTTGGTCCGCCGCAGCGCCTGTTCGGGATCCACCTTGACGAAGCGCGCCAGGTTCACCAGAACGAAGATCATGTCGCCGAGTTCGTCCTCCATCTCCTGCTGCGACGCATTTTGACGCGCCTTCTGGAATTCCGCCAGCTCTTCGTGGAGTTTGTCGAGCACCTGATCGGGATTCTCCCAATCGAAGCCCACGCCGGCGGCGCGCGAAGCGATCTGCTGCGCTTCCACCAAAGCCGGCAGCGCGCGCGGCACGGGGGCCAGCAGGCTTTCGCCATGCTTGCCCTGGTCCACTTTCTCGGCGGCTTTCACCTGGCCCCAAATGCGCTTCACATCGCTCGCGGTTTCGGCGGATTGCTCTCCGAACACGTGCGGATGGCGGCGAACGAGCTTTTCATTGATGGCATCGAGCGAGTCATCGATGCTGAATAGGTCCTGCTCGGCGCCTATCTCCGCGTAGAAAACTGCCTGCAGCATGAAGTCGCCGAGTTCTTCGGCCAGTTCTCCCCACGCGCGGCGATCGATGGCATCGAGCACCTCGTAGGTCTCTTCCAGGGTGAACGGCTTGATGGTGTCGAAGGTTTGCTCGCGGTCCCACGGGCAGCCGCCCGGCGCTCGCAAGCGGGCCATAATGTCGACCAGTTTCTGAAATTTCTCGCCTGTGGTGCCTTGGGTTTCCATCATGAGGGGAGCGTTTCCCCCAATTTAACACGTGGGGCATTAGATCCACCAGATACTAGACGTCTCCGATGAATTGAAAGTCAGTGAACCAGATCGCGAACAGCATCGGAACTGCCGGACCGGTAGCCGTTCACAGAGCGATATCCCGGCCGGTGTCCTTATCGCGCTCAAAATCTATATCGAGGCCGTGGAACGGAGATTTCGCAAACAGGTCGGCCAGGTTATCCACCTGCTGATGAACTGGTCTCTTGCCGGTAGTCGATGAATGGAGGGCGCGCACGGCCTGATCCACAGCTTCCTCGGGCGAACGCGCGGCGCTTCCGCCAGTTTCCCGAATAGCAGTACTGGGAATCACCGGCTGGCGGGGTGCGGCATAGGGATCATTTCTTGGGGTGGGGAATAATATCCACCAGATAGTAGACGTCACGCCGGATCTGAAAATAGAAACGCCAGTCCTTGTTGACGCGAGCCTGCCAGAGATCTTGCGACTCGTCGTACTTCTTGGCGCGCAGGGAAGGGTGGTGCAAGTTGGTTTCCAGAAATCTCACCTGCTTGAAAAAAGCCTTCCGCACTGCGGCCGGGGCGTCTTCCAGCGCCTTCCTTGCACCTGGCCAGTAATGAATTCTCATCGGGAGCGGGTGACTTTTCGCCTCGCGGCGTTGTTCCGGAGTCCGCGTTTCATGTGGGCGATCATTTCGTCAATGGTATTGAAGGGGCCAAAAGTGCGGCCGGCTTCAATGTCGGCCAGACCCTTGGCCAGCCTGGCGTCAATGATGCGCCTCTGCTCTGGGGTGTACTCGTCGTCGGCCGTGGAAACCTTCGAGCGGTCAATCACCAGCCTGGGGGTGATGACAATTTTGCCGCGCTGGAATGCGAAGTTGACCAAATCGCCCTTGGACAGGCCGGCCTGGCGCCGTACGCTGGTAGGGATGGTGACCTGGCCTTTGCTTTGGATTTTCCCTGTGGTATTCATAAAACGCAGTCCATTTTAGACAGTCGGGAATCCTGACTTCCTGTTTCTGCCAGTTTCCAGAATAGCAAGGTCAAACCGGACTCGCGCCGGCAGGTCTTTCGGCGAGTGATATTGCCGGGACCGGCGGCGCCGCTTGCGCCCCGTTCGGGGCAAGCTAAAGCGTGCCCCGCCACGACGGTTACTGGCCGGTAATCCAGTTAGTCACCAGGTTATAAGCGTTCACCGTTCCTATACCCGTGGCGAAGTTCCAGCCGATGCCGGCGCCATACGCCGGAGCATAAGACCCGCCGGCGGTAGAGAGCCCGCCCGTGGCGGATACCACGGTGCGGCGGCCTCTCGTCGCAGAGGCCGTAGAACCGAAGCAGTTCTGGTTTCCGGCGCAATTCACCGCATTGTCGCCTTGCGTGACGTTATAGAAAACGCAGCCGGGGTCCACGGCACTACCGTTGCTCGAATTGCAAATCGAAGAGCCGGCCGCGCCATACTCGTTGGCGGCAAGTTGGTAGTAGACATAGTTGGGATTGCCTTGCGCGCTGCCGGTGTTCTGGTTGACCAGGGCCTGAATGCCGGCCATGATCGGAGACGCGAAGGACGTTCCACCGGCGCCTGCCCACGTGCTCGGATCTCCCGTGCAGCGGGCTCCGCCGTTGCGCACGTCGGACCAGCACATCACGTAATAGTGGCCCCAAATGCCGTCGCCCGCGAACAGGGAAACGTCGGGGAGATCGCGAACGCCGTCGTTCGGAATGCCCGTCACGGCGGTTTGCCAGACCGGCTTGGCATAGCCCTGGCACGTGCCGCTTACTATACCGGACGCGGAAGGCGAACCGGTAGCGCAGCCGCTGGGACCTCCGCTGCCGCCCACCACCTCTTGCAAGCTGTACTGGCGCGCCGCATTGCTGGCGCAGAAGCCGGTTGCGCCATAACTGACGGAATAGCCGAAGTATCCGCTCAGCAGCGAGCCGGCGCAGGAGTCATTCCAGGGAATCTCGGGGACATATGATATCGCCGAACCATAAGTTGTGGTGTTAGTAGAATTCCAATAGGAGTTGTTAGTGTTAGCGACTGAGTCGCCGAAATCAGTGCCGCCCACGGCGACATTATAGGGTGTGGAGGCAAAGGCGCTTACTCCGATTCCGTGGGTTGCACCGGTGGCGCCGGCATCGCAACTGGCGGCGCCTTCATCACCCGCCGCCACGAAAACGGAGACGCCTTCGGCCACCGCCTGTTGGAAGACGGAGTTGTAGGCGGCATTGGCCGTTGCGCCGTTCCCGGCTTCGCATTCGCCATAGCTGATGCTCATGATGCTGGGCGGTCCGGCGGCCGAATTCAGGAGATTCTGCATGGCGATCAGTCCGCCAAAGGTGGTCCGGGTGCTGGCACAAGTGGCCACCATGATCGTGGCGGCCGGTGCGGCGGCACTCGACCACTCGGCGTCCAGGATGGACTCGCCATCGTCGCCGGCCGCCACGCCGGGCGCCAGGCAGTTGTTGGCGCCGCTGGCCGGAGCCGGGTGAACCGTGGTGAGTGTGCCGGAAGTGTATTGCGAAAGGCCGAAGGTGGAGCGGAACGTGTCCCAATCGGCGGTGCTATAGAGGTCGCTGTCTTCGAGCACCGCGATGGTCTGACCTTGTCCGGCGGTGCCGGCGGCGAATAAGGGGTTGAGGTTGTAGATGGTGGCGAGATCCGCCGGTGACAGCGTCTGAAAGGCGTTTCCGCCGGAAGAGAAGGTGAAGCCGGCGTGCGCTCTCTTCATGGCGCGCGGCTGGAAATCATGCAGGGAAACCACGCCGGCCACGGCGGGCGCCAGGGCTTCGGGGATCTGCGGATCGCTCATGTTGGCCACGTGCCGGCTGCCATTGACATCGAGATAGTGAATGGCGGTATGGAAGGCGGAGCGCACCTGGCCCGCGTTGCCGGAGAAATCGATCGACATTCCGCTCGGATAAACCACGTTGATCTGGAAGCCGTGCGACAGGAGCCAATCGGTGACGGTAGCGATATCTTCCTGCGCGGGACCGAAGGACTGTCCGAATTCCGCCGCCTTGAGCCAGTGATGGTAGTTGGGAGACTTGGGATTGTGCAGCGAGTCGATCAACTGCCGCAGGGCCGTTTCCTGCTCGACAGGCCGTTGCATCTGGAGCAGCATATGTTCCATGGTGAGGCTGTCGGGAACCGGGCCGGCGTCGTTCTCCGCGGTGGCTTGCGGACGGGTATTGCCCGCCAGACGGTGCAAGACGTTCTCATTGATCGGTTGCGTGATGAGCACGCGCTCGCCGCGGCTCTGCGCCGGGAGGCTGAGGGGGAAGGCGAACAGAAAAGCCAATACGGGGACGGTGAGGGCGGCGACGCCCAATCTCTTGCGCATAAGTCTCCTTAGTGCTCCTGCAAGGACGTCAGGCGCTCTCACCTACTGTGGACGCGCGAGGGGCGCTCGGGGGTTACAGCGATTTTTCAGCCAGGCGAACGCCCGTAGAACTCGCGGATGCGGCCGGCTACCTGATCCACGGCCGATTCCGGCATGTAAGGCCAGAGGGGCAGCGACAGAATCTGGCGGCAGGCGCGTTCGGCGATGGGCAGATCCCCGCGCTTCGCTCCGCAATCGCGGAACGCCGGCTGCAAATGCAGCGGCACGGGATAGTGAACGCCGGTCGAGATGCCGTGTTGCGCCAGGTATTGGCGCAGGCGATTGCGGCGAGGCGCGCGGACAACGTACAAATGGCAAACCGAATCCGCGGTGCGCGCCACCGGACGGAGCGGCTCGCATCCGGCAAGCGCCTGGTCGTACAGCGCGGCGAGGCGGGCGCGCCGGGCATTCCACTCGGCGAGTTTGGGCAGGAAGGCGCGCAGGTAGCAGGCCTGCATTTCGTCGAGCCGCGTGTTGAGCGCGCGGATGCAGCTGCTCTGATTGTTGCGGCGGCCGCCGTCGCGCAGGAGGCGAAGCCGCTGTGCCATGGAACGCGAATCCGTGAGCACGGCGCCACCATCTCCCAGGCACGGCAGGTTCTTGGTGGGATAGAAACTGTACGCTACCGCCCGGGAGAAGCGCGTGAAGGGGCGGCCGTCCGACTGCGCTCCATGAGCCTGGCAAGCATCCTGCAACAGAGCGATGCCGCGCCGGCGCGCCAGTTTCGAGAGTTCGGTGAGCGAGGCAGGCTGTCCGTAAAGATGGACGGCGAGGAGCGCCGCGGTGCGCCTGCGGACGCGTGATTCCGCGTCCCCAGGGTCGAGCAGCAGGGAATCGGGCAGCACGTCGGCGAAGCGCGGCTGGCATCCGGCGCCGAGCACGGCTTGCGCGGTAAAGGGCGAAGTGAGCGCGGGAACAATGATCTCCCGTCCGCTTTCACCGAGGCCGGCGGCGCGCAGCGAAAGCTCGATGGCGGCCGTGCCGGAGCCAACCGCCACGGCGTGGCCGGCGCCAAAAGATTCAGCCAGCGCCTGCTCGAAGGCCGCGACCTGCTCGCCCAGCACAAACTGCATGCCGTCGAACAGAGCTTCGAGGTTGGCGCGCCAGGCCGGTTCCGTGCCTGCCAGGAGCCGCCGCAAATCCACCATCGGGATGCTCATTGCAGGATCACCAGCCTGATCCACAACCGGAGCAGTTGCACGAACGTGACCGCCAGCGAGCGCACGCGGAAAAACTGCGACCTTCCATGCAGCCTGGGATAGTGGTGCACTCCGATCTCCGCCACCACACAGCCGCTCAACTCCAATTTGCGGATCAGCTCGACGCAAATGGTTCCGCTGGTGCAAGTGAGGTGAATCTGCTCCAGCAACTCGCGGCGAATCAGACGGTAGTCGCAGTCGATGTCGCGAATCCGAATGCGGAAGAGCAGGCGCGCGCAGAAATTGTAGACGTTGCCGATCCAGATGCGGTGAGCCGGGTCGTTGCGCTCCAGCTTGTAGCCGTTGACGAGCCCGGTTTCAGGCGTCACGAGCTCGAGCAGGCCGGGCAGCTCGCCGACGTCGTACTGGCCGTCGCCATCCGTATAGAAAACAAATTCCCGGGTGGCAGTGGCGAATCCCGTGCGGAGCGCGCCGCCATACCCCCGGTTTTGCGGATGTGTCTCGATGCGCATGCGGGGTCCGAACTCGCGGCTCAATTGTTCCAGCACGGCGCCGGTATCGTCGTGGCTTCCATCGTTGACCACGACCACTTCGTAATCGTCCACGTGCTGCTCCAGGACCGCGAAAGTCTTGTGGATCAGCCCCGGCAGCGACGGGGCGTCGTTATACGCCGGGAAAAATACGCTCAATGATGGAAACTTGCGCGCCTCCACTTAAGTTATCTTCTCACCGATCAAAAGCAGGGATTGACCCGCGGCGAAGCCGCGGCCGGCGCCGATCCAGGCCGATTCCAGGGCCAGTGGCGCGTGAAGCAGGCGGTCCAGCCAGGGCGCCGCCGGGGCCAGCCCGGTGGCGGGCGTTTGGCGCATCAGGGGCTCCCAAATGCGGAACTTGGCGAACGCCACGGGCACCAGCAGCGCGTTGGCGTAAGTGCAGCGGCGGATGCGCAGGCCCGCGCCCTCAAAGATTTCGATGAGGCGCCGCCGGGTGAAACGCTGGTGCTCCGCAATGAACTCGGAAT
>JBEKQS010000280.1:0-6433 GCA_049519475.1 Bryobacteraceae bacterium | reverse complement strand
CAGGCGCTCGACCGGCGTCATCATCCAATAGTAGAGAGGCGGCTGCAGAGCTTCGTACGTGCGGAACGGGCCGTCCCCTGCCTCGCGGCTCCAGGCCCGTGGCATCGTGCGGAAGGCCGCTTCGCGGCGCGCGCGCATTTCCCGCGGGAGGCTCCAGTAAGAGTCCTGGGTGAGCCAGGGCGGCGGGAGGTAGCGCATTTCCCACGGCACGGGGGCGAGTTGGAGCGAAGCTTCGACGTCGCGCGGAACCGGCGCGTCGCGCTCCACCAGGGCCTCATGGCTCACGGCCATGTGGCGGATTACCGAGAAGTGGGCCCATTCGTCGTAGCCCTCCCACAGCGGGAGCATGGAGGAATAGAAGGCCAGGCGCGCCACAAAGCAGGCCCAGATCCCGACCACCCGCCAGTCGACGCGCATCGCTAGCATCATAGCGCGGCAATCACAAAAAAACCCGAGCCCCGGTACGACAGGCCTCCTGGCCTGTCGCTTTTTCCCAACCTGCCGGACACAAAAAACCCCGCGCCGCTCGGAGGATACGGCGCGGGGTGGCGCTCCCCGTTACAAACTCACGTCAGCCCGCCAGGGCGTCGGCCATGTGAGGCTGGTAAATACAGCGCGGATCGGAGGCCAGGTAGTCGCCCGTCAGGGCGTAGGCCCGGGAGCGCGATCCGCCGCACACCTTCTGATATTCGCATATTCCGCACTTGCCTTCGCGCTGGCTGGTATCGCGCAGCGTCTTGAACAAGGAGGAATTCCGGTACACGTCGGTCAGCGAGTCATGGAGCACATTGCCGCCGCTGATCGGCAGGAACCCGCTCGGGAAAATTTCGCCCTGGTGGGAAACGAACACGAAGCCCTTGCCGTCGCTCACGCCCGCCGTGCGAAACGCCACGCCTTTGGCGCTCTCGTTTTCGGTGACGCCGTGCTCGGCCTTGATGCGCTGCGCCACGTAGCGCCGGTAGTGCATCGCCTCGGTGGTCTTGATGCCGAACGCCGCGGTTTTCGAGAGCTCGTACATGAACTCGAAGACCTGCTCGTACTCGGGCGCCAGCAGGTCGTCGTTCTCCAGCGCGCGGCCGGTCACGATGAGGAAAAACAGGCTCCACATCCTGGTGCGCACTTCTTTGGCGAGGTCCGCCATCTCTTGCAGGCGGCCCATATTGCGCCGCGTGATGGTGGTCTGCAACTGGGTATCGAGCCCAATGTCGCGCGCGTAGCGCAGCGCGAACATGGCCGTCTCAAAGGTGCCCGGAATGCCGCGGAAATCGTCGTGCGACGCCGCGTCCGGCCCGTCCAGGCTGATGGCCATGCGCGTGATGCCGGCTTCTTTGAAACCTTCGATGGCCTTGGCCGTCAGCAGCGGCGTGGCGCTCGGCGTCACGTTGGTTCGCAGCCCGATCTTGACGGCGTAGCGGATCAACTCGAACAGGTCCGGCCGCTTCAGCGGATCGCCGCCCGTAAACACCATCAGGGGTTCGCCGAAGGAACGGATCTCATCCAGCAGGCGAAATCCCTGCTCCGTCGTCAGCTCGCGCGGATTCCGCTCCGATTGCGCCGACGCCCGGCAATGCACGCACGCCAGGTCGCAGGCCTGAGTCGCTTCCCAGATGACCAGCATGGGGGCTTGATCGAAATTCATGTGCAATCTCCGTCCAGATGACACTCACTTGCATTTAGGGTACCAAGCGCAGAAGACTGAAAATAGGGGGAAAACGCTACACTTCGACACCATTGTCCGCGAGAATTGGGGTAAAAGCCCCACCCCGTGGGGCAGGTTGTTAACCTGCGGACCGATTGGCAATCGGTCCAACCGGGCGCAGCCCGGCCAGCCAACCCCGTCCCCCGCTACAATGAGGTTTCCCGTGAACAAGGCTCTCTTCATCACCTTCGAAGGCATGGACGGCTCCGGAAAAACCACCCAGATGCACCGCCTGGCCGCGCGCCTCCGCTCGATGGGCCGCACCGTACTCGAAACCGCCGAGCCGGGCGGCCCGCCCATCGCCATGAAGATCCGGCGCATCCTGCTCGATGCCGCCAACCAGGAACTCAGCCCGGTCACCGAAATCCTGCTCTACTTCGCTTCCCGCGCGCAGAACGTGGATGAGTGGATCTCACCCGCTCTGGCACGCGGCGAAATCGTGCTCTCCGACCGCTTCACCGATTCCTCGCTGGTTTACCAGGGCGGCGGGCGCAACCTCGGCCCCGACGCCGTCGCCGCGCTCGAACGCATCGCCTGCCGCGGCCTCAAGCCCGATCTCACTCTGCTCGTCGACGTCGATGCCGAATCCAGCCTGGCACGCGCCCGCGCCCGCAACGCCGCCGCGCCGCACTGCGAAACCCGCCTGGACGACGAATCCATCGAATTCCACCGCGCCGTCTGGCGTGCCTACCACGCCCTGGCCGCCGCCGAGCCGCAACGCGTCAGGATCGTCGACGGCCGCACCGATATCGACGCCATCGAACGCGCGGTCTGGGAGATTGTGAGCGCCTATGTTTGAGAATTTCTGGGGCAACGCGCATGTCACGCAGGCGCTGGAGCAGATGATCGCGCATCACCGCCTGGCGCAAACCCTGCTCTTCTCCGGACCCGAAGGCGTCGGCAAGGCCACCCTGGCGCGCCGCCTGGGCTCGCGGTTCCTGCGCCATCCCGAGCAGATCGACCAGGACGATCTCAGCCTTCCCCACAACCTCGAAATCGTCGCCGGGCGCGAGAAATGGCCGGCCGACAAACGCAACGAAGACCCGCTGCTGTTCTCCACCCAGCCCGATTTCGTCACCTTCGCGCCGGATGGCCCGCTGCGCCAGATCTCCATCCAGCAGACCCGCCTGCTCAAGGAGCGCGCGCAATTCCTGCCGCACCACGGCAGCCGCCGCGTCTTCGTCATTGACCACGTGGACCGCGCCAACGACCAGGCGGCCAACTCCCTGCTGAAGACCCTCGAAGAGCCGCCGCCGCACCTCATCCTTATTATGACGGCGGAAAACGCCTACGACCTGCTGCCCACCATCCGCTCCCGCGCCGTGCCCTTCCAGTTCGCGCCGCTCTCGCGCCAGGAGATGGCGGCCTTCGTGGGCGCACGGGCGCTGGACCAGCCGGAGCGCCGCATCGCGCTCGCCGCCGGCAGTCCCGGCCTCGCCATTTCGATCGACCTCGAAGACTACGACAAGCGCCGCGCCGCCATGTTGGTGCTGCTGAAAGTGGCCGCCGGCGCCGCGCCCTTCAGCGCCTGGGTGCCGGTCTCCGAAACCATCGGCCGCACCAAGAGCGAGAAGCTCGAGCTCCACCTCAAAGTGCTTTACGATCTGCTGCGCGACCTGCTGCTGCTCAGCCAGGGCTCCGGTGAGATCCGGAACTATGACATTCGCGGCGAGCTCGACGCGCTCGCCGCCAAGATCGCCTTCGCCTGGATTCGCAAAGCCGTCGCCCAAGTGGACGAGATCGCGCGCTTGATGCGCCGCAACATTCAGAAGAGCATCGCGCTCGACGCACTAATCGCGCACCTGCGCGCCGCGTAGCATTCCATGGCTCAACCACCGCGCAGGCCTTCTGCACCCTACCGCCGCCGCGAAATTCGCCGCCTGCTCGCGCCCGCGCTCCTTGTGGCACTGATGGCCGTGATCGCCTTGGTGTACTCGCACCCGTGGACCGCGCGCCCCGCGATGAGCGTGGCCGTCGCGCGTTTTGATAACGAAACCGGCAACCGGGACTACGACCGCTTCGCCGATGCCCTCACCAATTCGGTAACGGCGGAACTGTCGGCTGCCGCCGCCGGCCGCTACGACGTCATCGGGAAAGCCGCCATCCTCCGCCTGCCGCGAGACCGGCGCGACCTGGCGGCCATCGGCTCGTCGCTGGGCGTCAGCTACGTGGTGCTCGGCCAGGTGCAGCGAAGCCCGCTGGGCATTCGGGTATTGGCCAACCTGATTCGTCTGCCCGACCAGACTTACATCCGCGTGGCGAGCCTTGAACGCAAGGTAAGCGACACCAAGAAGATGCAAGCCGAGATCGCGCTCAGCATTGCCGACCAGTTCGCCCCGCGCCTGAACCTGCTCACCAGCAGCCCTAAGTGAGAGGCTCCTGAAAAAAGCCGAAACATGGCTGCCTTCTCCTCACTCCCTGCTTTGGCATTTGCCGTTGTCTTTCTCCGCGCCTCCGCGTCTCCGCGGTAAATTCTTCATTTCCCCGCGCAGCCCGCCAGCGTTTCCCAAAATTCCGGGAACGACACCGACGCCGCCTCCGCGCCCTCGATGACCGATTCCCCATCGCCGCCGAGCGCCGCCACCGCAAACGCCATCGCAATCCGGTGATCGCCGCAGGAATCGAATTCCGCCGCGTGAAACTTCTGGCGGCCGGGAATCACCATGCCGTCCGGCAGTTCTTCCGCCTCCACGCCCATGCGCCGCAGGTTGTCGATCACGGTGCGGATGCGGTCGGTCTCCTTGATGCGCAACTCGGAAGCGTCTCTCACCGTCAGGCCTTCTTCGGTCGCCGCGCCCAGCACCGCCAACACCGGGATCTCATCGATCAGCGCCGCAGTGAGCGCACCATCGATCGTGCCGCCGCGCAGTTCCGAATGCTCCACCACCAGATCGCCCACCAGTTCGCCGTGGCTGCTTTCCAGGCTGGGAACGCGGATGCGGGCGCCCATCCCGATCAGGAAATCGAGCAGCGCCGACCTTGTGGGGTTCAATCCGACGCCGCTAATCGACAGCTTCGAGCCCGGCGCCAGCAGTGCCGCCACAATGAAGAACGCGGCCGAGGAAAGATCGCTGGGTACTACCAGTTCGCGCCCCGTCAGTTTCGGCCGGCCCGCCAGCGTAATCCTTTGCCGCACCACCGTCACTTCCGCCCCGAATTCGCGCAGGGCGATCTCGGTATGGTCGCGCGAGCGGACCGGCTCCGTGACCGACGTCTCGCCTTCCGCGAACAACCCCGCCAACAGCACGCACGTCTTCACCTGCGCGCTCGCGACGGGCAGCGTGTAATCGATGGGCCGCAATTCCCCGCCCTGAATTTCGAGCGGTGGAAACTTGCCGTCGCGCGCCGCAATCCGCGCGCCCATCTCCCCGAGCGGCGCCAGAATGCGCTGCATGGGCCGCCGCGAAAGCGATTCGTCGCCAAAAATGCGGGTGCCGAATGGCTGCGCCGCCAGGATGCCGGATAGCATGCGAATGGTCGAGCCGGAGTTGCCGGCATCCAGATCCCCGGCCGGCTTCCGCAAACCATCCAGGCCCTTGCCTTGAATCACGAACTCCGTGCCCGCGCCTTCCACCTCGATGCCCAGCGCGCGCACGCATCCTAGCGTGGAATGGCAATCCGCGCCGGTGGAGTAGTTGCAAATGCGGGTTGCGCCTTCCGCGATGGAAGCGATCATGGCGTAGCGGTGCGAGATGGACTTATCGCCGGGCAGTGAAATCTCGCCGGAAATCGCCGAAGCGGGGGAGATGCGTTTTTGCATGGGGTGAATCCTTATTCTATCCGCGGCCGGACGCAAAAACCTCTTGACAGCCCGGCCGATTTCCTCGAATATACAGAAATTGTGGGCAAATCCGATCTGGAGAAACTGCAAGGCAAGTGGCAGATGATCGCGTTTGAAATGGACGGGCGCAGCATCCCGCCCGGCAGCGCCGGCATCGTGATTGAGGGAAACAACTTCACCAGCCTCTCCATGGGCGCGCACTATGAAGGAACAATGGTTGTGGACGCCACCGCAACGCCCAAGACCTTCGACGTGAAGTTCCACAAGGGTCCCCACAAGGGAGAGACTTCGCTCGGCATCTACGAGCTGGATGGAGACTCCTGGAGAATCTGTATCGGCCTCGCTGGTGTCAAGCGTCCCACCAGGTTCGCCGCGGAGCCGGGGACCGGTCATGCACTGGAGACGCTGGCCCGAGCAGTGGCCGGCGCCGCGCCGGAGCGGGTACAACCGGCCGGAGAACCGGTAGCCGAACTGGAAGGTGAGTGGTCCATGCTCTCCTGCTTTCAGGATGGCAAGCCGATGGATGCGAAGATTTGCGCCGGCGGCAGGCGTGTCTTTCGCGGCAATCAAACCACCATGTTGGTGTTCGATCAGGTCTACATGAAGAGCCGCTTCACGGTGAATCGCGCCGCCACTCCCAGCACCATCGACTACCTGGACACCAACCAGTTGGGCATCTACGAAGTGGATGGCGAGAGGCTGCGGACCTGTCTCGCCGCCGCCCGCGAGGCCCGGCCCGTAGATTTCACGGCAACTCCCGGCGACCGCCGAACCGTATCGGAATGGACCCGCCGCATTCTGACTCCTGACTTCTGACTCCTGACTTCTGACTCCCCATGTCCCGAAGGGACATCAAGGGCGCAGCCCTTGCCTTCAATACCCGCGGCTTTTGTCAACCACATTCAGCAGCGTTTCGCCTTTGCGGAAGCGCTCGAATTGCTCCAGGAAGAATT
>JBEKQS010000279.1:0-6459 GCA_049519475.1 Bryobacteraceae bacterium | reverse complement strand
TCCGTGAGGCTCTATCTGCGGCAACTGGATTGGTACCTGCTGCATATCGGACCTTTCTTTTCGCTGGACCAGGACGGGGCGTTTGTCTGGCCCGCCATGCAGTGCGGGGAATATGCACTACGGACTCTCGAAGGCGATGTCTACGTGAAGTCCGTTACGGTGGGCGGGCAGCCTGTGGAGGGCGCCAAGCTCGATTTGCGAAATGGCGCGCCGGGGGAACTTGAGATCATCCTAGGCACCGGAACCGGCGACGTCGTTGGGACGGTCAAATGGCCCGATGCGATTCCGGGCGCTGCGCAGCCGCCGGTGCCGGCCGTGCGCGCCGTGTTGGTTTCGGCGGACGGATACACCAGCAACACGGGAGCGCGCAGCGCCGACATCGATGCGAGCGGACAATTCCAGTTTCATTTCGTGCCGCCCGGCCGCTGGCTCGTATTCGTGAGCCCGAACTCCGACGAAGATCTATGGCAGAACATGACATTCGTCAAAGAACTGCAAAGCCGCGGCGCTACGGTGGACCTGGAAAAGAAGGGCAGCGCACACGTGGAGGTCTCGCCGTTCACGGCGGAGGATATCGAGCGCGCCATCGAAAAGGTGAAGCCGTGAATTGCCGGGTGGTGCTGCTCCTCGGGGCATTCGCACACGCCGGGATGGCCGCCTGCCTAATCAGCGGGACGGTGGTGGATGTCGGAACCGGTAAGCCGCTCGCCGGCGCAAAAGTCTTGGCGAAGCCTTCGGGAAAGGAGAACAAGGCGGCCATCCTTCGCCTGACCGACCCGCAAGGCGCCTTTTGTTTCGAGCGCCTGGAAGCTGGCGTCTACAACCTGATCGCGCAACGCGCCGCGTACATGCCACTTGTGTATGGCGGGCGGTTGGGAACGACATCCGGCCTCGATCTGAAAGTCGACGGCGTGGCGGAAACGCCTGCCGTGACGCTCAAGATGACGAGGTCCGCGTCGATTGCGGGCACCGTGACGAACGCCAGCGGCGAATTGCTCGAAAACCTCCGAGTAAGGCTCTGGCACAGGATTTGGGATTCCGACGAACACCGCTGGAACAGCGACTGGATCTCCCAGGTTGATTCCGACGACCGCGGCGCATTCCACTTCGGACCGCTTGTTCCCGGAGTTTATTACCTGAGCGCCGAAGAGAGCGAAGATCCCGCGGGCCTCGATGAGAAAGGGCAGCCGGTTCCCGGCAGCGGGCCTGCCACGTACTTCGGCGGCAGCTTCAAGTTTGAGCGCGCGACTCCGGTATCGCTGGAACCGGGGCAGGATGTCGGTATCATGATTGCCATTTTGCCTCGCGTGAGCGGCCGAAGTCTCACGGCGCATCTGGCGCCAGGAGTGGAGCACGAGGACCAGGCGACGCTCGAAGCCTGGGACACCAAGAACAACAACCGCCGCATCAGCGCCTCGATCGGCAAGGATGGCTCGGTCTCCATACACAACCTGATCCCGGGCAAATACTCGCTCCACGCTTTCGCTACGCCAAGCATTGAGATGGTGGTGGACCTCACCGACGGCGATGTGGATGGTCTCGTGCTGGCGCCCACCGTGTGGTTTGATGTCCCGATCTCCATCATCAACGGACCGAAGAATTCCAATCAGTTCCCGGCGCGGGCACGAGAGATGGCAACCGGAGATGTGCGTGGGTCTAATTCAGCGAAACGGGACGGTTCGTACGTTCTGCGCGGGCTCAAGGCCGGCGTGTACTGGCTGGATTGGAACGGCAAGGAAGGATACCTGAAAAGCTTGATTATCGATGGGAAGGCGCGGCCGGACACGGTGCTCGACCTGCGCAACGGTGCTCCCGGTTCGGTGCAGGCAGTGTTCAGCGCGAACATGGCGCAGGTAAAGGGACACGTGGTGCGCGCCGCGGACGCGCCCGCTCGGCTGGCGACCACGGTGGTCTGGATGGATGAAGAGCACTCACACGCGGAGGCGCTGGGCGATTCGGTGAAGGTGGACCCAGCCGGGCAGTTCCTCCTGGAGAAGATGCCGCCGGGGAAGTACCGGCTGTTTGCGATCGAAGGGTTCGATGAAGATATGTGGGGCAGCCCGGAACTGGCCGCGGCGCTGCGTGAGAAGTCGGTTGCGGTGGAACTGAGGGAGAGCGATGAGAAGCAGGCAGCACTGCCGCTGATCACGGCGGAAGAGTGGGACACGGCGCTGCGAAAAGTGGGGATGTAGTCCCGGCGCTCCAAGCTAAAGCATGCCCCACCAGGAAGACGTGATAGCCTATCCTTTCTTATGAAAGTTGCTGCTGCGTTCCTGCTGGCTCCGTTTTGCCTTGCGCTGGCCCAGGCGCCAACGCCGGAATCCGTGCTGGGCCACAAACCCGGCGACGATTTCTATCTCGCCACTTATGACGACGCGCTGGGCTACTTCCAGAAGCTGGCGCACTCCACCGACAAGCTGAAGCTGGTGCGCGTCGGCAAGACCTCGCAAGGGCGCGAGTGGGATATCGCCATCATCTCTTCGGCCAAGAACCTGGCGAATCTGGATACTTATAAGGATACGGCCCGCAAGCTGGCGCTGGTGAAGGGGCTCACCGAGGAGCAGGCGCACGCACTGGCCCACACCGGCAAGGTGATGGTACACATCGACGGCGGCCTCCATTCCACCGAAGTGGCGCCGGCGCAGATGACCATTCAGCTTGCCTACAACCTGGTGACGGCCAACGACCCGGAGACCGCGACGATCCTCGACAACGTCATCCTGCTGCTCTGGTTCTCCATCAATCCCGACGGCCAGAACATGGTGGCCAACTGGTATCGAAGTAACCTGGGCACGCCGTACGAGGTGAGCCCCATGCCGGGGCTGTTCCAGGAATACATCGGGCACGATAACAACCGCGACGGCTACATGAATAACATGATCGAGTCGCAGGTCATCACCAAGACCGAACTGGAATATTACCCGAACGTGTTTTACAACCACCACCAGACTGCGCCGTTTCCGGCGCGCATCTGGATTCCGCCGTTCGGGGACCCGGTCTCGCTGAATCCGCACCCGCTGATGTACCGCTGGGTGAACCTTTTCGGCACGGCCATGGCGGCGTGGTTGGACGAGCACGATATGCCCGGCGCCATGCACCGCGGGCGGTTCGACGATTGGTATCCCGGCTTCGTCGATCACGTGAACAATTTCCGCAACACGGTCTCCTTTCTGACCGAAACCGCGCTCTACGAATACGCCACGCCGCACTTTTACACTACCGACGAGTTTCCGCGCGACAAGCAGGATCTGCACACCGAGGTATATTATGCGAGCCCGTGGCGCGGTGGATGGTGGCGGCTGGGCGATGCGGTGCGGTACACGCTGAGTGCGTCGATGGCGGTGCTCGATACGGCGTCGAAGAACCGCGAGGAATTGCTCTACGACCGGTACCGCGCGGGCCACGACGTGATCGTTCGTTTCACCAAGGACCCGCCCTTCGCTTACATCATTCCGCGCGAGCAGCGCGACACGCCCACGGCGGAAACCCTGGTGGAGAAGCTGCTGACGGACGGCATTGAAGTGCATCAGGCGACTAAGGAATTCACGGCCAACGGCTCTGCCTATAAGGCAGGCGATTTCGTGATTCTGATGGACCAGCCGTTTGCGGCGCTGGTGAAAGAGCTGTTCGATATCCAGAAGTATCCGGACATGCCGCGTCCCGCGGCGGTGACCGTGACGTTTGCACCGGCGGCAGCGGCTGGTGGCGGCCGCGGCGAGGCTGCCGCGGCGGCTCCGGCGACTCCGACGATTGCGGCGGCCGGTGGTGGCGGCGGGCGTGGCGGCGGTGGTGGCGGCGGTGGTGGTCGCGGCGCGGCTGGCGCTGCGGCGGCTCCGGCCGGTGCTGGGGCGGCTGGCGGCGCGGCTCCGGCCGCTGCTGCGCCGGCTGCGGGCGGGCAGGCTGCGCCGGCCCAGACGCCTTACGACGTCACGGGCTGGACGCTGCCCATCCAGATGGGCGTGGAAGTAGTGACCGTGGCGCAGCCCGTTACCGAGGCTACGCGGCGTTTGCTGCGGAAAATCGAAAAAGTGGAACCGCTGCCGGGCAAAGTGGAAGGCGCGGGGCCGGTGTTCGCCTTCTCGCACAACAGCAACGCGGCGCTGCGAGCGGTGAATGAGATTCTGGATGGCGGCGGAACCGTCAGCTTCGCAAAAACCGAGAGCACCATTTACGCCAGCGGCAACGCGGAAGCGATTCTGAAAAGGAACGGCGTCAACGCCACTTCGCTCAAGGAAGCCCCGGAGGCGTGGGTGGTGAAGAAGCCGCGCATCGGGATTTACGAGCCCTGGAGCGGCAACATCGACGCGGGCTGGACGCGTTGGATCCTGGAGCAGTTTCACTTCCCGTTCACCGTGCTGCACAACCCCGATGTGCTCGGCGGCCATTTGCGCGATCGCTTCGACACCATCGTGATTGCCGAGATGGCAACACGCCAGATTATGGACGGAGCGCGCGCCGGGACCGTGCCGGGGCAATATGCGGGCGGCATCGGCGAACCGGGCGCGGAGGAGTTGCGCGCTTTTGTGACGGCCGGCGGGACGCTGGTGGCGCTGGGGAACGCGGCGGCTTTCGCCATCGAGCAATTCAACCTGCCGGTCACCAACGTTCTGGCGGGGCTCAGCCAGACCCAGTTTTTCTGCTCCGGCGCGCTGCTGCGGGTGGAGATCAAGGAGCCCAATCATCCTGTGGTGGCGGGCTTGCCGGCGGCTCCGGCGGTGATGTTTGAGCGCAACGAAGTCTTCGATACGCGGCCCACTTTCCGCGGCAAAGTGCTGGCCGCATATAGTAAGGACCGCAGCCCGCTGGTGAGCGGGTTTCTGCTGGGCGCGGCGCTGATCGAAGGCAAGGCGGCCGCGCTCGACGCCAACTATGGCAGCGGCCACGTCGTCCTGCTGGGCTTCCGGCCCCAGTGGCGCGGCCAATCGCACGGCACCTACAAGTTCCTGTTCAACGCGTTGTATTTCAACTCGTCGATGGCGCCGGAAGCTCCTGGCGGCGGCGGAGGGCGCGGCGGACGCGGCGGCGCCGGCGGCAATCCGCAGCAGGCGGCGTGGAGAAGGGAAGCCGATGCGGTGAAGACGGAGCTGACCCGGCTGCTGGATCTCAACCGCGCCTATTTCACGGCGCGCGGGCCGTTGGCGGCCGAGCCGGGCAAGCAGTTGGAAGCGGCTCTGGACGCGTTCCAGCGCGACCGCATTCCGCTGCTCGACGATTTGCGCGCACAGGTGGACGATGCGGCCGTGGTGCGGGCGGAAGCCACATGGTCGGCGCAGGTCAAGCGGCTGGCGGCGGACCTGCGGATGCGGGATTTCAGCGCATTCAGGATCGACGATCTGTTGGAGCAATACAAACTGGTGGTGGTGCCATGAGAAACAGGGGTCAGAAGACAGAAGTCAGAAGTCAGAATGGAAGGATGCCGGCCTTCGGCCGGCGGCTTTTGGTATTCCTGTTGCTCGCGGTTAGCGCATTCGCGCAGGCGCCGGCTCCGACTCCGGAATCCGTGCTCGGCCACAAGCCCGGCGACGATTTTTACCTGGCGACTTATGAGGACGCGCTGGGCTATTTCCGCAAACTGGCGGCCTCGTCAAACCGCATCAAGCTGGTGAATGTGGGCAAGACCACGCAGGGCCGCGATTGGTTCATGGCCTTCATTTCGGATGCGCCGAACCTGGCGCAACTCGATCACTATAAGGATGTCTCGCGGCGCCTGGCGGTGGCCCGCGGCATCAGCGAAGAGCAGGCGCGCGCGCTGGCGCGCGACACCAAGCCGATCATCCATATCGACGGCGGCCTGCACGCCGATGAAGTGGCCAACCACCAGCACACCATCCAACTGGGCTACGAACTGGTGTCGGCGGAGACGCCCGAGATCCAGGCAATTCGCCAGAACCTGATCGTGGAGCTGTGGTTCTCGATCAACCCGGACGGGCAGACGGCGGTGGCCAACTGGTATCGCCAGAATCTGGGCACGCCCTACGAGGTGAGCCCGCTGCCGTTTCTCTACCAGGAGTACGTGGGGCACGACAACAACCGCGACGGCTACATGCTGAACATGCTGGAATCCCGCGTAGTGACCAAAGCCACGCTCGACACCCAGCCGCTGGTCTTCTACACGCAGCACCAGAGCGCGCCGTTTCCGGGACGGATTTATCTGCCGCCGTTCGCCGATCCGATTTCGGGGAACATGCACCCGCTGATGCTGCGGTGGCTGAGCCTGATCGGGATGTCGATCGCGCAGCACCTGGACGACCACGGCCTCACGGGTTCGATGCACCAGGAAAGCTTCGACGTCTGGTATCCGGGCTATCTCGACAACATCGGCAATTTCCGGCACACCATTTCCTTTTTCACGGAGACGGCGCTGTACCGCTACGCCACGCCGCATTTTTATACGGTGGACGAATTTCCGGCGGCGCGGCAAGGGCTGGGGACGGAGATGCTGTATTCGAGCCCGTGGCG
>JBEKQS010000278.1:0-6491 GCA_049519475.1 Bryobacteraceae bacterium | reverse complement strand
CCTCTAAGTCCATGGCCGGGAACTGGTGGCCGGCGGGCATCCCCGGTACGGATCGGAGCGAGTGCCGCGCAGGGTCCTCCAGCATTCTTACCGGAACCCACAGCGCGTCCGCGGCTTCGCGCGGATCGAGCACGGTGGGCAGTGGCTCCGGCACCGGGAAAACGAACGGCGCCACGGTCAGGTACGGTCCGGCGGCGCGGCCGGCAATGGTGGGCGCGAGCGCCGTTTCCAGGCTCTCCCGCTCCAGCCGGATGCCGCACTCCTCTTCCAGCTCGCGCAGGGCCGTGTGGAGCAGGTCGGGATCCGCGGGATCGCGCCGCCCACCCGGAAAGGACCAGTGGCCCGACCACGGGTCACCCTGCCGCTCCGCGCGCCGGATGAGCAGGATGGATTCTTCGGGAGACCGCGCGAGCACAATCGCCACTGCCGCTTCCGGTTCCGGGGTCATGGTCTTTTCAGCAGCTCCAGCACCGCGGAGGTGGTCGCGACGATGCCGGCGCGCAGTGCCGGTTCCACTTGCGGATAAAATACGCTCGAATGCAGCGAGGGCAGCGGCGTTCCGGTGCGGCGGCTCTCTTCGATCTGTTGCGCGGAGACGGCGCCCAACTGGAACATCACGGTGGGAATCTGGTGGCCCGAAAGGCCGAACAACCCGAAGTCTTCGCTGACCATCATGGGCTTCGCTTCGAGGACGTTGGCCGGGCCCAGCGCCGCTTCGAAAGCGCCGCGCAATCGCCCGGCCAGCTTCGGGTCGTTGTAGGTGGGGGGTGTTGCCTCGGTCTCGCTCACCGTCACAATGGGCGCGCGGTCGTCCGGCACGCCGGCGGCCAGCGCCACACCCTGCGCCATGCGTTTAATGGAAGAGAGAATATGCTCGCGCACGTCCTCGCTGAAGGCGCGCACGGTGAGTTGCAGCACCACTTCATCCGGAATGATGTTGCCCTTGGTCCCGCCATGGATGGAGCCCACCGTCACCACCGCCGGATCGAGCGGAAGCATCTGGCGGCTGACGATGGTTTGCAGTTCCATGATGAATTCGGCGGCCATCACCACCGGGTCTTTGGTGGCTTCGGGATGCGCACCATGACCCCCCAACCCGCGCATGGTGACTTCCACGGCGGTCGAGCCGGCGTAAGCGGGGCCACCGATGACACCGACTTTGCCTGCCTCGGTGTTCGAATCATCGTGCAGCGCGATGATAAAGTCCGGCTTCGGAAAGCGCGCGTAGAGGCCGTCGTTCAGCATGGCGCGCGCACCATCCACAACTTCCTCCGCCGGCTGGCCGATCAACACCAGCGTGCCGCTCCAACGTTCTTTCAGCTTGCCCAGGGTGCGCGCCGTTCCCAGCAGCGACGTCATGTGGAGGTCGTGGCCGCAGGCGTGCATTACGCCGACCTCCTGGCCGGCGGCGTTGTGCGAGCGCACCCGGCTGGCGAACGGCAGGCCGGTCTTTTCTTCCACCGGAAGCGCATCCAGTTCCGTCCGCACCAGCACCACCGGGCCTGCGCCGTTCTTCATGACCGCCGCAACACCGAATGCCGCGCTGCCATCGGCGTACTTACCCAGATGCTCGGTTACCACATACCCGGCCTTGCGCAACTCGCCCGCCAGCAGCGCCGAGGTGCGCTCCTCGTGGTGCGAGAGTTCGGGATGCGCATGCAGGTCCCGATAGATGGCGACCAGCGAGGGCAGCTCCTGATCGGCCAGCGGCCGAAGATCGTCCCCCGCCGACGCCAACGCCAGCGCCGGCAGGAGCAGCAATCCAAAAAGTTTCATATCCCAGATCGTACTCTGTTGCACCGAACCGCGGGTTGCGCGAAGACCGCTCCCTCACGGTCGCGGCTCGGAACTTAGAATCCCAGCCACTCGACGGGCCAGGTTGTGAGTTGCGGCACGTAAGTGATCAACAGCACACCCACCAGCAGGATGAGATAGACCGGCAGGGTCGCGCGGTAGATGGTGGTCAGGGGTTTGCGGAAGCGGTAAGCCGACAGACACAGGTTCATTCCGATGGGCGGCGCCAGATACCCCAGTTCCAGGTTCGCCAGAAAGATCACGCCCATTTGCACGGGGTTGATGCCGAAGCGGGCGGCGAGCGGCTGGATCAGCGGCACCATCACGATGATGGCCGAAAACACGTCCATGAAGGAGCCCTCGATCAGCAGCAGCAGATTCAGCAACATCAGGAAGATGTACTTGGAATGGATGTGCACGTCCACCCAATTGGTCAGCGTGGCGGGAACGTCCATGATCGACAGGTAGTAGACGAGCCCCCTGGCCACCCCGATGATCAACAGGACGCCGCCCATCACCGTGACGCATTCCAACGCCACGCGCGGAAAATCGCGGCGCACAGAAAAGCCTTTCGCCACGAAGCACTCGACGATGAAACTATAGACAACCGTGATGGCGCCGGCTTCCACCATGGAGGAGAATCCGCCGAACAGCCCGACCAGCACAATTACGGGGACGGCCAATTCCCACTTGGCGTCCCACATCGCTTTGCGCGCTTCGGCGAATGAGAATTTCGACCGCTCCGCGCCGCAGCGAATGCCTTGCACGACGCCCCAGGCCGAGACCATCGATACCATGAGAAGTCCCGGAACAAAGCCGCCTACAAACAGCGAGTCGATGTGCACATTCTTGGCGTAGACCGCGTAGAGGATTACCGGCAGACTCGGCGGAAACAGCAGGCCGAGCGAGCCCGAGCCGTTGATGAGGCCGATGGAGAACCGCTCCGAGTAACGCGCCTTCATCAGCATGGGCAGCAGCAGCCCGCCCATGGAAACGATGGTCACTCCCGATCCCGCCCAGGTGAAGATGGCGCAGCCCACCGCCGTGGTGATGGCAAGACCGCCCGGCAGCCAGCCGAACAGGGCCGTGTACACGCGCAGCAGGCGCACGCTGGCGCCGCCTTCCACCAGCAGGTAGCCGGCCAGCGTATACAGCGGCAGCGAGGGCAGCACTTCCGAGCTCATCAGCGAATACGCGTTGTCCGGCACCGTGGCCGCGGGCTGCCCCACGCTCCACAGCAATAACAGAGCGATGCCTCCGAGGGTGGCGAAGATGGGCAGCCCGAGCACGGCGCCGGCCACTATGATCGGGATGCCGATCCACACTACCAGCGAGCCTTGCGGCTGCGGCGCGAAGGCCAGCGCCAGGGGAACCAACAGAAACAGCGCGGCGCATAGGCGATGCGCGGTCCTTGGGCCGGCTCCGCGGATGGCGCGGATTGTCACCAGCAGAAAGCCCACGGGCATCACCACGGCGGGCACCCAATCCGGCACTCCCAACGCCAGCATCTTTCCGCCGGTCCGTTCCGAAACCACAAACTGGTAACTGGCCCAGCAAAGGCTGGCGGCAATGGCCGCCGTCAAGCCGCAGCCGAACACGCGCACGGGGCGGGTCCATTTCTCCGGAAGAAACGTGTTGGCGGAAAGCGAAAGCAGGCGGTCGCCACTGGCAGCCAGCGCCGCTCCCAGGAAGGCCACCCACAGCGTAAGCTGCTGCACGAAGACGACCGATCCGGGAATTCCGGTCAGCCCCAGCAGCCGGGCCACCATCTCCACCACCGGCAGCAGCGACATCACTGAGATTGCCCCGATGGCCAGCGCCTTTTCCCCACTGCCCAGGGCGCGGAAGATGCGGGTCATTCAGTACACCGTTTCATAAGCAAGGTCTCGTCATCCATGGAGACCGCTCTCTTACGTTCGCGGCTCGGATCGCGTCATTCAGCGCCCCCGGGCGTGAGCCCGGTACTCGTCCCGCAACCGCTGGACTTCATCGAACAAATCCGCCGGCACCATCTTACCTTTCATCTTGGGGTAGATGGCCTCGGTCTGCTTGCGCCAGTCGGCCAGCGCCGCGGCATCCAGGGTGGTGACCGTGAGCTTGCTCGCCCGGCGGCCCGGCTGCCCGGCCATCATCGTCGAGATGGCCCGCGTGCCTTGCGCGCGAATATCGTTTTTCAGCGCATCGCCGGATTTGCGGGCCGCGGCCAGCATCAAATCGCGTTGCGCCGCCGGAATTTTTTCCCACGCGGATTTGGAAACGATGGTCGCTCCCACCAGGGGAGCCCATTTCACGTCGCACATGTAGTTAGCCAGCTTGTAGAGGTCGGTGGTTTCGGCGTACAACGCGGTGGTGGGCACGGCGTCGATGCCATGCGTTTCGAGCTGCTGCACGATGTCGGTGGCCGCCAGCGGCACCACGTGAAACCCGGCGGTCCTCCACAGCTCCTCTTCGGTGGGATCTCCGGCCCACGTGAACAGCCGCTGCTTGCGCAGGTCGTCGAGCCTGGTCACCGGCTTGGTGGAGAAGAACTGCACCCAACCCGCATCGCCCCAATTGAGCAACACGAATCCCTTGTCCTCGATGCGCTTTTCCAGCTTCGGCCCGATGCGGTCGCGCACATAATCCAGCTCCTCGTAGGAATCGAACATCATGGGGATCTGGAGGCACGCCACTCCCTGATCGATGTCGCCCAGCCCGGCGCCGGAGAGCGCCGCCGCCTGAATGGAACCCATCCGCAGGCGCCGCACACTATCGGGTTCATCGCCGACCACGCCGCCGGCGCGAATCGACAACGTGACATTGCCGCCCGAGATCCTCTTCCATTCGGCGCCCATGTTCTCCATCACCTTGAACCACGCCGAATCCGCCGGGGCCAGCGTGGCCATGATGATATCGACCTTCTGGGCGTGGGCCGTCACCGCCAGGCCGCATAGAATTGCGCAGATTATGATTTTCCTGAACATGCTTTCCTCCGTTACTGTTCCTTCGGCGCGGATTCGAGAAACAGCTCATTCATGTGCTTCAGCAGCCAGCGCGCGCGCCGTTGCGCCACCAGGTTGGCCAGGCGGTTGGGCGGATCCGCGTCCGCATCCACCGCAAGGGCTTTCTCCAGCAAGGACTGGAATTCAGCCTGGTTCTGCGCCGGCTCGCAGGCATTCTCCGCAAACGAAACATAGGTGCCGGCCCGCTTGCCTTTGGAAAGCTCGATGGCGCGGTTGAAGTGCCGCCGCATGAGCTTCTGCTGCTCTTCCATCTTCACGCCGCTGTGGGCCGCTTCGAGCGTGATCAGAAACTCCGGCACAGCCCCGTCGTTGAAACCCTCGTCCAGCTCCGCCACGCGGCGCACAATCGTCTCCACCAGCGGCAGCTCGGCAATCATTTCCGGGCTGGTCTTCGACAACGAAATCGCCAACCCGCGCGACGCCGCGGTCCAGTAAAGCAGCGGCACGTCGCGCTTCGTCATTTTCTTGAGCGCCGCATCGGCGTCGTTATCGAGCGCCACTCCGAAGCCGGGATGATGCACTTCCAGGCCGCGCATGCCGTACCGGTTGGCCCGCAGGTAGAGCTTGCGCGCGCGATCCCGCAAAGCGTCGGCGCGTTCCAGGCTCTCTTCCTTCACTTCGTCAATACGCGCGTCCACGAAGGCGAAGGAGTATTCGGTGAAGCCAGTAGCCGCGGCCAGCAGCAGGCCGGTGTGCCTGGGCGTTTCGTCGAGCAGGCTCTCATACATTTTCAAGCCGAACGGAATGGCGGCAGCAACCAGGTCGGGATCTTCGTCGCTCTCAAACGTCGAGCCGCCCGACGCCAGCGCGTTGCCCACCTGGTTGATGGCCATCCGCTTGAGCGAACAGCCCGACGCCAGCGCCAGCAGCAGGCAGACGGCACACAGCGGGAGTGGAATGTGTGGGACAAGGTTTGTGAGATAGGGGATCGCATTCCACGGAGAACGCTCCCTTACGGTCGCGGCTCGGATGGACGTTCTGAAATAGGGGATCGCATGCCAGGGGGAACGCTCCCTTACGGTCGCGGCTCGGATGGACGTGCTTTGCGGTCGAGCGTTCATGGCGTTGCTTATTTGAGGCTTGCTCATTTGACACGGTGCAATTCCGACTCATTGGCGAAGGAACGGCTGTCCGCCGCCAATGGCAAGAAGTATTTTCGCAAATCCCCCTCCGGCGATGTGATCACCACCTTGCCGTCCACGTCGGCCTCCGTCAATACTTCACTTCGCAGCCCTTCCTTCCCAGCCACCTGCTGTTTGAGCCACGGCGTATCCATCTCCGACAACTTCAGAATATCTTTTTGGAGCGTGAGTCCAAAATAGACATGCGTGGGTAGCGCCGCGTCGCCCAGATCGTCGCGCACGTCCAGCAGGTACCGGTCCGGCAGCTTCAAGATGTGGAAGACCACCGACTTCTCGACGCCATCGTCCGTAGTGGAGGCTTTGTAGCCGTTTGGCCCATAGCGCGTCACGACGTACACCTGGCCGCCGGCGCTCTCGGGTTTGTCGTCGGGAGAAATCTCCCGCCACGAGCCGACCAGCGCCGGATCGAGGAACGCGTCCTTATCCGAGTCCGTCACCAGGGGGCGCAGGGAAACCACCCCGGCGCACCCGGTCAACAACTCCAGCGCGACGGCCAGGAGACCGATGGAAATTCTTCGCATGATGCTCTCCCTTCCCCTGCAAAGCGGGGACA
>JBEKQS010000277.1:0-6540 GCA_049519475.1 Bryobacteraceae bacterium | reverse complement strand
GGGCAAGGGCGCCGCGCTCAAGACCGGCATCAATCACGCTTTCTGTACGATTCCCGATCTGGCGGGCGTGGTTACCGCCGATGCCGACGGGCAGCACGACCCCGGCGACATCGAGCGCGTCGCCGAATCGCTGGTGGCGCATCCGCAGAACCTGGTGCTGGGGTGCCGCGCGTTTCATGAAGACGTGCCGCTGCGCAGCCGCTTCGGAAACATCCTCACCAGCGCCATCATGCACGCCCTGATGGGACGCAAGATGGCCGATACCCAGACCGGCTTGCGGGGCCTCCCCGCGTCTTTCGCGCTGCGCACCCTGAAACTCGAAGCGACCGGCTACGAGTTCGAGCTGGAAATGCTGATTGCCGCGCATCAGCTCGGCATCCGCGTGGTGGAAGAAAGCATCCGCACCATCTACGAACCGGGCAACCGGTCCTCGCACTTCAATCCCATCGTGGATTCGATGAAGATTTACTTCGTCCTGCTGCGGTTCGGCTCGGTTTCGCTGCTCACAGCGCTGCTGGACAACCTGATCTTCTACCTGGCGTATCGCCACGGGGGTCACATCCTGGCCTCGCAGGTGCTGGGCCGCGTGTTCGCCGTCAGCTTCAATTATTCGATGGTGCGCAGCTCGGTTTTTTACACGCATCAGCAGCACCGGAAGGTTCTGCCGAAATACCTGCTGCTGGTGCTGGCCAGCGGAACGGCGTCCTATGGCGGCATCCGGCTGCTCTCCACGAGTTTTGGCATTAACCCGGTTTCCGCCAAGCTGGTGGTGGAGACGGTTCTCTTCTTCGTCAATTTCGCGGTGCAGCGGCTGTTCATTTTCAAGCCCGACGGCGCCGCGGCGGCGCCTGCCGCAACGCGCCCGCCGCACGCCATCCCGGCCCGTCTGGTTTCCACGGTGGTGGTGCTGATTTCGCTCGGCGTGCTGGCGATGGAAGTCTACGGCTTTCGCACCGGCAACCTGTTCTCGCAGGAAATCTGGCTGCCCGTCGGGATCAAGCGCTTCACGCGGTTCATCGGTATGTACCTGGGAGTGTCCGTCCCGGTTCTGTTGCTGGTGCCTTGGAGCTTCGTCGGTCTCATGGCCGGGCTCGTTGCGGTCGGCACAGCGGTGTCGGTGGGCCCGCAGGCGCTGCTGGCGGTGGCGTTCTTTCTGGTCTCCTCGTGTGCTCTCGGTTCCCGTCTGCTGGGCCGAAAACACGGCGACGATGCGCAGTCGCAGCTTCTCTCCACGCTGCTCGGAATGAGCGTGTGGATCTTTCTGATGTACTTCCTGGCGCGGCTTCCTGTGAATTACTCGGCGGTCTGGGCGGCGGTGCTCGGCATTCCCATCCTGCTGGACCTGCGCGGCGCATGGCGGCGCCTCACCCGTTGGGTCGACCTGCTGCGCACCGCCGAACTGCGTTGCCCGGGCGAGCGCGCGGCCTTTTCAATCCTGATCTTCTTCCTGCTGGCGCACTGGTTCGTGGCGCTTATGCCGGAAACCAGCGCGGATGGCCTGGCCATGCACCTGGCGATTCCCGCCAACATCGCCGCCAACCATGCACTGACTTACCAGCCCAACCGTTTCCTGTGGGCGGTGATGCCCATGGGCGCCGATCTCACTTACACCATCACCTATCTTCTGGGCGGCGAGTACGCCGCGCGTCTGATCGATTTCACGATGCTGCTGGGGATCGAGGCCCTGCTGTATTACGCCATGCGCCGTTGGCTGACACGCGGCGCCACGTTCCTTCTGATGGCGCTGTTCGCCACCTCTCCGCTGGTACAACTGGTCACTGGTTCGCTCTTCGTGGAGAACCTGATGACCGCCATGATCCTGGGACTAATGGCAGCCATCTGGCGCTTCGGTGACACCGGAGAGAAGCGATTCCTGTACGTTGCCGCGGTGTTGGGCGGAACCGCGCTTTCCACTAAGTTCGGAGCCCTGCCCTTCGTGGCGCTGGCGCTGCCCTTCGCGGCGTGGGAGACGGTGCGCCACCGCAAGTTGCTCGGACTCAAGCCGGCGGTGGTTGGCGCGCTGGCGGTGGTGCTGCTGCTGGCAGTTGCGCTGCCGCCCTATGTCATCGCATACTCGAAAACGGGCAACCCGTTGTTCCCGTTTCTGTACGACAAGATCCCCTCGCCCTTGTTGCCTCGCGACGCCGGCCTGATAGATCACCGCTACCTGAGACCGCTAACCTGGAACACGCCGTTCGATCTTACCTTCCACTCCAGTAAGACTTACGAAGGACAAGACGGGTCTTTCGGCTTTCAGTACCTGTTACTGGCTCCGCTCGGCCTGGTGGCGATTCTGTTCTTACGGAGGCGACCCGCGGTGAGCGCGGCGGTGGTGGCGCTGGGGGCCTCGTTCCTCATCATGCGCTCGCAGCCGAATGCCCGCTATCTCTACACGGCGCTGCCTTTGCTTACCGTGGCGTTCGCCGCGCTGCTGGGATGGGCGTCCGGCCAGCGCTGGCTGTATCGCGGCCTGATCGTATTGGTGGCTGCCTTGATCGCGATCAACACTTACTTCCTGCCTTCCTCCAGTTACTATCACAAGGATTTCTGCCTGCGCCTGCCGTTCTCGCGCGCGGAAAGGGACCGCTACCGGGCGCAAACCGTACCCGTCCGTGAAGTGATCGCATACTACAATCGCGCCCATCCGCACTCCACGGTGCTGATGGCCAGCGAAAGTGCGATTGCCGGTTTGAACGGCACGATCTACGAGAACCACTGGCAACAATATGACACGCTGATGACTATCCGCCATACGCTCAACGTGCCTGATATGGTGCGCCTGATGCAAAGTTGGGGCGTCCAGTATTTCATCGCTCCCAAGCCGGCCATGGAAGACGACGTGAAGCCCGCCGCGCTGCGGGAAATGCTGGGGCGTTGCACGGAGGCGGAGTACGAATTGGGCAATCAGTACCTGGCGCACCTGCAGACTACCTGCCGCCCGCAGCAGGTAGTCTCTTCCGGGGTTTACGACGATTACGACCCGGCGCTGCTCTTCCGCGGCGACTGGACCAAGAGCAGTTCATTCGACGGCCCGGACCGCCATACCATCAGCTATTGCGATATACCCGGCGGCGAGGCGCAAATCGCGTTTGAGGGAACTGCGCTGACGTACACGTACACCAAGGCGCCCAATCGCGGCCTGGCGGAAGTGATTGTCGACGGTGAGAGCCAGGGCATCATCGATCTCTATTCCCCCGCCATCGAGTGGCAAACGCACACGCGCTTCTGCTGCTTTGTGGCCGGTAAGCACGTGGCAGTACTCCGCGTGGTGGGCCGGGCCAATCCAAAGTCAACTGGTGTGTATATCGACCTGGACTCCTTTACCGTGGAATAGCAGCCGCGACGGCCGCTGCGATCATTTCCTCAAGAGAGCGGTACGCGGGCACCAGCGTCTCAAGGTCCGACTTGTGAATACACTCTTGGTTCTGTTTCAGAGCCCGCAGATTGTCGGAATCGATTGGCAGCTTGATCCGCAGTTTCTCAGATAGCGATAACAAGCCGGCAGCCCAACTCACCGGAATGTTGAAATAGAGAGCCCGATGTCGTCCTGCGCGATTGACTGTTTCGATCAACTGCCGCATGGTCACCAGGTCCGGGTTGAACAGATTGTAGGCGCCCACGCAGCTACCGAGCAATATCGTCATGGCGGCGGCGAGGTCCTCGACCGCGACCACGGGTAGCAAGTCACGCCCGCCATCGAGCAACGGCATGACGGGAGTCGTGAGGATCTTGCGCATGTTGCGAAGAAAGAGACCGCCGTTGCCGATTACTAATCCCGGGCGCACGATGGTCTCGCCACGATCCAGGAAATACGTCTCCAGTTGACGCTTCAAACGTCCATACTCGGCGATGGACTCGGGTCGCGCGGAATAAGAACTGACAAAGATCTGGCGGGGCACACCGGCGGCCCTGGCGGCTGCATACACCAACTTTGTGCCTTCCACGTTCACGTCGAGCGAGGCCTTGCGGTCGTAGGCAAGGTGCACCACGATATCCATGCCTGCCAGGTCTTCCGGACCTAGGGGCTGGCCGAGCGTGAATGGCGCCAAGCGGCGCAACCCCGGCACCACAGCACTGGAGCGGCTGGCTCCATAAACCTCATGCCCTGACGCCGCCCAGTGCGCAGCCAGATGAGATCCCAGAAAGCCGCCCACCCCAGTGAGAAAGAGTTTCACTCCAGCGAACTCCTCACTTTTCGAGCGATGCGGAGAGCGTTGGCCATAATCGTAAAGGTCAGATTCTTGGCGGGCAATTCACTAAAACAAGCGCCGTCGGCGATGTAAATCGCTTTAGTCCCGTGCAGCCGGCCATCCGCGCCGGTCTGATAGCGGCCCGCATTGGCCTTCATCGGAAGCGTGCCGGCGTAGTGCAGGCTACTGCCCATGGCGGGATACTGGCACAGCGCAGCGGCGCTGAGGTATCCGATCCGGCGAAAAGCCTGGATCAGGCGGCGCTCCGCGACCTGGTTGCTCTTCCATTCGTAATTGATGTCGAGCGTGCCATCCGGCTTGAGGCGGATGTAATTGGACGAATCGCCGGCGCCGGGATAGAAGAGCATCAGGAGCGCCATGGCCGGAGACAGGTAGCGCGCCCACGTAAGGTTTGCCCAGATGCTCAAGGGAAATTGAAAGAGTACGTCGGAGCGCAGCGGGCCAGTGGTTCCGTAAATAGTGCCCTGGAGCAGGCCGGGACTGTTGGCGTCCTGGTAGATGAGGTTGAGCTGGCCTAGAGCGCTGTCATGGATCTCGAGCGGAGCGCCGATGCGGCTCAACCGAAACAGCGGAATGCATGCCATGGGGTTGTCCAGAATCGGCAGGCGGCTCTCGTAATCCCGGTTGGCTTCCAGCACGATCTTGCTCGTCCCCAACGTGCCTGCCGCCAGAATCAGGTTCTTGCCAAGAAACTTCTCATAACTGCCCATACTTAAATTTCGAGCAGTGACTTCGACGCCGTCGTCACGCTCTATGTACTGATGAACCAGATAGCCGGTACGCAGAGTGATCTGATTCCGAGCCACTAACTCATCGATGGTGAAGGCAGGATTGTAAATGGCGGGATTATATGGGCGGTAAAACTCGAGGTTATCGTATTGGTAAGCAGCGCGCCCGTTATGCGGCTCGGTGAGCACCGCCAGGCGGGGACGGCCCATGGTAATCCCCTGGCGCTCGAAGTCGGCCTTGCGAATGCGAAACCGGTCCAGAATATCGGAGGCAAGCTTAGTGAGACGCATCGGCGGAAGCAAATGAGGCTCCGCGCCGAAATAGGACGCCAGATCGTCGTTCGCCCCGCTGATCCCCATGTGATTGGAGATTTCGTCGTAGAAAGGCTCCAGGTCCGCGACGTTGATGGGGAAGCCCTCAAGATCCTTAGCGGTGAAACGGAAGACGCCCGCACCCCAGGCATTGGCCAGCCCACCCAGCGCAAAGCTGGCGACGGCCTCGAAGTTACGCGATTCCACCGGCATCAGTTCCGCCCAGTTCCGCACGATGTAGGACATGTACGGCGACTTGAGCTTGAGACTAATGTTCCTCTTATGGACGTTGTGCAGCCCCTCGAATCCAGAGCCGATCAATTCCTCAAAGAGATCCTCGCGCTGCTGCCGCAAGGCGTACAGATTGCCTTCCAGATCGGGAATTTTCGGCGGCCGGTAGCCCACGTCCAGAATCAGCACATTGCGGCCCTGCAACGCATAGGCCGAGAAGGCGCCGGCGGGGCCCGAGCCCACGATCACCGCATCATACAAAGTCGTATCTCCAGACCAGGTACAAGCCTTTCGCGCATTTCCAACCCGTGCGCACAACCGCTCCGAGCAGCCGCAGCACGGCGGTCCACCAGCCGGGCACCTGGTTGATGAAGTACGCGTAGTATTCCGAACGGACCTCCACCAGATAAAAGAGAATTTGAATCTTGCGGGTCAACACGCGGTTGCCTTTGCGCAGGCGCAGGGCCAATTCGATGGCCTCCGCATCGAGCCGCCGCGTTACGATGGTCTCCACCATCGCGCGCGCTTTGGGTTCCAGCGTGGGAAAACACAGGTGGTTGGCCGCCACGTACCGTTCCACAACGGGACCGGGCAACGGGCGGCGGAAGAACAGGGCGTGGAAGTGGCGCACTTCGCTCTCGAGCGCCGTCCGGTCGTCAGCCATGTCGGTTGCAAATGGTCTTTCGCGGGATGAGATGTGCCATCGCAGGGGAACGCTTGATTCCGCTCCCCAATTCTACAATGTTAGCGTATTGACTCGCACATCGCTGCCGGTTTGCGGACCCGCTCGCGAAAGTTTGCTAGCATGACATTCTTGGAATGAACGCAGCATCCGACAGGGCCGCCGACGGAACGCAACCCACGAACCGGCTGAGCAGAATAGCGTCCGCGCTTCTGCTGACGGCCTATTTCCTCTACTTCAATCTGGGCAGTCTCAAGGTCCATTTCGCGCTCGACGATGTGGGCAATATAGACCACTACCACAACATCACTCCCTGGCAGTTAGTGCTTGCTCAGTTTCTGCCCTGGCGTGGCGACTCCCGGCCGATGGGAGGCTT
>JBEKQS010000276.1:0-6734 GCA_049519475.1 Bryobacteraceae bacterium | reverse complement strand
GGTGATCAGCACATTCACCAGGCTGTCGCGGATGCGTTCGATGAGGCGGACCACCTGCTGAATCCTGACGCCTGCGCCGATGATGCCGTGGACCGAAAACTTGCCGACGATCTCGCGCATCAGGTTGGCGTTCTGCTCGGCCAACTGGTCCTGGCTGCGGCGCAACTCGCCGATCAACTGGGCGTTCTCAATGGCGATGGCGGCGTGGGAAGCCAGCGCACCGAGGGCCGCCTCATCGCGCGCGCAAAACGCGCCGGTGCGCTTGTTGAGGGCTTCGAAAGCGCCCACGATTTCGCCGCGCTGGTTGCGAACGGCCACCGCCAGCACGTTGCGGGTGCGGTAGCCGGTCTGATCGTCGATGGCATTATAGAACTCGGGATGGCTGTATGCGTCTCTGACGTTGACCACCTCGCCGGTTTGAACGGCCTTGCCGGCAATTCCCATGCGGGCGTCGAAGCGCAGGATCTCATCGGAGCCCAGCGCGACCTTGGACCAGAGCTGGTTGTGTTCGCGGTCGAGCAGGAAGATGCTGGCGCGATCGCAATCGAGCAGGTGGGTGGCTTCGCGAACCATGAGGTCAAGAAGGGCGCCGAGGTCCCGCTCGGAGTTCATCTTCTGGCAGATGGCGAGCAGGGCGCTGAGCTTCTCATGCAATTCCGGTTGCATTGGCCCCATGGCGATTCCAGTCTACCCCATCGGGCTGCCAGTGTCTACTAAGTTGACACGGTGACTAGAGAGTTTACGGGCGTCAAGAAGGTGGGCAGATGCAGAGTAGTCTATTTATTGAAAACAAATAACTTGTCCTCCATTTTAGTTTGGCATGGCGACTGCAATAAGGAGGTCACGCTGGGCAGCCCATCGGTTGGGGACCGGACGAGTGATCGGAGGAACACTCGTCCAGTCCTCCTCTGATTCTGCCCAGTCTTGAAGCACGCCTCGTAGAGCCTGCATCACGGAGGATGGAAACGGGCCACAAGCATCCTCTGCCCACTACCGGCCCGCGCAGACAAACCCCCTGGGGGCCTGTGCCATCGCGAGAATGGCATGGGCCCCGCCTTCTTCGCATCGTGAAATAAGAACCGATGGCCTGCCACAGGCCGTTGGTGCTGCACGGGCGGGCGGATGCGGGCGTTGCACTGACGGAATACCCCGGCGAAGCGTGGGGATGGTGCGCGATCGATCAGTTTTCCGGCAGCGGACTAACCGATGATGACAGCGGCACCCGTAGGCACCCTAAGGAATATCCTAGGACCCCTTAGTAATATCCGAAGCCTTCCTAATACTCGAAACCTGAAGTTAGCTTGCACTAAGAACATAATCGGGACGTTTGTCGCCTAAGTAGCGACAACTGAGCTCAAGTAGCCTCCAGGAATATCCTAGGCTGCTTAATACCCTAAAGTTAACTCGTACTAGAACATAATCGGTACGTTTGTCTATTAACTTAAGTAGACAGTCACTATATGATGGAAGACATGCGAACGACCATATTGCTCCTTCTTGGGTGCGCCGTATGATCGTGCGAACAGAGAAGCGGCCTTTGGTGACGGACCTTCCGGGGCCGTGGACGGACGGAAAAACAAGAGGAGAAAGAGGAATACGATGAGGAAACTGACTTTAATGCTGCCGGCGGTGATGCTGTTGACGGTATTCTCGCTTTCGGCGGACACCGTAGTAACCGTCACATTCACAGGAGCACCGTATGGGAATGACTCCCCGTATGACCTCACGGTCGGCACCACCGCCGTCCTGGGGACGTGCATCTCCGGAACGGACGCGTATATCAACAAATCGGACGTCTGGCAAGCCGACGTCGAGACGATAAAGGACTACAGCGATACCACGACGCCCCCGTATTCCGCGTCTCTGACGGAACCTGAACTGGATGAAATGGCGTGGTTGACCACGCAGTTTGTGCTCCCGGTGCCCCCGTCAAGCGAAACAGGCGCTGAGAAAACCACGGATACGGCGATCCAGCAGGCCATCTGGTACATCGCCGTGGGCACGGGCGGTGGTGGCGTGGACAACTCCTATGTCGGGCTGGCCACCACAACCGTGGCCGGCATGACCGCCGCAGCCGTGAAAACCCTGGAAAACCAATTCGAGGTGCTGGTCCCGACGGTGCCCAATAACCAGAACAATACCCAAGGATCTCAAGTTTTCTTGATTCCGAATGTTATATCGGTGACAACTCCCGAACCGGGGACCCTGTTGCTGGTCGGATTGGCCTTGTTGGGCCTGGGCATCTCACGCAAGCGCAAGGCGGCGCGGGCGGTATAGCGGGACTGCGGGCTGACCGCAACACAACGCGATCAGCCCCCGTCACCCCTGAATCACTGATCGGCGTGAGCCACGGAGAGGCTTACTCGATCACGTGGATGTTCTTCCGCGCGCACATTTCCTTGAGGACTTTGGGCCACACCGTGGCGCTGACTTCGCCTAAGTGCGCTTTGCGAAGGAGCGTCATGAGGGTTCGGGACTGGCCGATGCCGCCACCAATGCTGAGGGGGATCTGGTGGTTGACGATGGCCTGGTGATAGGGGTACTTCAGGAAATCGAGCTGATTGGTGAGCGTGAGCTGCTGGCGAAGCGTTTCCGCGTTGACGCGGATGCCCATGGATGACAGCTCATGGCGGCGCTTGGTGACGGGGTTCCAGACCAGGATGTCGCCGTTGAGCCCGTGCATGGCGCGGCCCTCGGATGAGTGGGTTTCGGTGACCCAATCGTCGTAATCGGCGGCGCGCATTTCGTGGGGATAGCCATCGGCGAGAGTCCATCCGATACCGATAATAAAGACCGCGGGATATTTTTGCAGGATGGCGGTTTCGCGCTGTTTGCGCGGGAGATCGGGATAGAGGTCGAGGATCTCTTCGGCGTGCAGGAAGGTGAGTTGCTCGGGCAGGTTGGGATAGCGCGGGTCCTTGAGTTGGGGGAACAATTCCTGGACGTGCTTTTCGGCGCCGGCGAGGACCTTCCAGATGCCACTGACGATCAGCTTGAGGAAGTCGAGGTTGCGCTGGTCGGGAGTGATGGCGCGCTCCCAATCCCATTGATCGACGTAGGCGCTGTGGTCGTGGTCGAGGAAATAATCCTTGCGGACGGCGCGCATATCGGTGCAGAGTCCTTCGCCCGGCTGCATGCCGAAGCGTTCGAGGGCGACGCGTTTCCACTTAGTGGCGGCTTGAACCACCTGGGCGTCGACGGGGTGCAGATCGCGATCGTTTGAAATGTGGAACTGGATAGGAGTGCGGGAGCCATCGCGGTCGAGATAATCGTTCACACCGCTATCGACATCGACGATCAACGGGACGGTGACCATCATGAGGTTGAGCTCTTTGCAGAGGTGTTCCTCGATGTAATTCTTGGCGGCGAAGATGGCCTTCTGGGTGTCCTTGGGGTTCAGCAAGGAGGAATAATCCTGCGGAAGGATTTTTTCGAGTTCGGCGTAATCGCCAATACCGGGTCCGGCCAGGTCTGCCCTTTTGTCGGCCAGGGGATTCATATAAAGACCTCCGGACATACTATAGCTGATGGCATTGGGGGGTGCGACGACGGCGGTGTTTCCAGGTCCTTGGGACAACCTCTTGGGCGGAAAGGAACAGTCCGAAGACAACGAGCAGTGGGAGGGCGACGGGCAGCAGGGAGCGTTTCATGAGGGTGTGGGCGTAAAGCAGTAGTATTATGACTTGAGTTTGAAATAGTCCAAGCCGCAAAGGCCGCGCATGCGGCAGTGCGCCGCGGAATCAAAAGGAGGAAATGATTGACCAGAACTCCGGTGTTGTTTTTTCTGGTGCTCGGATCGCTGGCTTCACAGGCGCCGCCGCGACAGGCGCTGACGATTGAGTTGCAGTGCCCCAGCGGGGATTGCCCGCTTCTGAAAGGAGCGCCGCAAACCGCCGGGATGCGCAGCGGTTTCGTGCGTCTGAAGCCGGGCGCGTCGGTGGGCTGGCACTCGACCGGGCAAAATGAGGAATCACTGGTGATCCTGCGAGGGGTGGGCGACGCCCTCATCGACGGACAGCCCAAGCGGAGCTTCGCTTCGCCACAATTGGTATACATACCTCCGGCGACGCGGCACAACGTGACCAACACAGGGAACGACGTCCTCGAATACGTGTACGTGGTGGCGCCGGCGATTCCGAAGTGAAGAGTCAGCTCCGGGAGGCCGAAGGCCCCTGATGCGCCCTCATGCGGCGGCGAGGCGATGGAATAGAACTTCGGCGCGGAGGGCGGCTTGGTCAGTCACGATCAGGCGCTCGACGGGGATGTCGTGCTGGAAGTGCGATTGCACGATTTCCGGGACGTCGGACGGTTTCACGCCGGAATACCAGATGCCTTCGGGGTAGACGATCATGTTGGGTCCGTGGGCGCACAGGCCGAGCGAACCACAAACCGTGACCTGGACTTCATCTTCGAGAGCGTGAGTGACGATTTCGCGGCGCAACGCGTCGATGACCTGGGTTGAGCCATGGTAGGAGCAGCACGGTGCGTCCTGGGACTTTTTCTGGTCGCAGACAAACACGTGAAGACGGAAGGGCTCCATTGTTGGATCTCCGGTAGACAGAGTATCAGACTTGCAGGTGCGAATTGAAGGGTCCGCAATCGTTCCGTAACCGTGCCTCAACGCGGAGGCGCGGCGGCGCGGAGAAAACCAAGTCCAACTTTATCCCGCGAGCATCCCGCAGAGAAGGGGGCAGCGCATCAGTCTGTCAAATCCAATGTTTTCTCCGCGTCCCGGAGCCTCCGCGTTGAGATCGGAGCCCCGTACGGGAGATTACAATGGAACGTTCCATGAAGATTCTGATTGCCAATATCGGGAGCACCTCCTTTAAATACCGGCTGTTCGATAGGAACGGGACGGTGGTGATGGCGCAGGGGCGCATCGAACGGATCGGACAGCCGGGGAGCGCGTGCCCGACCTATGAGGCGGCGCTGACCGAGTGCTTGGAGGGAATCGTCGGGCCGGGAAAGGCGCTTGCGAACCTGGCGGAACTCGCCGGCATCGGATTCAAGGCGGTGCATGCGGGGCCGCTGGGCGGGGCGCGGCTGGTGGATGAGAGCGTGCTTCGGGCGATGGAGGACTACCGGTTTCTGGCGCCGGCGCACAATCCGCCGTACATCGCGGCGATGCGGGCGTTTCACAAGCGGCTGCCGGAGATGCCGCTGGTGGCGCTGTTCGAGACGGCGTTTTTCGATTCGTTGGATGAGGCCACCGTGACCTATGCGGTGCCGTATGCGTGGAAAGAGCAAGACGGCGTGCGGCGTTATGGCTTTCACGGGGCGAGCCACCGGGCGGCCAGTTTGAGGGCGCGCAAACTGGTGGGCGGCGAGGGCGAACTGCGACACATCAGTTGCCATCTGGGCGGGAGCTCGAGCCTGGCGGCCGTTCGCGGCGGCGTGGCCGTGGACACAAGCTTCGGGATGTCGCCGCAATCGGGCCTGCCGCAGAACAACCGGACGGGCGACCTGGATGTGTTCGCGGCGCTTTACATGATGGAGAAGCATGGAATCGGCGTGCCGGAAATGGCGCGGCTGCTGGCGAGCGAATCGGGACTGGCGGGGATTGCGGGTGGCACGGGAGACATACGCGACCTGACGGCCGGAGCGGCGGCGGGGGACAAGCGGGCGCAACTGGCGCTGGACGTTTTTATCCGCGCGGTGCGCCACTACCTCGGTGCGTTCCTGGTGGAACTGGGCGGCGTGGACGTAGTGACGTTCAGCGGAGGCATCGGGGAAAACAGCGCGGAAGTGCGGGCGGGCGTGTGCGCGGGCTTGACGGAATTCGGCATTATGCTGGACCAGGAGCGCAACCGCGCGCTGAAAGGCGAAGGGAAGATCTCCGCGGATGGAGCAAAGGTGGCGGTGTGGGTGCTCCCGGCGGATGAGGAAACTGTGGTGGCGAGAGCCGTGGCGGACGTGCTGAAGGGCGGCGGCTAGTTTCCAGGAACGCTGGCAGGCCAGGTGTCCTGAGGCTAAAGAGCAGTGGTGGTTCCTCCAGCGTCTTTAGCTGTTGAGCTTGTCGCGGGACCACCACTCCGGTCTCAGTTTTTCGCCGTGCCGGCTTCGGTGGGATAACCCTTATCAATCCAATCTTTGGCGAAGTTGGTTTCGACGAACATCGCCTTTACGCGCGTAAAACCCATTTGCTTTAACAACTCGACAGCAGGTTTCACGTTGGGGCAGTTGCTCCAGGGACAGCAGCCGCAGTAGACAACGATTTCGCGATCGCGGGGAAGCTTGCCGGCGGCCACCTTGAGTGCTTCGAGACCCTCGGGCTTGGATCCCGGGCCGGCGTAGATTGAACCCGGAATATGTTTGCCGCGATAAAGCAGATTGGGGCCTACGTGAAAGATAGCCGCGCTCGCGCCTTTCGCGGCCAGTTGGGCCGCCAGATCTGCCGGCTGGATCAAAGCCAGTTCTGCCGCCAGCCCGACCGCCAGCAGGGCCGCCACTCCGATAATTAGAACTCTCATCCCGATTCCTTTCGAAAGTCTAGAGGATTGCTATCACCATCTTCCCTCAGTTCCACTCCGGGCGCGAGAGCCGAAAAGGATGATCTTGTCCGGGGAGAACCGCTCTGCGATTCGCCGGACCAGATCGTCCAGACCTGCCTGGCTTTCCGCAACTTCGCTCATGGGGTTAACGGGGGGTTAACGGGGGTTAACGGGAGAGACGCGAGGCTCCCGAGCACACGCTGATCCTGGCGGGCGACCACATCTACAAAATGATTTTTTTTG
>JBEKQS010000275.1:0-6773 GCA_049519475.1 Bryobacteraceae bacterium | reverse complement strand
CGAGGCTGGAGTATTCGTCCACCGGCTCGCCGGCCTGGCGTTTGCGCGCGGTGTGATAGGCCTCGAAGGCCATGTAGGCCCACCAGGCAATCAACAGCATGAAGAAGACCGGCTCCAGTCCACTCGCGGCGCGCGAGTTCGCAATGCTCATCAGCATGCCCCAGATGATGGCGTGGACCAGGCCTTTGGCGTATTGCCCGTTGTAGATGGCGCCGACTCCGGGAATCGCGCCGAGGAACAGCGCCAGGCCGGGCGACACGTCCGGACGCACGTAGTTGGGCGCCGCGAAAACAGGCTGCGGCGTCACCAGCGGACCCGGAGCGGGCGGAGGTGGAGGCGCCGGAATGTGTTCCGCGCAATATACGGTTCCGAAAGCATCCCGCCGGCAGGCGTCGCAAACCGGTTTGCCGCAGTTGCGGCAATAAGCCGTGGCCGGTGTTTCCGGGTGATTCTGGCAGTTCATATTATGTCCCCTAGTGTTTTCCCCCGTTGGCATCCGATGAGGGCGCTCCTCCGGACGGAACCGGAGCAGAATTCGCCGGCAGCTTGTGTTCGTCCGTCTTGCGATCGGGCGTTGCCTGCGTTGAGGCGGGCTGCTGCTCGGTGTTCTGTTGCTGCCACTCGTGCAACGTGGTTTGAATCTGATACACGAATTTCAAGCTCTCAATAAACATCTGCGTGCGATTCCTGACGCGATCGATGCGGTCCGTGAGGCCGTTCCACACCTTGGCCGGCTCCAGGTCGGACATGCGCAATTGGCGCACCGGCGCCATTTGCGAAAGCAGCGAGAACGACAGAATGGTCATGGCCGCGCCCATGGCGAACTTGGGCTGCAGGACCACGCTGAACCAACCCGCCAGCCGCTTGCAGAAACTCCTGGACCGCGCTTTCTCTTTGTTCCACGGCGGATCGAAGAGAATCCGCGTGATGAGTTCCGGCGCGGGCTCGGCTTCCGCCACTCTCGACATGAAGGCCACGGCGGCGGCGGAATCCCGCGCCAGTTCGGCGCACGCGGGACATTCGGCGAAATGGCGCTCCACCTCGGCTTTTTGATCGGCCGGGAGCGTCAAGTCCACGTAATCGCAGATCAGAATTTCAATCTCTGCGCAGTTCATACCGCCAGCTTCTGCTTTCGCAACAGCCGGGTCAGTTCGGCCCGGCCCCGGTTGATCCGCGATTTCACCGTGCCTTCGGGAATCTGCAACACTTCGGCGATTTCGCGATATTCCATTTCCTGCAAGTCGCGCAGGATGACTGCTTCACGCAAATCCGGCGACAGCCTCTGCAAGGTCGCCTGCAGAATCTCACTGGCCTCGCGGCCGGCCAAGGCTTGATACGGGCCCGCCGCCGCCGCGGCGCCGGTTTCCTCCATCATGGGGAGCTGTTCTTCGATCGAGTCCGTGACGCGCTCCTGGCGCGTGCGGCGATAATGATCGATCAGCAGGTTGCGGGTGACGCGGGCCAGCCATGTGGCGAAGGAGCCTTCCACGGAGCGGAAGGTCTTCAGCGTGCGGAACACCCGCAGAAAGACTTCCTGGGTCAGGTCCTGCGCCTCCGAACCGCTTCCCGTGAAGCGATAGCACAGGCCGTAGACTCTGCGGGTATGGAGCCGGACGAGATCCTCCCACGCGGTCTCCTCTTGGCGCATGCATCTCGATACGAGGCTTGAATCCGGGTCCAATGTATTTTCTACCAGATTGCGGCCTCCGCGAACAGCGTCCAGGGTGGCGGCAGTACTCCCGATGGCCGGCCGATTTACGAAATTTCCTATAGCTGCCGTCGCGGATGCCATGGCACTCGTTCTTTCATATGGAGAAACGAGGCTTTATCATGATAGGTTCAATTTTTCCGCTATGCCAGCACTTTTGAGACATACGGGGCGAGGAGGCCGGTAATTCACCGCCATACCTGGAAGTGGCTGACCGGCTGCGCGCTGGCCGTAGCGGCGCTGGCATGGATCTTGTACAGCCAATGGCCGAAGCAGGGTTTCGATTGGCAACTGGCCGCGGCCAGCGTGATGCGGCTACGCTGGCAGTGGCTGCTGCTCTCGTTGGTGCCCATTTACGGCACCTATTGGGGCCGCGCGCTGCGTTGGGCGGTCTTTCTGAAGCCGCTCAAACCGCGGCCGTCCATGAGCAAGCTTTTGACAGCCACCATTATCGGGTTTACGGCCCTCACCCTATTCGGCCGGGCGGGAGACTTTGTGCGGCCCTACCTGATCGCGGTGAAGGAGCAGGTGCCCTTGACGTCGCAATTGGCGGCATGGCTGCTGGAGCGCGTATTCGACCTGTTAATGGCCTCCCTGCTGCTGGGCTTTGCGCTTTCCCGAGTGCATGGAGCCGGCCTGCACGTGGGACCCACATTCGCCTGGGTGCTGGCTTTCGGCGGAAGGATCGTCTGGATTTCGTGCATACTGGTGCTGGTGGTGTTGCTCAGCCTGCGGCATTTCGCTGAACCGGCGCGGCGACGGCTCGTCGCAGCCTTCCACTTCCTGCCGGAAGCGCGCTTCCAGCGGGTGGAGCGGTTCCTGACCGCATTGGTTCAGGGAGTGGAATCGACGCGCAGCGATGCCGCCCTGCTGCTGATCTTTGTGTATTCGGTGCTGGAATGGGTCCTGATCGCGGCCTGCTATTGGTGCGTGGTGCAGGCGTTCGCCGGGAGCATTAATCTTACATTTGTAGATATTTTGATCCTGATGGGCTTTGTATCGTTCGGAGGAGTGGTGCAGATCCCGGGCATCGGCGGCGGCACGCAAGTGGCGGCGGCCTTGGTGCTGACGGAACTGTTTGGAACCAGGCTGGAGCTGGCGACCTCGTTCGCAGTGTTCCTCTGGATAATTACATTTGTAGCTGTTGTGCCGGCTGGTTTGGGCCTGGCACTAAAAGAGGGGCTGGATTGGCACAGCCTGCGGCAACTGGGCCGGGAGGCGGCGAAATGAAGTGTCCGTTTTGTAACCATTCGCAGGACAAGGTGGTAGATTCGCGGGAGAGCAAGGAAGGCGATGCCATCCGGCGCCGCCGGGAATGCCTGTCGTGCGAGCGGCGCTTCACCACCTACGAGCGCATCGACGAAGTTCCCTACATGGTGATCAAGAAAGACGGCCGCCGCGAGAAGTTCGACCGGCAGAAAGTGCTGGGTGGACTACTGAAGGCCTGCGAAAAACGGCCGATCAGCATGGCGAGGCTTTCCGAAGTGGTGAACCAGGTCGAGTCCAAAGTGAGCGACTCGCCTGACCGGGAGATTTCTACTATAGAAATAGGAGAATTCCTCATGGACAGTTTGCGCGATATGGACAAGATTGCCTACGTGCGTTTCGCATCGGTGTACCGGGATTTCCAGGACGAGCAAGCTTTCTTCAATGAACTCAAGAATTTAATGCGGCACAGGCTGCCCTGAGGCCCGGTTAGGGCGGTGGGGCCGTAAAATCGATGTAACCTAAACGTTTTTAAGACATCTTTAAAAATAGGGCTTAACTTTGCGGGGGAATGATGATATTATCAGTCGAAAGTCGAACCCCGAAATGTGGCCAATCTTGTGCATAGTTTGTGCCCAGCCAGCAGGTTGAACTTTTTCCAGGCAAATACCCCATTTTCAAGAAATCCGGCGCAGCGGATGGATGTTCATGGGGAAGGTGAGTCTTAGTGGACCATTTCGAAGATCAATTCTTAGCGGACAGCCCCGAACATCTCGGCCTTAGTTTTGAAGAAGAAACCAAGTTTTTCGATCCCGAGGCCGCACATGAAGCCGATTTCCTGCACCCGCCGCCGGTAGAGGAGTCCATCTACACGGACGACCCGGTACGAGTGTACCTGCGGGAGATGGGCGCTGTACCGCTGCTCACGCGCGAGGGCGAAGTCGACCTGGCGCGGCGCATGGAACGTGGTAAGTTCCGGATGCAAAAGGCAATTAGCCGCTCGGCTTTGGTGCAGCACGTAGTCGTGGAAATTTCCGAGCAACTCAAGAAGGCGACGCTCGAACTGGATGGCGTGGCCGACCTTGGGGACGTGGAAGAGGGTACTCCGGCGGACATCAAGGTCCGGCAGGATGCCGCCCGGCTGTTTGCCGATGTAGCAGTCTTGTACAAGAAACTGCAGCAACTACAGGACAAGTTCGAGACCACTCCGCCGGCCAGTAAGAAGCCTCGTAAGCGCTTGCTGGCAAAGCTCAACCGGGCCAAGGTAGAGGTTTCCCTGGCCATCCGTCACTGCCCCTTCCGGGTGAACAAGTGGAAAGAGTTTTCGCGCGAGATCGAGCGGGCGGTGGATGAGATCAGCCACCTCGACAGCGAGATCAAGAAACTCGAAGTCCGCAACAACCCGGTGCAACAGGCACGGCTGCGGGAGTTGAAGCGCGAAATTAAGAAGCGGGAAATTGCGGCGGGCGCCACTCTCCCCGAACTGCGCCACAGCATGACCGTGATCCGCCACGGCGAAGCCGAAGCGGAACGCGCCAAGAAGGATTTGGTGGAGGCCAACCTGCGGCTGGTGGTTTCCGTGGCCAAGAAATACGTGAACCGCGGACTTCACCTGCTGGACCTGATCCAGGAAGGCAATATCGGGCTGATGCGGGCCGCCGACAAGTTCGAATACCGGCGCGGCTACAAGTTTTCCACCTACGCCACCTGGTGGATCCGGCAAGCCATCACGAGAGCTATTGCCGACCAGTCCCGGACCATTCGAATTCCCGTCCACATGAACGAGAGCATGAACAAGTTCCTCCGGGCGACGCGCGAGCTGGAGAAGGAACTCGGCAGAACTCCTACAAACGACGAAATTGGTCGCCGGATGGACATCCCAGTGGAGAAAGTCCAGAAACTGAAGACTATCTCGCGTGACCCGGTATCACTCGAAACCCCGGTGGGCCGGGATGGCGAATCGGCGCTGGGCGACCTGATTGAAGATCGCTGGGTGGGTTCGCCCGTGGATGCGGTGATTGAAACCAACGTCCGTGACGAAACGGCGGGGATTCTGAAGACGCTTTCTCCCAAGGAGGAGAAGGTGATCCGCATGCGGTTCGGCATCGGATGCGAGCGCGAACACACGCTGGAAGAGATCGGGCAGGAATTCGACGTGACGCGCGAGCGCATCCGGCAAATCGAAGCCAAGGCTTTGCGGCAGTTGCGCGCGCCGGAGCGGGCTCGGCGGCTGCGGGCGTTGATGGCCGCGCGATAAAGGTGGTGCGGGCGCCCTCGCCCGCGCGCGACCCCGTTGGTTGCGCTCTTCATTGGCCTGCCGCTCTCCAGCCATAATTCCCGCTTCTGCATGCCCTGTCGTAGCATCATACATACATGCACCTGAGAGGGATTCTTCTTTGCGCGGCGTTGTGCGCCGCAGCAGTCGTGTTATTCCAGGCGGCGCAAAACCCCCAATTACCGCCGCCCTACGCCACCAAGTCGGCAAACAACGGTCCGAAAGTCATTCCGCAACCGTCCGGTGCGAAACTCAGTGTCCCGGCCGGTTTCCACGTGGAGGAATGGGCCGATGATTTCACAACCCCCCGCGCCATGATGCTGGGGCCCGGCAATGAGATCCTGCTCGCCGATTCGGGGCGCGGCCCCAACAACTCGGGGATCGTCTACGTCCTCGAAGGCAAGGAGCGCAAGAAGCTGATTGAGAAATTGAATCAGCCGTACGGGTTGGCGATGCTGAATGGCTACCTGTATGTGGGCGAGTGCGATTCGGTCAAACGCTACAAGTACGACGCCAAGACTATGACTGCCGGTCCCGGCGAAGAGGTGGTGTCGCTGGCCGGTCAGGGCTCGCATCACTGGACGCGCAGCCTGCTGTTCGACCGCGCGGGGAAGTATCTGTACGTGGGTGTTGGCTCGGCTTCCAACGTGGCGACGGGCGAGGACCCACGGCGGGCGGCCATCAACCGCTATAGCGTGGACGGCTGGAAGCACGACATCTTCGCGGCGGGCACGCGCAATCCCATCGGTATGCGCTGGTATCCAGGCACCGACACGCTTTGGGCCGCGGTGCAGGAACGTGACGATCTGGGCGACGACCTGGTGCCGGACTTCTTCACCCACATCCAGCAGGGCGGCTTCTATGGCTGGCCGTACGCCTACATCGGTCCGCATGAAGATCCCAGAAATGCGGGACTGGCGCCGGATCTGGTTTCGAAAACGCTGGTTCCCGATGTGCTGCTGGGCGCGCACGTTGCGGTGCTCGATTTCCTGTTCTATACGGGCAAGCAGTTTCCGGCGGAGTATCAGGGCGGAGCATTCCTTTGCTTCCATGGTTCGTGGAACCGCTCCATGCGCGTCGGCCAATCGGTTGCCTTCATCCCGTTCCAGAACGGCAAGCCTTCGGGCCCCATCACCGAAGTGGTGAAGGGCTGGATGATTGCGCCCGACCAGCGCGCCGTGTGGGGCCGGCCGGTGGGACTACTGCAATTGCCCGATGGCAGCCTGTTGATCTCCGAAGACGGCAACGGGAAGCTCTACCATCTGACCTACACGGGAAAATAACCGTTTGCGAAGGCTTCTTCTGATGGGATGCGCCTGGGGCGCCGCGTGGGGCGCCACGCCCTTTCCGCATCGCACGCACCTCGCCATGGGGATGAAATGCCTCACCTGCCACCGGGCGGCGGCCAGCAGCACGAAGGTTCAAGACAACCTGTTGCCGGCCAAGGAAGTTTGTCTGGGATGCCACGACGACGCCGAAATTCAAGCGCCGCCGGTCACCAACCTGACCCATTTCAGTCATGCCCTGCACTTGAAGATGGGTGACGTCGCGCCGTTCCTGGCCGCTGCAATTGACCACAAGAAC
>JBEKQS010000274.1:0-6818 GCA_049519475.1 Bryobacteraceae bacterium | reverse complement strand
CAGCGTATGGTACGCCTGCTTCATTTCCCTTCATGTCGGGCGCCCGGAGAGCCACAGACCTCTCGGCCCGCTTCGCGTAGCGGGTACCGAAAAGCGCAGCAAGCGCCTCTTCATTGCGCTCCTTCCAGCGGTCGAGCGTCGTCGAGTGGATAAGGTCTGCAAGTAGATCGAATGGAGATGCCATGGCTCTGGTCTGGATTTCCTTTCAGCATGGATGCGCGCGATCCTCCACGTCCGAAATATCGCCGCGAATCGTACTACCGGTGAATTCTAGCAAACGTCACACGGACGGACTTCGGGTGCGTCTGGAGGTTCCGTCCCAAGGAGGATTCGGCGGCAACGGAAGGACTTTGGTATTGGCTCCCCAAGAGGAACCCTCTTCCTAGCGAAAAACGGAGAATTCTCGTGGGTCGCGCTACGCGACCGAGTAGCACGCTCTTCGTGACCGGAGAGAACTCCGATTGTACCGCCGTGCTCGGCAACGCGATTCAGGTCGACGTGGGTGCTGCGGCTGTTAACTGCGCGACTTCGCAGCAGGACGAATCCTCTTCGAACTCACGCCGCGCGTTGGGCTCGCAAGTCGGGCATAATGGAGGGGACAAGCATGAGCCAGACGCTCCATCTCGGAGATGCAGAGGTCGACGGGGCCAGATTGGCCGATCTCTGCCGACGATACCAGGTCCGGGAACTCTCGCTGTTTGGATCGGCCGCGCGGGGTGAAATGCGGCCGGACAGCGACATCGACCTCCTGGTCGAGTTTCTGCCGAATGCGGAGGTGGGCCTAGTGGAGCATGCCGGGTTGATGCTGGACCTTCAGAGGCTTCTTGGGCGGAAAGTTGACCTCGTATCGAAGAACGGCTTGAAACCGCGCATCCGGCCTTACGTGCTCGCCGATGCCCAACTCGTCTATGCGGCGTGATGACCTGTACCTCAATGACATCATCGAGGCTGCTGATCACATCGCCACGTTTCTTGGGCAGACGAATTTTGAAGGCTTCCAGCAATCGGAGTTGATTCGAAGCGCCGTGGTGCAGAAGCTGGCGATCATCGGAGAGGCAGCGGCGCGGATCTCTGACGAGTTGACGGGCCGATACCCCCAAATCCCGTGGCCGCAGATAATCGCCTTCCGGAACATTCTGATCCATGCATATTTTGGGATCGACTGGAATGAAGTTTGGAAGGCAGCCCAGGTTGACTGCCCGGCCCTGCGCGGACAAGTCGCCGGCATTCTCGCAACAGAATTCGGCGGGTCGGCTGGAGACGCCGGTAATTGAAGAGGACTTCGCGCGGCACAGCAGACCCGATGGAGAGGCAAATCGAGCCGGCGCGAAGCACGGCGAGCAACCTTTTTTCGCTCGGTGGTGGCTCCCCACCTTGGACACGTTTCGAACTTTTGCGGCGTGAAACGCGGTGCGCTCGAACCAGTTCAATTCCTTTCAGACGAATGGCTTAGGAGGGGAACTGGCACGCCCATCCAGACTGGGTGCCCAGCTGGGACAAGCCTCGAACTCGTTGTTTCCGCCGGCCACCACGACGAACCAGTCGGCACACCTGGCGATATTGCACCAGCGACAGCCGGTCATCGGTTGGGAGAAGATGATGACATGAGCAGAAAACGTTCCGCTAGTGAATGCCCTTCCTGTAAACAGGCTCCGAAGGAGGATGAGTCGGGACGGCTCACCTGTGCTTGTGGCACGTCGTGGCTTCGATGCCGCGGTATCAAGGGCACGCCAGAGGAGGAAGATCTCCTCAAACAAAGCGGCTTCATTGTCGCACAGGATATCCAAGAAGATATGTACTATGTTGGGCCGATGGGCCACATTGTCCACCTGTATGCCGATAACGGGTGGGACAGCGACAAGGCAGGCGGAGAGCAATCATTGGAAGGGTACCTGGCTTGGATTAAGGACAGGCTTGCCGCCATTGAGACGCCAACCAGATCAGTTTGAGCGCGGAGCGCCGAGCCCTGCTTCCCGATCAACCCAGTTTTCGAAGAACCCGTTCTCGAAAGTATCTACGTGCTGGAATCCTGCATCTCGAAAATCACCGGCGACCCGCCCGCTCTGGTCACCAGAGATGACCGTGACGTGGGTTTCCTTCCCAGGCTCTTTCAGCAGAAGGTCGCACGCGCGTTCGTCCACAGGAAGCAGGCTGTAGCCGCACAGGATGAGCCGCTGGCTCTGTTTCACTGCCTTTTCCGCCTGCGTCCACAGAAGGTCCCAGAATTCCCCGCATTCGACGCCAAATGAGGTCTTATAAAAGAACTGCTTGTCACGACCCGGCAGAATTAGGCACGGAAACGCACCACCGTTCTTATAGAGGTGGTTGAACTCAGTAGAGTTGCTGTAGCCGAGGTGCCTCACGTCAGCTTCGTGAATGAGTGGCCTTTGCCCCAAGGATGGAACCGGCCAAAGCCAGTTCATGCTGCCGTGCAGCTTCAGGATCAAGACCTGAGATGACCGCTTCCGGTCGGCAAACGGAAACCCGTAACCATCCGACAGGTCCCATTTGCCGATTTGTCTGAGCTCTCGCTCAAGAGAGTCGTCGTAGTTGAACGTGATAATTGCATCACCCGGCTGTACGAGCCTACCGGCGAACACGGTGTAGGCCACTGCGGTCCCAGTGTGAATTTGACGGAACCACTCGCGGAGCCAGTGCCCGACCCAGCCCCGAAGATTGCCCGGGCTACACGGGGAAAGGCTTGGAGAAACCCCTGCCGCCGCATCGGAGTCGATGCGTGAACCAAGCTTCGTGACGACCTCTTCAATATTTGGTTCGCGTCCGAACTGTTCGATCAGACACCGCGCCTGGACGGGGGCCCAGGGGTGCTTCATTCGAAGCATGAACTCGATTAGCCCCTTACCCATTTCAGGTGCGAGCGGGTATTGTGCATGCCGCGATGCGCCGGCTCCGATCACGTAGGCTGTGGCCACAGAGTTTTTCTAATTCCATTGAAGCATGCGCGACCAACGTCGGGGCGGTCGCACCGCCATCTCGAATTTTGCGCTGAAGCGGGGTTTCCCTCAGGTGCGTCTTCGCCTGTCGGCCCGAGTTCGAATCCAACCTGAGATTTGATAATCTGGCTCCGCAGGTAGGACTCGAACCTACAACCCTTCGGTTAACAGCCGAATGCTCTACCATTGAGCTACTGCGGAATAGAGTGTCCTTTCATTTAATCAGACCAGCGCCAAGAGTGTCAAACTCCGCACTCCGGCGTACTCCGGCGTACGGACCGCGGCGCATCAGATCATTTCGTTCAGCAGCTCGGAGCGCGGGTGCGGAATCACCACCTTGTTCACCAGCATGCCCTTCTGCCCCACGATCTGCGCGGCCGCATCCACGGCGGCCTCAACCGCGGCTACATTGCCCGTCAGCGTAACGAAGGCCTTGCCCCCCAGCGCCATCGCCAGGCGGATCTCGATCAACTGGACGTTGGCCGCCTTCACGGCCGCGTCGGCGCCTTCAATCAGCGCCGCCACCGAGAACGATTCCACAATCCCCAGCGCATCGAGCTCCTCCACCTTCGACGATCCCGCAATCGCCGGAAAGACGGCCTCATGCAGGTTCGGAATTACGAACGAATCGATCACCGCGAACCGGCAGCCGCTCATGCCCGCACTCACCGCGGCCTCCACGGCAGCCACGTCGCCACGCACCATCACCATGTACTTGCCCGAGCAGATGGACCGCGACAGCATCATCTCCACTTCCGCCGCCTTCAGCATCGCATCCGCCGCCAAGTATCCGGCGGCGATGCTGGTCAGTTCGATCAGGCCGATTGAATTCTTCGCCATGGTTTATGCCACAATCTCCACGTACTCGCCGGTCACCGCGCGGACTGTGCCGTCGATGCTCGCGTGCACGTGCGCGCCCAGCTTGCCATCCGCAACGCGCCCCACAACCTGCCCGCGCTGCACCTTCGTGCCCGTTTCCACGGTGGGGACGGCCGCTTCGCCCGCGTGCTGCTTCAGCTTGATGCGCACCACCGCGGGCCGGCACTCCACCTCTCTAAACGGCGTTTCGGTCTCGTACTCTTCCACCTGCAACCGCTTGCGCAACTGCGAGAGCGGCACGCGCCGGTATTCCTTCATGGGATGCACTTCCACCGGCTTTTGCTGCACGAACTTCAAGCCGGCGGCGCGCCGGTCGTGCTTGCCCAGATCGCAGGCCTCTTTGGGATACAGGTCCTCGGGACACGCATAGAGCGTGCACAGCCCGCACGAGCAGCACAGCTCCGACCACTGGTTCCAGATGTCGCCGCCGGTCATGGTGAAGCCCAGGCTGCGCATCACCTTGTGCGGCTGCACGTCGTAGCCCAGCAGATAGCGGGGGCAGAACTCGGTGCAGTAACTGCACTGGTCGCACGCCGATTTCCCGATGTGGTTCATCTCCTGCTGCGAGCGCGTCTTGCGCGCCAGCAGGTAGTGGTCGCGCGGCAGCACGATCAGCCCGCCGGTGGTCTTGGTCACCACGTCGTCCAGGTCAAAGGTCAGCGTCCCCATCATGAGCCCGCTGATGAAGACGCCGAAATCCGCGACGGTCGAGCCACCGGCCATCGCCAGAAGATCGCGGAACGGCGTGCCCACGGGCACCCAGAACGATTGCGGCTGCTCCACCGCGCCGCACACGGAAAGGAATTTCCCGGTCACCGCGCGGCCTTGGGCGGCCTGGTGGACATTGTAAAGCGTCTCCACGTTGTTCACCACGCAGCCCACTTGCAGCGGAATACCGGCGGCCGGGATCAGCCGCCCGGTGGCCGTGTAGACCAGCTCATACTCGTCGCCCGAGGGGTAAAAATCGCCCAGCATCACGAACTCGATGCGGTCGGCTTTCAGATGGCTCTGGAGCGCCGCCAGCGACGCCGCGTTCTTTGTCTTGATACCGAACTTACCTTTCTTCGCCCCGACCGCGTCCATCAGGGAGAGCATTCCCGCCAGAATCGGCTCGGGAAAATGCTTCATCAGCTCGGCATCTTTGTGGATGAGCGGCTCGCACTCGGCCCCGTTGGCGATCACGAACTCCACCTGGGCTTGCGCCTTGACGTAGGTCGGAAACCCAGCGCCGCCGGCACCCACCACCCCGGATTCGCGCAACTGCTCAACGAGCATAAGCTAAAGGATAGCAGTTTGCCTTATCGCTGCTTTGGCATCTGCCGTGCTATAACGGAGCCCGGTGAAGACGCTTTCCGCAGCCGCTGTGGTGTTGGCCGCGCTCTTGTTTTGGCCGCGGCCATCCGATCCTCTGCCCGGATTCCCGCAGGTCTTCGTATGGGCGTGGGAGCGTCCGGAAAACCTCGAATTCCTCGACCCGCATGCTACCGGCATCGCCTTTCTGGCGCGCACGGTGTGTCTGGGTGAAGGCACTGTGTCCGTGCGCCCGCGCCTGCAACCGCTGCGCTACCCGCCCGGCGCCGTGTTGATGGCGGTAGTGCGGGTGGAACCGCGCGACGACTCACTGCCTCCGGTGGAAGCCGCGTCGGCCGCGATTGCGGAGGCTGCCGCCATTGCCGGCGTGCGCGCGCTGCAAGTGGATTTCGACGCCACTCTCTCCGAGCGCGCCTACTACCGGAACCTGCTGACTGATCTGCGCGCGCGTGTGCCGCAACCGATGCCGCTCTCGATGACCGCGCTGACGTCCTGGTGCGAAGCGGACGGGTGGATCGCCGGGCTGCCTGTCGCCGAAGCCGTTCCGATGCTGTTCCGGATGGGACGGGGCGAGCGGCCGGCGCGCAGCTTCCGCCCGTCGCTTTGCCAATCGAGCGCAGGCATTTCGACCGATGAACCGCTGCGCGAGCCGCCCTCGGCAGCACGTCTTTACCTATTCAACCCACACCCCTGGACCGCCGCGACCTACCAGGCCGCTCTACGCGAGGCACGCAAATGGCACTGAGACTTTTGATTGCGATTCTGATTCTTGCCGTTCCCGCCGAGCTTCCCGGCTGCGGGCCGTTCCTGCCGGAGGCCTTGTTCTTCGACCCCGTGCGGCCCGAGAGGCCCGCCCAGGAATTTGCCACAGGCCAACTCGGCATTCTGTTGCCGAGCTACGAACGCTTCTATCAGGTAATCGCGTACCGCTATTTGACGGGCGTTGGGTTGAACGCAGCGGAACGCCGCGAGGTTCTCCACACCGGGCCGGTGCCCCGCGAGTCGGTCCTGAGTTCCGGCGGATTCGAGAACCGCAACCCTTGGCTGGCTGCGCGCAACAAGGTGCCGGGCGTCAAGCCAATCGACGACCTTGATGCATACCGCGAGGTCAAGCGCGAGGGCTACTTCGATACCTATCTGAATTGCAACGACGACGCCTTCAGCACTGCTGCCGCCACACTACGGGATCGAATCAAGCCACTCGGCACTGAACCGACAGCCGATTGGATCGCCGCCCAAGACACTGTATTTGAGAACTGCTCCAAGGGTACTGCCACTCCTCCTTTAGCTTCCGATCCGCGCCTCGCCGCCGCTCGCGCCTATCAGATCGCCTCGGCCGAGTTTTATTCCGAGCAATATGACAGCGCCCGCCAGCATTTCCAGGCCATCGCAGCCAACGAGACATCCCCCTGGCACGGGGTCGCACCCTATCTCGCGGCGCGCTGCCTGATTCGGTCCGGCAATCTGGGCGGCGCCGAGAACGAATTGCAGCGCATCGCCGCGGACCCGGCGTTGGCGCGCTGGCACGCTCCCGCCGAGAGCCTGTTGGGTTACGTCCGCTTGCGTCTCCAGCCCGGCGAACGAATGCACGAACTTGCCGCCGCCCTGGTGCTGCCCGATTCTGAGGCCACTATCAGTCAAGACCTCACCGACTATCGGTTCCTGTTCGACAAA
>JBEKQS010000273.1:0-6837 GCA_049519475.1 Bryobacteraceae bacterium | reverse complement strand
CTGGCATACTTCCTCTTTTTTTTCGGCATGGCGAAAGTGGGGCTGATCGGGCCCGACGAACCGCGCTACGCCTCCATCGCGCGGTCGATGGCCGCTTCCGGGGATTGGGTGACGCCCAGGCTCAACGGCCAGCCATGGTTCGAAAAACCAGCTCTGCTCTATTGGATGGAAGGCGCCGCGTTTCGCGCCGGGCTGGGTCCGGAAGTGGCGCCGCGGCTTCCGGTGGCGCTGGCCGCCTGCGCATTCCTGGCGTTCTACTGGTGGATCCTGAATCGCGAGTTCGGACGCGCGCCTGCCGGTTTTGCCACTGCCATTCTGGGCACGTCGGCTGGGTGGATCGTGTGCTCGCAATTAGGCGTTCCGGATCTGCCGCTCACCGCCGCCTATTCGGCCGCCATGCTGCTGGCATTGCCTTGGGTGACACGGCGCGATCCCAAGCTGCTGCCCGCGGCCGCCGTCTGTCTGGCGTTGGCGGTGCTGGCCAAAGGCCTGGTTCCGCTGGTGCTGGTCACGCCACTGCTATACCCGTGGGGCCGTCCCGCGCGCACAGCCTGGCGCGACAACCTCGTCTGGCTGCACCCGCGCGTCGTCTTGCCGTTTCTGGTGGTGGTCCTGCCCTGGTACGTGCTCTGTACACTGCGCAACGGCCCGGCGTTCCTGAAAGATTTCTTCTGGAAGCATCACGTCGAGCGCTTTGTCTCCGCCGCGGCTCTGCAGCATGGACAGCCCTTCTGGTTCTACCTGCCGATCGTGCTGGCGTCGCTGCTGCCGTGGACTCCGCTGGCGGGCCTCGGTCTGCGCCGCGCCTTCTACCGCGATCCGCGCCGCCTGTTTCTGCTTTGCTGGCTCGTGCTGGTGCTGGTTTTCTTTTCCGCCTCCGTCAACAAACTGCCGGCGTACATTCTTCCGCTGCTGCCGGCCGCCGCCGCTCTGCTGGGATTGGGCCTGGCCGAAGCCGCCGACGCCGCGCCACATCTGGCAGGCTGCACCGTCCTGCTGGTAACGTTCGCCATCGCCGCTCCCATGCTGCCTTCGGCCGTTCCCTCGGGCATTTGGCATGCCAGGCTGCCTCCGTTTCGCTGGTTCTGGCTGCTTCCGCTGGCGCTGGCCGCGGGAGTGTGGATGCTGGAACGCCGCGGCCGCCGCCTGGCCGCCGTGCTCTCCATCGCCGCCGGCGCCGCCGCCGGAACCGTCTACCTGAAACAGGTGGCGGCGCCCGACCTGGACCGCACGGCGTCGGCCCGAGGGCTGTGGCGGGAAATCGGTCCGCGCGCCGCCGCCATCTGCATCGACTGGCTCCCGCGCAGCACGCAATACTCGCTCGACTATTATTCGGCCGTCCCGCTGCCCGATTGCGCGCACCACCCCAAGCCGATTGAGCTGCTGCAGGTGCAAGGCCAGCCGCCGCGCCTCATGCCACCCGCCCACCGCGCGGCCCAGGGGGGCAAATGATCGAGGGTTGACCGCAATGCCCGCGGCATTGTACTCTCACGTTTCCAGGATGAAATCATGATTCTGCCTCACGATCCCACCACTTTGATGTTCTTGATGATCCTCAGCCTGGTCTGTTTGGGCTCCTGGGCCAACTTCTGCAAACTGGCCGGCAAGTGGCGCTTCGAACTTTTCTGCTTCGATTTCGCCCTCGGCTTGCTGGCGGTGGCCCTGATTCTAGCCTTCACGGCAGGCAACCTGGGCTTCGACGGTTTCAATTTCCGCGACGACTTCATGAACGCGGGCAAACGGCAATGGCTGTTCGCGTTCCTGGGCGGCGTGATTTTCAATTTAGCCAACATGCTGATGATTGCGGCCGTCTCGGTCGCCGGGATCGCACTGACTTTCCCGGTTGGTTTCGGCGTCGCCTTCATCGTCGGGTCCGCCGTCAGCTACGTGACGGGGCCCGGCGTCAGCCCGGCATTCCTCTTCGGCGGATGCGCTCTGCTGGCGCTGGCGGTCATCCTGAACTGCTCGGCTTTTTCGAGAATGGGCGTTTTGAGGCACGAGAACCAGGCGCGCGCCGGAACCGCCAAGAGCACGCGGCGGCCCTCTTCGATGCAGGGAATCATTCTGGCGATCCTCGGCGGCGTCCTGATGGGAACTTTTTCGCCGCTGCTAAAAAATGCGCAAGTCGCGGAGATCGGCCTCGGACCTTACTCGCTCATGGCGATCTTCGGAATGGCCGTGCTGTTCTCGACCTTCGTATTCAACCTGTTCCTCATGAATCTGCCGATCGAAGGCGACCCGCTGGAATTCACCGACTACTTGAAAGGCTCCATGTCCCAGCACGCCATGGGCGCAATCGGCGGGGGGCTGTGGGCCCTCGGAGCCACGGCCGCTCTGGTGGCGACCACGCTTAAAGGCGATACCCATCTGCCGCAAATGACCGTCGACCTGCTGTCCCAATCGGCTCCGCTGCTGGCCGCGCTGTTCGGCCTGCTGGTCTGGAGAGAATACAGGGGCGCCGACCTGCGAGTGAAGCTTACCACGGTTCTGATGCTGCTGATTTTTGCGGGCGGCGTGGCCGCCATCTCGCTGGCGTCGTTCTACACGCGCACATAGTCAGGCCGGCGCTTCCATCCCCAGCTTGGTGTACCAGGGCGTGGCCGGGCGAATCGCCTCGTTCACCGCGTTGATGTTGCGCACGCCTTCGCGCTGCAGCCACTCTTCGAGTCCCTTGGCCCCCTGTTTGGCATACACCGGAATTCCTTCCTTCCAGGTGGCGCGCCCGCACAGCACTCCCGAATAATCCGTGCCGGCCTCCGCAGCCATTTTCAACGATTCGGTGAATTGGGCATTGCCTACGCCGGCGCTCAGATAAATGAACGGCCGCGAGGCCAGCGCCGCCGCCTCGCGGAAATGGACGAGCGCTTCCGCGCGGGTGTAGGCCTTCTGCCCTTTGTAGACGCTGGAACCTTCCACGAACTCGGCGTTCACCGGCACTTCCACCTTCAACACGTCCACGCGGTACTGCGGCTGGGAGAACTCCTCCATGCTCTTCTTGACCACCGAGGGCTTGGTCTTGGCATACTCCAGCCCTTTCTCGTCGCCGCCCTTCGGATCGTAGCCCACGAATTCCAGGAAGAAGGGCATTTCCCAGGTCTCGCATTCCGCGCCGATGCGTTCAATAAAAGCATGCTTGATATCGTTGATGGCGGCCTCTTCGTAAGGCGAGTAGTAGATGAGAATCTTGACCGCGTCGGCGCCCCAATCGGCGATGCGTTTGGCGGAAACGTGCGGCAGCAGATCGGGGAGCCGGCCGGGCTGCGTGTTGTCGTAGCCGCTCAACTCATACGCCAGAAGGAGCCCGGCGTTGGAGCTGCGCGCGTGGCTGGCCTCCAGCCCGAACTCCGGGTCGAGCAGAATGGCGCTGGCGTGCGGGGTCAGAACCTTCGTCACCACCGTCTTGAACTCGCCCATCATGGCGGAAGTGATCTCTTTGACACTCACGCCGCGCGCCGCAGCCAGGGATTTCTGCAAGCTGCCGCGCTGATCCATGGCGGCCGCCGCGATGACGCCGCGTTGGTTGGCCAGTGCTTTCATGCGCTTCAATTTGCCTTCGGAAAGCTTCATGGCAACATTATGGCATGAGACAATGAGGGCCATGCGGTTCCGCGGCCAGCCATGACAGCAGCGTACACCGCCCAAAGGTCCGTGGTGGACGGGATCGATGTGGTGCAACTGGGCGATGCCGAGCATGGGCTCGCCGTCGCCATCGCGCCCGCCATCGGCAACATGGCCTACGAAATCAAGGCTGCCGGCGAGAACCTCCTGTGGTTTCCCTTTGACGGACCGGGCGAGCTCCGGCGCAATCCCGTGCTGTGCGGCATCCCGTTTCTCGGGCCGTGGGCCAACCGCATCGACGGCGACGCCTATTGGGCCAACGGCCGCCGCTACCTGCTCAACGCCGAGCTCGGCAACCTGCGCCGCGACAGTCACCAGAAGCCGATCCACGGCCTGCTCAACTTTTCTCCCGATTGGCGCCTGGTCTCATCGGGGTGCGATGCGCACGGCGCCTGGGCCATGAGCCGCCTGGAATTCGCCATACACCCGGCTTTGATGGCGCAGTTCCCCATCGCGCATACCATCACCATGACGCACCGGCTGGCGGACGGCGAGCTGGAAGTGGCGACCTGTCTCGAAAACCATTCGGCCGAGCCGATGCCCGTGGCCATCGGCTACCACCCGTATTTCCGCCTGCCCGGTACGACGCGCGAAGAATGGCGCGTCCACCTGGCCGCGCGCGACCACCTGGCTCTGAACGACCTGCTGATTCCCACCGGCGAGCGCCGCCCGGCGGATGTCGATTTCGCCGACCCGCATCCGCTGGCGGCCAAGCCGCTCGACGACGTCTTCGGCAACCTGATCCGCGATCCCGATGGCCGCGCCCGCTTTTGGGTGGAAGCGCGAGGCCGCCGCCTCACCGTCGCGTATGGCCCGCAATATACGGTGGCCGTGGTCTTCGCGCCGGCCGGGCGCGAGTTCATTTGCTTTGAGCCGATGGCCGCCATCACCAACGCCTTCAACCTGGAGCATGCCGGCGAGTACTCGGAATTGCAGCACATCCCATCGGGCGCACAATGGCGCGAAAGCTTCTGGATAAAGTTAGAGGCCAGGCAGGCCGGATAGAATAGCAGCGTTTTTTCCGTGGATTCCCTCTCCGCCCCCAAGCTTCCTCCTATCGGCGTCTCACGGCATGAATCCACCCAGCCGGGGACTCTGGTATATACCTCGGGATTGCCTTACAATGGAGATCATGAGGACCCGAAAACCGGCGGGGAAGACACGGCGCACGCTGTATATCAAGAATCCGGTCGCCCATCGTTTGGCTGAGCAAGTCAGCAAGCGTATGGGTGTGACTCTCAGCGATGCCGTAATCGCCGCTTTGGAAGAAAGGCTCCAGAAGACCGACCGGCCCCTCAATCGAACGAAAGTGGATGCTCTCTGCGCCAGGATCGGCGCTCTTCCAGTCGTCGACGCCCGTGCCCCGGAAGACATTCTCGGATACGACGCTTTCGGGATTCCGGGTTGATAATAATCGACACATCGGCGCTGATTGCGATTGCCCTTGGGGAACCATCCCGGGAACGGCTGCTGGACGCACTCGAAGCGGAAGTGGACCGAGCCCTCTCGTCGATGTCGCTCCTGGAGGCCGGCATGGTCCTTCGGGTGCGACTGGGTGAGAGCGCGGTCAGCTTGTTGTACCAACTCGTGGACGAACTGGTGAGCGAAGTGGTCCCATTTGATGAATCCCAGGCGAGGCTGGCCATAATGGCGTTTGGGCGCTTTGGAAAAGGAATGGGGCACCGGGCGCAGCTCAATTTCGGAGATTGTGCCGTATACGCGCTGGCGGGATCTCGCGGTGGGCTTGTGCTGGCGACTGGCAATGATTTCGCCGCGACGGACCTGCCCTGCTATCGGCTGTAGTCGACACAGGTTTCAAGCCGACCCGCATCCGCTGGCGGCCAAGCCGCTCGACGACGTCTTCAGCAACCTAGTCCGCGATCCCGATGGCCGCGCCCGCTTTTGGGTGGAAGTGCGGCACTGAATTGCAGCACATCCCGCCGGGCGCCGGTGGCGCGAAAGCTTCCGGGTGAGGTTCGAGTGCGGCAGGCAGGCCGGATAGAATAGCAGCGGCTTTTCTGTGGATTCCGTCTCCGCCTCCAAGCTTCTCCCTCACGCGCCTCGTGACGAAACCAGTATCTTGAGAAGCGATGCGAGGCTCTCCGGCGGGCCGATGGAACCAGGCACTTGCCGAAAAGCCGCCGCAGGTGCGTTTCGCCGGCCCTCCCGGTGTCGCGGAGCGAAGATGCCGTGGCGGACCCGGACGCGCGCCAGGCGGGAGCCAATCCGAACAGGACGCTGCCGTCGCCCGTCTACAGGCTGGCCCGGAGTCGAACTATCTCAGCGAATACCAGGCCTTCCGCCGGGAGCGCTCCTCGTCGCAGTGAATGGGGGCGCCGGATAATACGGCCTGCGGATTGCTATCGAGTAGCCGCCCGGCGGTTGCAGCGCCGAATCTCTCTTCCACAAAGCTCCATCCCTCGGTGAGCACCGGCGGACGGTGTTTCGCATCGTGCGCATCGCTGGCCAGGAAATGAACCATGCCATGGTCCAGCAGGTACTCGCCGGCGGCCTTCGCGGAACGTCCGAAGCGGCCCAGCAGCGACTGCACCGTCACCTGGACGAAGCTGCCCTGGCGAATCCAGGATTCCAACTCGGGCAGATTCTTTTGTAGGATAGGGTTGCGTTCCGGATGGACCAGAATGGGCGGCGTTCCAGCGTCGCCCAGGCGGGCCAGAATCTCACCGCTGGTTCTGGGAACGACAAAATCGGAGAACTCGATCAGCACATAACCGCGATGGTTGATGGACCAGGTCGCCGGCGAGCGCAGCACGGCTTCGACGTTCTCCAGGGTGAAATGCAACTCGCAGCCGTAATGGATGCGCGGAATATCCGGGGCGGCCCGCTGCAATTCGGCGATCGAGCGCGCGGCGCGGACGGGATCGAAAGCAAATTCCGCATTGCAATGCGAGGAAGCCACCATGTCGGTGGTGCCGGCCGCGGCCGCCATGCGCAGCATCTCGATGGCTTCTTCCATGCTGCCGGCGCCGTCGTCGAAGCCCGGCAGAATGTGGCTATGAATGTCGATCATCCGTCTGGGAGATCTATCGACGGATGGGCGGGGCGAGTTTAGGTTGGCGCCACCCGGGTTGTACTTCTGGCTCCTGCCTCCTGATTTCCAAATCCCGCAGGGATTCCCAGGGCGAAGCCCTTGGTTACCCTTGCGGCTTCATGCGCTCGAGCTTGCGGTAGAGGGTCTTGCGTTCAATCCCCAATTTC
>JBEKQS010000272.1:0-6880 GCA_049519475.1 Bryobacteraceae bacterium | reverse complement strand
AAGTGCCCATGGATCTCGGCGCCGGCGAAAACGGTCCCGATTCCATCAGGACCAAGGACCAGGTGGTGAAATTCCTGAAGGATGCTTTCGCCTACGCCCACAAAGCCACGCTATCCCTCACCGCCAAAAACGAGTTGGATATGGTGAAGAGTCCTTTCGGCCAGGGCGAGATGGCGCGCGGCAGTCTGGCCGGCCTTCTCACGTGGCACAGCTTCGACCACTACGGTCAAATGGTGGTCTACGCGCGCATGAACGGCATCATCCCGCCCGCCAGCCGGTAATGTTTTTTGTATTAACGTTTTTGAATTCTTCTCTCCCTGCGGAGATTTCATTACCCGCGTGGATAGGGCTTTCCGAGGAATGCCTTGTTTCTTCTTGTCTTCTCCGCGCCTCGGCGTCTCTGCGGTTCAATTCTCAAGTCGTTTGGCTGCGCCTCCGCTGTCCCTCCCCTTACCCCGCCAGCTCCCCCACCTTCTTCAACTCCAGCACCAGGTCCCCTTCCTCATCCACCGAGAAGGCCGGATCGAACTTTCTGCCCCACACAATCTCCTCGTGCCTGTACGAATGCCGTGAGAGCACCGTCTGGTTGAAGGTGTCGTCGTATCCCTTCATCAGGATCAGCACCTCCGCCTGCATGTGCTCCAGGTCTTCCGGCGTCTTGCCCCACAGCGGGCTCTCGCGGTCGATCGGGTGCACCACCGTCCACGTGAGCGGCAGGAACAGCACCTTCTCGCGTTCCAGCGTCAGCAGTTTGTACGTGCGTTGCGCCGTGCCGCCCGCCATGTCCACCGTCATCATCATGACCTTGGCCTCCAGCTCCATCAGCGAATTGGCGCGCCGGTTCACCACCCGGAATTGCAAGCTGGTGCCGTCCTGATAAGGCGCCACCACCATGTTCTCGCTGTAGCCGATCTTGGCCGATGGCCGCGACACGCGCCCGAACAGCAGCCCCGTGGCCACGGCGAAACTCAGCACGCCCACCAGCGCCTCGAACGCCGCCACCACGTTCCCCGCCAGGCCCCGCGGCGCGATGTTGCCGTATCCCACCGTGCTCAGCGTGTGGGCGCTGAAGAAAAAGTCGTTGAGAAAGCGCCCCCACGCCGTCGACGCACCGGCGCCCGAAAGCTGATCCGGCCCAATCGCGTAATAAACCACCGCGAACAGGCAGTTGCTCACCAGGTACCCCAGAAACAGCGCACCCAGAAAACGCGGCCAACTCAGGTTGATGAGGTGCAGGTAAGGGTGAAAATCGCGCCACGTGGTGCCGCGGCGGTGTACGTTGAACTGGCCGTCCTTGTTGATGATGCGCCGCAGCGGCGCAATCACCTGCGTGGTCAGCCCCGGATCGAAACTGGCATTCTGCATATGTATCCGATCTTACGAGATGCCTCCGGGATTCGCGGTACCATGATCGAAGTGTCCGATTCCCCCCACCAGCGCCTCGCCACCCTCAGCGCCGCCCTGCTGCGCTTCCATAAGTCGCTGCTCGATTCCGAACGCGCCGCTTACGAACGCGACGTCGCCCGCATCACCTCCGCCGGCCAGTATCTCCAGCTCGTGCTCGGCGACTCGTGGTTCGCCTGGCTGCGTGAAGTCTCGCAATTCATCGTGCTGGTTGACGAAGCTCGCGACGCCGACGATCCTCCGGTCACCGCGGCGGATGCCGATCGTCTCGTCGCGGAGGCCCGGTCGCTTCTCTCACCCTCCGAAGACGGCGCCAGCTTCCATCGCCGTTACTACGAAGCTCTGCAGCGCGATCCGGCCGCCGTCCTGGCCCACGGCGCCATGATGCAGGTGCTGGCCCGGAAGCCCTGAAAAATCGCTTGGCAGGCGAAGGTGGGGCAGACCCCCTGGTCTGCGCGGGTCCCCATGGACCCGCTCGCCCGTCGAAAAATCAAGTCCTTTGACCACCGTGAGAGCCCGCCGATCTCAGCTTTTTTTCAGCTTCTCAGCTCGAAACCTGAGGCCATCGCCGCATCGGATCGATACATCGCGCGATAATGCTTCTGAATGCCACTCGAACTGGCCGCCGCGGCGACCTTGGCCCTCTGGCTCTACCTGCTCTTCTTCCGCGGCGCATTCTGGCGGGAATTCCTGAACCGCGCTGCCCCGCCGGAAAACCCGCTCAGCCATCCGCCCCGCATTGTTGCCGTCATCCCCGCGCGCAATGAGGCTCCCACCATCGCCCGCGCCATCGCCTCGCTCGCCGCGCAGCACTACCCCGGAATTTTCCATATCATCGTCGTCGACGATGACAGCACCGATGGCACCGCTGCCGCCGCGCGCGCCGCCGCCACTCCCGATGTGCTCACGGTGGTCCACTCCGCCCCGCTTCCCCCCGGCTGGACCGGCAAGCTATGGGCGCTCTCAGAGGGCATCCGGCGTTCCGCCCGTTTTCACCCCAACTACCTGTTCCTCACCGATGCCGACATCGTCCACCCGCCCGGTTCGCTCGAAGACCTCGCGGCGCGCGCCGTCGAAGGCCCCTACGACCTGGTCTCTTTCATGGCCATGCTGCAGTGTCACTCTCCCGCCGAGCGCGCCCTGCTCCCTGCCTTCGTTTTTTTCTTCTTCCTGCTCTATCCACCCGCGTGGATTCGCAACCCGCGCCGCTCCACGGCCGGCGCCGCCGGCGGTTGCATTCTGGTTCGCCAGGCGGCGCTCCAGAAGATCGGCGGCGTCGAACCCATTCGCGGCTCGCTCATCGACGATTGCGCCCTGGCGCGCGCCATCAAGCGCAGCGGCGGCCGCATCTGGCTCGGCCTGGACCCTAACACCATCAGCATCCGCTCCTACGGCGCCTTCGGCGAAATCGGCCGCATGATCTCCCGTACCGCTTTCACCCAACTCCATCATTCGCCGCTGCTCCTGTTCGCCACTATCATCGGCCTCATCGTCGCCTTTCTTCTGCCGCCCGTTGTCGCCGTGGTCGCTCCGCAGCCTGCCGCCGGAATGGCGGCTGCCGCGTGGCTGCTGATGGCCGTCTCTTACATCCCCGCGCTACGTTTCTACAAGCGTGCTTGGTTCGCCGCGCCGTTACTGCCCCTGGCGGCTCTCTTCTATCTCGGCGCGACCATCCATTCCGCCATTTCTTATTGGCTCGGCTCCGGCGGAACCTGGAAAGGCCGCATCCAGGATAAACCCTCCTGAACCGTGACCGGCAAACTTTGCCGCCCCGGTTACGTCTAACCCCTGTGCGACGTCTCATCTGTAACTGGAGATCGAATATGCGCCGTCTGGCCGTGCTCCTGGTGATTCCGTTCGCGCTCGGCGCCCAGATCGGCCAGATCGGAGTTGGGCAGCCCGCCCGCCCTGCACCCCCGCCGTCGCCGCCGCAGGATCTCTGCACTGTCGAAGGCCAGGTCTTTGACGCCTCCACCGGCCAGCCTCTGCGCAAAGCCAACATCTCGATGAGCCCCATGAGAGTTTCGGCCGCCCGTTCCTACGGCGCCACCAGCGACGCCACCGGCAAGTTCTCAGTCCCCGGCGTGGAGCCCGGCCAGTACCGCGTCAACGTCTCGCACACCGGCTTCCTCAACGCTCAATACAATGCCCGGCGGCCGGATGGCCCTGGCGCCCCGCTCGATCTCGCCCGCGGCCAGAAGATGACCGGAATCGACTTTCGCCTTACACCTCACGGCATCGTCGCCGGCCACATGCTGGATGAAGACGGCGATCCCCTGCAAAACGTCCAGATCCAGCTTATGCGCATGACCTTCGCCAGGGGCCGCAAGCAACTCCAGCCAAACAATGGCACCAATAGCAACGATCTCGGCGAGTACCGCCTCTCCGGGATTCAACCTGGCAAGTACTACCTCTGTGCCACCTACCGCGGCCGCATGGTGGGCATGGACGCCGCCGGCGCTCAGCAGGAGCAGGAAGATTACGTGACCACTTGCTATCCCGGTGTCACCGACTTCGCTGCCGCCGTGCCCATGGACATGAAACCCGGCCAGCAGCTCCAGGGCATCAACCTCAAGCTCGTCAAGACCCGCACCGTGAGCGTCAAGGGCACGGTGATCAACACTACCGCCGCTCCGGCTCCGCCGGACCAGCTTCCCGGCGGCCGTGGCGGTCCTGTTCGCATTAATGTAAACCTTCAACTAGAGCCGCGTAACTCGCTAAATCCGCCAGGCATGGCCCAAGGCACCGGCGTCCGCCCGGATGGCACTTTCGAATTCCCCAGCATCGCGCCGGGCTCCTACAATCTCATCGCCATGACCAACAGCGGCAATCTCCGTCACTTCGCGATGCTGCCCATTGACGTCGGCAACGCCAATGTCGAAGGCCTCACCTTGACCATCAATCCCGGCGTCACCGTCTCCGGCCACATCCGCATCGACGGCGAAACCACTGACCCAATCCCCAGTTTCCAGGTCCGCCTCAATTCCTGGGCGTCCGGCTACAGCGTCGGCCCGCCGCAGCCCGCCAAAGCCGACGCTTCCAACAATTTCAGCTTCGATGACGTCAACCCCGAGCACTTCGAGGTCAATGTCTCACCGCTGCCCGGCGCCCTCTACCTTAAGTCCATTCGCGCCGGCGACGCCGATGTGTTGGCCAACGGCTTGGACCTCACCGCCGGCGGCGGCGCGTCGCTCGACGTCGTCATCGGCGTCAACGCGCCCCAAATCACCGGGACCGTTCAGGACCCCACTACCCAACAACCCGCCATTGCCGTCACCGTCGTGCTCATCCCCCAGGAAAAAGAACGCCGTGAAGTCAGCCTGTTCTACCGCACCTCGACCACCGACCAGAACGGCAATTTCACCATCAGCCGCGTGAATCCGGGCGAGTACAAAGTCTACGCTTGGGATCAGGTCGAAAACGGCGCCTGGTTCGATCCCGATTTCCTCAAGCCAGTCGAGAGCAAGGGCTCACCCGTCTCCGTGCGCGAAGGCTCCCCGGTCACCGTGCAGCTCCCGCTGATTCCTGCCGGCTCCGGAAATTGAGCCTGCCGCCTGGCCCTTGTGCCACTTAGTTTTCCCAATACTGAACATCTGCGCAAATTGTGGGGCAGCCAATCCTGGCTGCCGCCGGCTTTCAGCCGGCGCTTGCCGGGTGCGAGAGATCTCTTTCAGCCCGAAGAAGCCGCCTGAAGGCGGCTGCGGGCAGAATTGCCCGCCCCACGATTTGTACAGAATACTGAAATGGGAAAACTAAGTGACATTGGCTTTCCAGCCTGCCACGCCGACATTTCTTGTCGGCGTTTCGGGCGGCATCTCACAGCCGTTTTCAGCCCGCTTCTTGGTTGCGGCTATGCTGCTTTGTCTCCGCGCCTCAGCGTCTCCGCGGTTCATTCTCCCGCGTGCTGATCCGAGCCGCGAACGTAAGAGAGCGATTGCCGGAGCCACTTCTGATCCCACTTAATTTTCGATGGGGACCCGCTCCACATGGTCCACCACCACCACCTCGACAGGCACCTTTTGCGCCTGCAGGCGCAGTCCAAGCGCCTCCTGGAGCGCCGTAAACATCGAAGGCACCCCGTCGATGTCAGTGGCAGTGGGGTTCTGATCGTCATTGGTCCAGCGGAGTTCGAAGTTGTAGACGCCGTCGATGCCCGTCTTATCCACCACCATCGCCCCCAAAGTGCGCGCCACGAAGTCGGCTAGCTGCGTCATCGAGACCTTCGTCGCCGTCAGTGTTTGCACACGCCCGCCGTTGTGGTCCATACTGTCCCCGCCGCCTGGTTCCACCGGTTTGAGTTTGAATCCGCTCTTGGCCGCCACCAGCGCATAGCCGGGCATCTCTTTGGTTTCGCGATGCACGCTCAACTTGAAGCGGTCTTCGAGCAGCGTCCGCAGCATCGGCAAGCGATCGTCGTTCTTGGTGTCCGGCGGATACTTGGCGGCGATGTCGAAACGGAGGTCTTCCATCCAGCTTGGACCCGTCACCTGCATCGGCTTGACGTTATAGGCCCGCTCGATGAGGCGCTTCAGCGTCTGGTTGGCCATGACGACCTGCCCCTTGGACCCGTCGGACGAACTGTGTCCGCTGCCGGAGGTGTTGAGTTTGACCGAGGCCGCCTCATAAGCCGGGCGCGCGTCCTGTAGCTGAGCTAGGGCCAAGCCCGCCGCCAGAAGCACGACGATCCCTCCCGCAGCTGCTCGCATCATGTTTGGTGTTGGCCGGAAGCTTCGTTCCATACCTTAGTAACGAATCCTTATCCGGGATTCCCATTTTGGCTCCCAGCTTCCAGTTATGATACACCCACCGCCATGCGGCTGTAGACGGACTGGCGCAACAGGTCGGCCAGTGGAAGCTGTGTATTCTTGCCGTGGCGCGAGTCTGTCAGGTGCTGGACCATGAGATCACCTAAGCCCAGGCGCTCATCTAACTCGCGCACCACGAGTTTGTTTGTATTCTCCGCGCCTCAGCGTCTCCGCGGTTCATTCTCCCGCCTCCTGGTTGCGGCTATGCTGTTTTGTGTTACACCTCTTCTAATCCGCAACCCGCGGCGATTCTGCCGCGACCCGAGTCCGCAGGACGAAAGAAACTAGCCCAGTGCGTGAGCACTGGGAACGGTGAGAAGACCGTCTCAGCCCCGGAACGGGGCCGAAGATGCCGGATCCCGAGTGCCTTGCTTTTGTTTGTATTCTCCGCGCCTCAGCGTCTCCGCGGTTCATTCTCCCGCCTCCTGGTTGCGCCAATCCCGCTTGGTGTCACACCTCTTCTAATTCTCCGCAACCCGAGTCCGCAGGACGAAAGAAACTAGCCCAGTGCGTGAGCACTGGGAACGGTGAGAAGACCGTCTCAGCCCCGGAACGGGGCGGAAGATGCCGGATCCCGAGCACCTTGCTTTTGTTTGTATTCTCCGCGCCTCAGCGTCTCCGCGGTTCATTCTCCCGCCTCCTGGTTGCGCCAATCCCGCTTGGTGTCACAC
>JBEKQS010000271.1:0-6905 GCA_049519475.1 Bryobacteraceae bacterium | reverse complement strand
GCGGCATTGCTTCCCGCGCTGGCCGTCCGTGCCACCGCCCAACAGACTCCCGCGCCCGCCGTGCTGCCGGGCAAGATTTACCATTCCGCGCAGATCCCTTACACCGGCACCGACGACAAGAAGGGCCGCCGGTTCTTCCTGGGAACCACGCACACCGGCTTCAACCTGGAGACGCACGAGACCATCCTCGGCGCCGGCATGGACACGCACGCTCCGCACAAACACGAGCACGAAGAGATGCTGATCATTGTGTCGGGTTCCCTCGAAATGCACGTGGACGGCAAATCGGAAACGGCCGAAGCCGGTTCGATCGTCTATCTCGCTTCCAACGTGCTCCACAACGCCCACAATTCCGGCACGACGCCTTGCCGCTACTATGTGATCGAGTTGCGCGGCGCGGCAGCCTAAGGGAATTGGAGGCGGGGGTGGCGGGCGCTAGCCTTCGGGAACCTGCTTTTCGCGAAGCAGGCGCCCGGACCTATGGCTGTCCGGCGCGATTTCCTCCAGCACCACCCGGGCGCCACGGCCTTGGCGCGTTTGGGAACTGAGCATGCGACGGCCTCAAGCGTTATAACGCTCCAGGAGGGCAGCGGAATCCCGGTCCAGGAAAAGCGCCGCGCCGGGATGCAGCCGCAGCGCCGATGCGGGGCAGCACGGGTCAACCGGGCCTTCCAGCGCGTCGCGCACGGCCTGCCGCTTCGCCGCGCCGGGCACGGTCACCACGGCGTACGGGGTGCGCAGGAAAAACGGAACGGTGAGCGACAGCGCGCGCCGTGGCACGTCCTCCAGGCGTTGGAATGCGCCGTCGTGAACCTGCTGCTGACGGCAAACCTCGTCCAGGTTGACGGCGCGTACGTCGCGAGGATCATGGAAATCGCATTCGCTGGGGTCGATAAATGCCAGGTGGCCATTCTCCCCGATGCCCAGCGCAACCAGCACGGGCGGCTGTTCCGCCAGGAGGCGCTGGTAGCGGTTGGCTTCCGCCTGGAGATCCGGAGCATCGCCGGCCAACTCGTGGAACGCGGCCAGCGGCACATGGTCCATCAGGCGTTCGCTCAGAAAACGGCGGAACGAAGCTGGATGCGAGGCGGGCAGCCCGGCGTATTCGTCCAAGTGGAAAGCCGTGACACACCGCCAGTCGATGGAATAGTCGGCGCGCAACTGCGCGAGGAGCTGATTCTGTGACGGCGCCGCGGCAAAGACCACGGCGGCACGCCCGTCTCTGTCGATGGCCGCCCGGATGATCGCCGAAGCTGCCTGGGCACTTGCCATGCCCAGGTCGCGGCGCGTCGGGTACACCGATACCGCGAGTTGGTCCGCTACAAAGTGATCCTCTGGCATAACGCCAACTCAGGATCATGGTACCGGGAAATGCGGGGTCATGTCGGATCGCTGGGATGTCCATTGCCTTCCGCGCCCGCCGCGTATCAGATCCCGGCGCACCTCCAACTTCAAATCGTAGCGGCCGCTGCAAGCGATCGCTCGCGATCCCTTCAAATGCTTTGAGTTGTTCGTCCCAGCCGTTGGTCGATTCCATGCTGGAACGTCACGCCCTGGTCCTTGCAGTACTAACCCGGGATTACCGGTACTTTATGTGCGTGGAAAGCTGTGTTCACAATATGAGCGCCGGCTGTTCCACGCGGAACTCATAGGTTAGGACCAGCCGTGGGAATCGGATCTACCTCCAGTACGACTGGGGAGCAGGCCGTGATCGCGAGGTCACGAAAACACAGGCACGTGATCAAGCGATCACAGAGAAACAAAACTTAGGAGCGAACACAATGACTTTTTTGCGTACTTTCTGGCAGGACGAACAGGGGCAGGACCTCATCGAGTATACCCTGCTCATGGCGTTTGTAGCGCTGGCTTCGGCCGCTCTGTTCTTGGGCGCCGGCGGCAGCATCAACAAGATTTGGACTATCAGCAATCAACAGTTGGCGAACGCCGCCACCACGGCCAGCTAATTCACCCGGGTGGAGCGGGCCGGCATACCCATGCCGGCCTGCTTCCGCCCGGGTTGTCGGGCGGTGTTGGCGCGGGCCGAAGGCAGAACGCCGCGCGGACCACGCAGGTCCCATGGTGATAGTGATTCATTCCCTGGTGGGCGGTCGCGGGCTCGAACCGCGGACCTTCTGGGTGTAAACCAGACGCTCTAACCGACTGAGCTAACCGCCCTGAATCGCGTCTGATTATAGGATACGCGAGATCTGGCCCAAGGGCTGCGCAGGCAGGAAAGTTAAGGTGGCTGGGACGCAGGGATTCGAACCCCGATACGCGGCTCCAGAGGCCGCAGTCTTACCGTTAGACGACGTCCCAACGCGACGATCTCCATTTTAGCAGAGCTTCCCTCCGCGAATCCAGGCGCCTGCCCGTAGTACACTGAAAAATCAACATGAACAAGTGGTTGCGGCTGGGCGTCGTGCTGCTCGCAGGAGCTTCGGCCGGCCGCGCGGTCGATTGGAAAGCGCGCTACCCCCACCCCGAAGGCTACGTCAGCGACTTCGCGCGCGTCATCGACCCCGCCGCCAAGAGCCAGCTCGAAGCCTACGGCGCGATTGTCCAGCGATCCACCGGCGCCGAGATGGCCTTCGTCACCATCCCGTCGCTCGAAGGCGAACCCATCGAGGACGTCGCCAACACCGTTTTCCGCGCCTGGGGCGTCGGCCAGAAGGGCAAGAATGAAGGCATCCTGCTGCTGCTGGTTATCAACGACCATCGCAGCCGCCTGGAAGTGGGCTACGGCCTCGAGCCTATCCTGCCGGATGGTCTGGATGGCGACATCCTGCGCGACATGCGGCCGGCTCTCCGCCAGAAAGACTATGGCGACGCCATGATGGCCGCCGCACAGCGCATGGGCGATGTCATCGCGCATTCCAAGAATGTGCAACTGCTGGCGCACCTTCCGCCGCGCCGCGTCCAGCCGTCTTCGTCCGAAGGCTTCCCGTGGCCGGTGGTGATCGGCATCTTCGTTTTGATTTCGTGGCTGATGCGTTTCGCCGGCCCGCGCGGCTTCGGCGGCTCCGGCGGCGGCTTTCTGCCCTGGTTGATTCTCGGCAACGTGATGGGCCGAAGCACCTGGGGCGGCCGCGGCTCCGGCGGCTTCGGCGGTCCCGATTCCGGTGACAGCTTTGGGGGCTTCGGCGGCGGCGATTCCGGCGGCGGAGGCGCATCCGGCGACTGGTGAGGACCATCTATGGATAAGGTGCTGACCCAACTGGTGGAGAAACTGCAAAAGGCCTATGGCGACCGTCTGGTCTCCGTGGTCCTCTACGGCTCGGCCGCGTCTGGCGACCACCACCCCCGTTTCTCCGATTACAACGTGCTGTGCGTGCTCAGCGAGATCACCTCCCGCCAGCTCGGCGCGGGCGAAGACGTCTTCCGATGGTGGCGCGAGCAGGGCAGCCCCTCGCCGCTGCTCCTCACCGAGCGCGAAGTCTCGACCTCCACCGATTGCTTCGCCATCGAGTTCAACGACATCAAGCGCCACCACCAGTTGCTTTTCGGCCGCGACGTCATCACCTCCCTGGTGGTGGACAATTCCTTTTATCGCGCGCAGGTGGAGCATGACCTCCGCGCCAAAGTCCTCCGCCTGCGCCAAAAAGCCTCCGGCATGCTTTCCGATGCCAACCTGCTGCGCCGCCTGCTGCTGGATTCCGTTTCAACCTTCTGCGTGCTGTTCCGCCACGCCCTCATCCTCCACGGCATCGAGGCGCCCTCGAAAAAGCGCGAGGTGATCCAGCGCGCCGCCGAACAGTTCGGCTTCGACCCGCAACCCTGCAACCAACTTCTGGACGTTCGTGAAGAACGCATCAAGCCGCGCCAGATTGAACCGGTGGCCCTGCTCGACTCGTTCCTGCAATGCATCTCCATGGTGATCGACGCCGTGGACCGGCTGGAAAAATAGGAGACTACCGTGAAAATCGCTCTGATCGTTATCGCCATCATCCTGGTCATCCTGCTGGGATTCGGCGCCAAGTTCGTCAGCATCCACAATCAACTGGCCGTTCAGCAGGAAGCCGTGAAAGCACAGTGGGCCGACGTGGACGGGGTGCAGCAACGCCGCGCCGACCTCATCCCCAACCTGGTGAGCACCGTGAAGGCCTTCGCGGCGCACGAAACCGAGGTCTACAAGGACATCGCCGACGCGCGCGCCGCGCTTATCAGCGGCCGTACGCCGCAGGAAAAGATCGCCGCCAACGACCAGCTTTCCGGCGCGCTATCGCGCCTGCTGGTAGTGGTCGAAAACTATCCGCAGCTCAAGAGCAACGAGAATTTCATGAGCCTGCAGAATCAACTGGAGGGCTCCGAGAACCGCATTGCCGTGGAGCGCCGCAAATACAACGAAGCGCTTCAGACCTACAACGCCACGCTGCAATTGTTTCCCCAGAACATTGTCGCTTCCATGTCCGGCTTCACCCGCAACGACGCTTATTTCAAGACCGCTCCCGGCGCGGACCAGGCGCCCAAAGTGCAATTTTAAGAAGACTCCATGGCCCAGCTCTTTTCCAATTACATCAACGGCGAATGGGTTTCGCGCGACCAGACTTTTGAGAATCGCAACCCCGCCAACACCAATGAACTGATCGGCAATTTCGTTAAGGGCACCGCGCAGGATATCGCCGACGCCGCCGCTGCCGCTGGCGCCGCGTTGCCGGCATGGAGCGCGCTGAGCGGTCCCGCGCGCGGCAACATCCTCTTCAAAGCCGCCGGCATCCTCGACAAGAAGTTCGAGCAGGTGGCCGCCGACATGACCCGCGAGGAAGGTAAGACGCTGCCCGAAGCCAAGGGCGAAGTGCGCCGCGCCATCAATATCCTCCGCTATTTCGCCGGCGAAGGCTCGCGTATGCCCGGCATGCTGGTGCCCTCCGAGCGCGACCGCGTCCACATGTTCGCTCTGCGCAAACCCATCGGCGTGGTCGGCCTGGTGACACCGTGGAATTTCCCCAGCGCCATCCCCGCCTGGAAGCTCGCTCCGGCGCTCATCTGCGGCAACACCGTGCTCATCAAGCCGGCCTCCGCCGCGCCGCTCAGCGCCTGGCGCATCGTGGAAGCGCTGCACGAAGCCGGCATTCCCAAAGGCGTGGTCAACTTCGTGGCCGGCTCCGGCGGCACGCTCGGACAAGCATTGGTGAGCGCCGCGCCGCTCAAGGCGATCTCTTTCACCGGCTCCTGCGAGATTGGACAGTGGCTTCATCAGAAAGCCTCCGAACGCCGTCTTCGCATCCAACTTGAAATGGGCGGCAAGAATCCCACCATCGTCCTGGCCGACACGGACTTCCCTTCCGCCGTCGAAAACGTGGTCAACGCCGCGTTCTTTTCCACCGGCCAGAAATGCACCGCCACCAGCCGCGCCATCGTCGAGGACGCCATCTATGATCGCTTCGTCGCTGCCGTGGTAGAGCGCACCCGCAAACTCAAGGTGGGCGACGGCATGCAGGCCGGCATCGACATCGGCCCGTGTGTCGACCAGGGGCAACTGGAAACCGACCTCCGCTACATCGAGATCGGGCGCAAAGAATGCGGCGAACCATTGTGCGGCGGCCGCCGGCTCACTGAAGGCGCGCTCTCGAACGGCTACTTCGTCGAACCTACGGTCTTCGCCGGCGTCGGAGAGAGCCATACCATCGCCCGCGAAGAGATCTTCGGCCCGGTGCTCGCCATCATGCGCGCCAGGGATTTCGAAGACGCCATGCGCATCGCCAACAACATCCCCTTCGGTCTTTCCTCGTCGATTCAAACCACCAATCTCTCACGCGCCTTCGAATTCATTTACCGCGCCGAAGCCGGGCTGCTCACCGTCAACCTGCCCAGCGCGGGTGTCGAGTATCAGTTGCCCTTCGGCGGCACCAAGGATTCCAGCTTCGGCCCCAAGGAGCAGGGTCCAGCCGCGCTCGAATTCTACAGCGATTACAAAACCGTCTATCTGAAATATTGATATGGCGGACACCGAACGTCTGGCCTCGCTTGCCGCGGGCCTGCACATTCCCGGACTGTGCCGCCATATCTTCCTCTGTTGCGACCAGACCAGGCCCAAGTGTTGCTCCCAGGAAGCCGGCCTCGAATCCTGGGAGTATCTCAAGCGCCGTCTGGCCGGGCTCGACCTGCTCGACCGCGTCTACCGCACCAAGGCCAACTGCCTGCGCATCTGCGAGCAGGGCCCCATTGCGCTGGTCTATCCCGAAGGCGTCTGGTACCACTCGGCGACGCCTGATGTGCTGGAGCGCATCATTCAAGAGCATCTCATCGGTGGCCGCGTGGTTGAGGATTTCGCTTTTGCCCGCGGTCCGCTCGGTGGAACTTTCCAGCAAAAAGATTCGTAGCTCTTTTCTGATATGAACATCGTCAAGAGTGCGTTCTTCACAATGGTTGCGGCGGCCGCGGCTTTCGGCCAGGATCAACCGCCGCGCGCGGAGTTCGAAGTGGCGTCCGTCAAAAAGTCCGCGACGCCCATGCCCGGGCAGTACAACATCGGCGTGCACATCGACGGCGCCATGGTCAGTTGCACCTACCTTTCGTTGAGAAGCTACATCTCCATGGCATACCAGGTGCCCGATACCCGGATTACAGGCCCGGAATGGCTGGATTCGGAAAAGTTCGACATCGTCGCCAAACTGCCAACGGGAGGCCGCGACCAGCTTCGCGCCATGATTCAATCGCTGTTGGCCGACCGCTTCAAGCTGGTGCTGCACAAGGACAGCAAGGAGTTTCCGGTCTACGCTCTGGTGGTGGGAAAGAACGGGCGGAAGCTGAAGGAGTCCGCGCCCGATGACGAGGCCGATAGCGCGCCCGCCAAGAGCAACGTCAACGTGGATGTGGCCGGCGGACGTACCGGCACCGTGGTCAGTCTCGGCCCGGGGGCCTACATCAGTTACGGGTTGAACAAGCTCGAAGGCAAGAAAGTGCCC
>JBEKQS010000270.1:0-6911 GCA_049519475.1 Bryobacteraceae bacterium | reverse complement strand
GCGCCAACTGGCTGGAATCTCGAATCGTTCCAGGTCGGTGCGCACAAAGACGATTCCGGTGGAGACGGGGGCCGGCAGCAGGCGGATCTGAACCGGCACGCCGGTGTGAAGCCCTACTCCGCGGGCTTCCACCGGCCGTTGTAAAGTGGTTTCAAATCGCACGGCTGTTCAGGGGCATTGTAGCATCTCGCCAGGTACTGGCCCTCTCCACTGCAAACATTTGATGCGGAAAGACTTGATCTGGTTGCGGTGTGGCTAAAACGCAACACTTTGCGATGCGATTGTGTCCCAAATGGAGCGCTTGGCCGGTGGATTTCGCTTTGGCCGGTGGCGAGTCCATAATTGAGTAATGTACATCCGCGTGCATGAGCGGGACAACGTCGGGATCATCGTGGACCCGGATGGGGCTGGAGCGGGCAAGGTTCTGCCCGGGGGAATCACGGCACGGGAGGCGATTCCGCAGGGGCACAAAGTGGCGCTGCGCGCCTTGGAGGCGGGCGAACCGGTGTTGAGGTATGGCCACACGATTGGATTCGCGGAGCGGCCCATTCCGGCGGGAGCGTGGGTGCGGGAAGAGATGATCCGCATGCCGGCGCCGCCGCCGCTCGACGATCTGCCGCTCTCCACGGCGGTGCCGCCGCGGCCGGTTCCGCTCGAAGGCTACAGGTTCGAAGGCTACCGGAACGCGGACGGCGGGGTGGGAACGCGGAACATTCTGGGGATTGCCACCACCGTGCAGTGCGTAGCCCCGACCGTGGAGTATGCGGCGCGGCGGATCAAGACGGAATTGTTGCCGCACTTCCCCTACGTCGACGACGTGGTGGCGGTGACGCACTCTTACGGCTGCGGGATAGCCATCGATGCGCCGGGAGCGGAGATACCGATTCGCACCTTGAAGCACATCTCGCTGCACGCCAATGCGGGCGGCGTTCCGCTGATCGTCAGCCTGGGCTGCGAGAAAATGCAGCCGGCGCGCCTGTTCGCGAACGAGTTGCCCGTCTTGGCTCAACTAATGCCGGGAGAAGCCAACGTGATCCGCTTACAGGACGAGCGCGGTTTCGCGGAGATGGTGGCCGCGATACTGCGCGCGGCGGAGAAGCGGCTGGCGGAATTGGACCGGCGGCGGCGCGAGAGCGTGCCGGCGGCGGAGTTGGTGGTGGGCCTGCAATGCGGCGGTAGCGACGCCTTTTCCGGCGTGACCTGCAACCCCGCGGTGGGGTACGCGGCCGATCTGCTGGTGCGCGCGGGCGCGACGGTGGCCTTTTCGGAAGTCACCGAAGTGCGCGATGCGGTGCACCTGCTTACGCCGCGCGCGGAGACGCCGGAGATCGCGCGCGCGCTGATCCGCGAAATGCGATGGTACGACGAATATCTGGCGCGGGGGATGGCGGACCGCAGCGCCAATACCACTCCGGGCAACAAGCGCGGGGGGCTGGCCAACATTGTCGAGAAGGCGCTGGGCAGCGTGGCCAAGGCCGGCACGACGGCGCTGCGGGCGGTGGCCACGCACGGAGAAAAGATCTCGGCCAGGGGCCTGGTGTTCGCGGCCACGCCGGCCAGCGATTTCATCTGCGGCACGCAGCAGCTTGCCTCCATGAACGTGCACGTATTCACCACGGGCGAAGGCAGCCCCTACGGGTTGGCGATGGTTCCGGTGGTGAAGGTCTCTTCGCGCACGGCGCTGGCGGAGAAGTGGCACGACTTGATCGATATCGACGCGGGGCGCATTGCCACGGGGCGCGCCACCGTCGAGGAGGTAGGCTGGGAGATCTTCCGATTCATTCTGGAAACGGCCAGCGGGCGCAAGAAGACCTGGGCCGAACACTGGGGCCTGGCGAACGGATTGGCGCCGTTCAACCCCGGGCCGGTGACATGAGGCGAGACTCCCGTAGCGAGGCGCCGCCGGTCCAAGGTGGGGCAGGATGGTATCCAGGATGGTTTGCACATTTTGGCCGAAGCCGCGGCGCCTGTGGGGCAGCCAATCCTGGCTGCCGCCGCCTTTCAGGCGGCGTTCGCGCCGATTGTTAATCGGCGCCAGGGGCAGGCTTCAGCCTGCCCTGTCAGGGGTTATCATGGGCGACGTGCCCATGCCGCGTCTGTTCCTGATCGACTCCTTTGGATTTATCTTCCGGGCCTACCATGCCCGCGCCCGCAGCGGAGCGCCGCCCATGCGGACCTCGACCGGGCTCGCAACCGAAGTGGTCTTCATCTTCAACAACATGTTGCGCAAACTCGCCAGGCAGTACGAGCCGGCGTACATGGCGGCGGTATTCGAAAGCGAAGAGCCAACGCTGAGGTTGCGGGAATTCGCCGAATACAAGGCCAACCGCGTGGAGACGCCGCCCGACTTGCTGGAGCAGATTCCGGCGGTCCGGCGGTTGCTCGAAGCCATGCGCATTCCGGTGGTGGAGTCCGCCGGATACGAGGCGGACGACGTGATCGGCACGCTGGCGCGCCGCGCGGAACAAAGTGGTTGCGAGGTCGTGATCGTCTCGAGCGACAAGGACATGATGCAGCTCGTGACCGGACGGGTCGCGATGTTGAACCCGGCCAAGGACGACGAATGGTACGACCCGGCCAAGGTGAAAGAGTTTCTGGGGGTGCGGCCGGACCAGGTGACGGACCTGCTGGCGCTCAAGGGCGACGCGGTGGATAACATTCCGGGCGCGCCGGGAATCGGCGATAAGGGCGCCAAGGATTTGATCGGGCGTTTCGGGTCGGTGGAAGCAGCCATCGGGCATGCCGCCGAAGTGGAGCGGAAGTCCTACCGCGAGAGCTTGCTGAACCACGTCGAGCAGATCCGCATGAGCAAGCGCCTGGCGACCATCTCTACGGATGTGCCGGTCGGGTTTTCGCTCGATGCCTTGAAAACACAACCGCCGGATGAAGCGGCGCTCAAAGCGGTTTTTCAGGAGATGGAGTTTCACAGCCTGCTGAAGGAACTGGGGCCGGGCGAGGACACGCGGGCGCGGGATTACCGCGTGGTGGAGTCGGTGGAGGAACTGATGGCCTGGCTGGCGGAGGCCAAGGGCGCTCCGGTGGCCGTGGCGATTTTGAAATCGGCGGAAGGGGAGTTTGCGCTGGATACGGTGGGTCTGGCGTGGCGCGCGGGGGAAGCGCGCGCGGTGAACGCGGAGCGCCTGGCCGACTTGAAGCCGTGGCTGGAGGACGCGGCCGCGCCGAAGATCGCCTGCGACGTCAAGGCGGCGCTGCTGGAACTGGACCGGCTGGGGATCGCGGGCCGCGGCTTCGACCACGACGTGATGCTGTACGCCTTCCTGTTGGATGCCGACCCGGCCGCCGTCACGCTGGAAGCGCAGGCCGGGCGGCGTCTGGATTTGAAGCTGGGGGCGTCGCCGGAACAGCACGCCGATATCAGCCTGGAACTTTGGCGGCAACTGGCGCCGGCCATTGAATCGCGTGGTCTGGGCGATCTGTACCGCAACATCGAACTGCCGCTGGCGGGGGTGCTGGCGCGGATGGAGCGCACCGGCATACGCATCGATTCCACGGAATTGAAACGGCTTTCGGGGTTGATGGAGAGCGAGATCGCGCGGCTGACCGCCGGCATTCACACTCTCGCGAACCGCGTTTTCAACATCAGCTCGCCGCAGCAACTGGCCGAAGTGCTCTTCGACGAGATGAAGCTCGCGGCGCCTGTGCGCTACGGCAAGGGCAAGCAGCGTTCCACGGCGGCGGAGATTCTGGAAGAGCTTGCCGCCGATCACGAGATTGTGCGCATGGTGCTCGAATACCGCCAGCTCACCAAACTGAAAGGCACGTATGTGGATGCGCTGCCGATGCTGATCGACGCGCGCACGGGCCGGCTGCACACCAGCTTCAACCAGGCGGGCGCGGCCACCGGACGGCTGTCGTCATCCAATCCGAACCTGCAGAACATCCCCATCCGCACGGCCCTGGGGCGCGAGATCCGCGCGGCCTTCGTGCCCAGGGAGGGATGGAAACTGCTGGTGGCCGATTATTCGCAGATCGAGCTGCGGCTGCTGGCGCACATGTCGGACGACCCGTTGCTGGTGGAAGCGTTCCGCAACGGCGAGGACATTCACACGCGGACGGCGTCGGAAGTGCTGGGCGTGCCGCCTATGCTGGTGACGCCGGACGCCAGGCGCGACGCCAAGGCGGTAAACTTCGGCATCGTATACGGCATCAGCGCGTTCGGCCTGGCGGCGCAGTTGGGAATCGGACGCGGCGAGGCGGAGAAATACATCAGGAATTATTTTGCGCGCTACGCGGGCGTGCGGCGCTTCATCGATGCGACCATCGCGGAAGTGCGGCGGACGGGAGTGGCGCGGACGCTCTTCGGGCGCGAACGACCCATCCCCGATATCAATGCCCGCAACCCCAACGCGCGCGGTTTCGCGGAGCGCGTTGCCGTGAACTCGCCGCTGCAAGGGACCGCCGCCGACCTGATCAAGCTGGCGATGGTGCGCATCGCGCGAGCGCTCGAAGCGCAAGCCAAGCGGAGCGCCATGCTGTTGCAGGTTCACGACGAGCTGGTCTTCGAGTGTCCGCCGGAAGAAGTGGAGGCGATCTCGGCGCTGGCGCGACGCGAAATGGAAGGCGCTTGCGAGTTGAAAGTGCCGATGGTGGTGGACGTGGGGGTAGGAGACAACTGGCGCGACGCGAAATAATTGTGGGGCAGCCAATCCTGGCTGCCGCCGGCTTTGAGCCGGCGTTCGCCCGGCCGGGAAAAAACCGTGATAAGAAAAAACCGTGGCTTCCTCGATGTTGCTCGGCCGCCTTATCATTCACAGCCCCCGCCACTTTATTTTCCCCTAATCCCTCAACCACTTACCATCGTTCTCACCCCAATCTCCCTAACCTCGCCTGCTACCCTGAAATCGGGATGGGCCTTCACTCGGTCCGTCCCATTTCCATTTCAGGAGACTCAGGAGACCCTTATGTCCACGCAAGCGCAAATCGGCGCCAACCGCCGCAACTCCCAGCAATCCACCGGTCCTCGCACCGCTGAAGGCAAAGCCGCGTCCTCCCGGAACGCTTTCAAATCCGGCCTCGATGCCGACTCCCAGTTCTGCTACGGCGAACAGCGCGAAGATTTCTACCGCCTCCAGGTCGAATATTTCACCCGCTTTTCGCCCCAGTCGCCCGAAGAGCGCTTTTACGTCGATACCCTCCTCCGCAACGAATGGTCGCTCCGCCGTCTCTTCCGCGCCGAAGCCCACCTCTGGGAGTTCAACACCAGCCACGCTTCCCGCCGCGACGGCGCCCCCCTCGGCGAAGGCTTCCACAACTCCAGCCCCGTCTTCATGCGCCTGCACCGCCGCATCACCCTCTTCGAGAAGTCCTACAGGGAAGCTCTCGCTGACCTCCGGGCACTCCAGGAGGCCCGCTTGGCTGCCCCCGAAGCACCAGCCCGAGCCACCGAAGAAGAACTCACGTACCCCGGGCCTAAGATCTTCGTTATCGGCGACGATCTCCCTCAGCCCTCTCCTCCCGCAACTCCCGCCGGCTCATCCGCTTCCCCCGAAATTGGCTTCGTTCCTGAATCCGTGGGGCAGGCGCCCTCGCCTGCGCCGGACCCCCTGGTCCGGCCTTCCGAATCTCCCACTGAACCCGCCGGACCGGCATCCACTAACCCGGAAATTGGCTTTGTTCCTCCAATCCCCCATCAGTCCTCGAATGTCGGCCCCGCGGATCGCCCCTCGTTCAGCCGGCCGAGCCGATTCCAGCCCCGCACGTAGGCCCGGTGGGGCATGCTTTAGCGGATCGGAGAGGCGAAAGGCGTCAACCCCGTCATCCCGATTATAAAAATTCTGTATAATCAGAAAGAGTGAAGAATGGCGTGAAGCCGATCCAATGGCTCGGAGACAGTCGTGACCGGGTACGACGGTTCCCCCAGGCAGCGCGCCGCGAAATCGGTTATCAGTTGAGCTTGATTCAGGCGGGATGTTCGGCCAGCGATTGGAAGCCGATTCCACTCGTTGGCGCTGGAGTCATTGAGATTCGAGTCCATGCGGAGGGCGAATATCGCGTCTTCTACGTGGCCAGGTTCGAGGACGCCGTCTATGTGTTGCATGTTTTCGGCAAGAAGAGCCGGAAGGCATCCTCGCTCGACGTTGAACTGGGGAAGAAGCGCTATCGCGAATTAATGGAAAGGCGGAAGTGATGCGAGCGACAAAAGGCAGCGAGAATGTTTTCGTGGACTGCGGATTTCCGCCCGCCGAAGCGGAAAACCTCCGCATCCGCGCTAAGATGATGATGGCTCTGACTGGCTATATCCAGGAGAGAAAGATCACCCAAACCCGCGCGGCCGGAATCATGGGGGTATCGCAGCCGCGAATCTCGGATCTGGTGCGCGGCAAGATCGGGCTATTCACAATCGACACATTGGTTAACATGGTGAGCGCCGCCGGTCTGAAAGTGGATGTGAACATCACGGCTGGCCGGCCGAGAGTCAAGAACAGGCAGGTTGCCTGAATCGTGAGTGCGCTGGGACTCCGCTCCCTTACGGTCGTGCGACAAGTCGCGGCTTGGTGAGGCCTGCTCACTTGCGCAGATAGGCGTCGTCGCCCGCGATCCAATCCTCGCGGCGCGGGGTGAAGATGTCCATTGCCGCACTATCTTCGAGCGCGACTACGGCGTGAGGAACGTTGGGCGGGATCACCAGGGACTCGCCGGCGCGGACCACCTGGTGGTGTCCATCGATCGCGAAATCGAGCGCGCCGCGCTCCACCGTGCAGACCTGCTCGTTCACGTGGCTGTGTTCGGGAACGGCCGCGTCCTTCTGCAATTCCAGGCGGGCGATGGTCATCTGGCCGCTGTGGATCATGCGCCGCGTGATGAGCGGATTCAACTGCTCGGCCGGCAACCGGTTCCAATCGTAGAGCTGCATGTGAACGTATTGTATGATGAAAACTGATGAAGGGTAT
>JBEKQS010000269.1:0-8812 GCA_049519475.1 Bryobacteraceae bacterium | reverse complement strand
GTTCCAGTCGTAGTTGCCTTTGGCATTGCGGGGGATGGAAAACATCTTCCAGCGGCCGCCAATTTTGATGCGTTTGACGATGTTGACTCGCGACAAAATGTCTCTCCTGCGAGCCGCATCTTAGCGGACAGCATGGGAGACAGCACATGGTCTAAATGACAGAAAAACAAGAGGGTGGGTAGAAGCTGGCATTCTTCCAACTGAATTACTCCCGCTCAACTCACATCGGCTACTTGGCTTCTCGGCCTCTATTCTACGCCGCAAACGGGCTCGCGATCAACCGCAGGCTTGCGTGAAACGCGTCAGCTCATCCAGTTTGCGGCGCGCGGCGCCGGTGTCGATCGACACCGTCGAGATCGCCATTCCTTCCAGGAAGGTATCTACTTGGCCGGCCGCGACCAGCGCGGCAGCGGAGTTCACCAGCACGATGTCGCGCCGCGGGCCGCGCTCACCGGCAAAAATGGCTTGGGCGATTTCGAAATTGCGGGCGTGGTCGCCGCCCTTGAGATCGGCGGCGGCGGCGCGGTGGATGGCGAAATCCTCGGGCTCGAGCGTGCGCCGTTCCACACGGCCCTCGCGGATTTCGAATGCGAGCGTGGAACCAGTGGTGGTGATTTCGTCCAGGCCATCGGAACCGTGGACCACGAAGCCGCGGACCAGACCCAGCGATGCCAGCGCCTCGGCGATCAGCCCGGCTGCCTTTTCCGAAGGCGCGCCGGCGATTTGCGAAGTGGCGCCGGCCGGATTGGTGAGCGGTCCGAGCAGGTTGAAGAACGTCCTCATTTTGAGATCGACGCGCACCTGGGCGGCGTGCTTCATGGCGGTGTGCACGTGCGGCGCAAAGAGGAATCCGATGCCCACTTCGCGGATGGAGCGGGCGGTATCGGCGGGCGAGAGATCGATGCGGATGCCGAACGATTCCAGCAGATCGGCCGAACCGGACCGGCTGGAAATGGACCGGTTGCCGTGTTTGGCCACGTGCACACCGGCGCCGGCCGCCACAAAGGCGGCGATGGTCGAAATGTTAAATGTGCCGGCGCCGTCGCCACCCGTGCCGCAGGTGTCGAGGATGGCTGCGCCGGAGAGGCCGTGATCGATGGGGGCGGCCATCGAGCGCATGGCGCGCGCGAATCCCACCAGCTCGCCGGCCGTCTCCCCTTTCATCCGCATGGCCATCAGAAAGGCGGCGAGCTGCGGCTGGCTGGCATCGCCGGCCAGGATCACGCGCATGGCCTCCCGCGCCCCTTCGGGAGAGAGGTCGTGCCTTTCGGCGACGAGTTCGAGGTAGGGCAGAAGCGGCATGATATATTGAGTGTTCCGATTTGTAGTCAGGCTAGCACAGGCTGTTTCTCCAATGAAAATTCACGAGTACCAAGCGAAGGCCATTCTGGGCCAATACAACGTACCTGTGCCGCGCGGCGAGGTGGCGTTCACGGTGGAAGAAGCCGAAGCGATCGCCCGGCGCCTGGGCGGAAGCGTGGTGGTGAAAGCGCAGATTCACGCCGGCGGGCGCGGCAAGGGCGGCGGCGTGAAAGTGGCGAAGGATTCCGTGGAGGCCGTCGAACTGGCGCGGCGTATCCTGGGCATGAAGCTGGTCACGCACCAGACGGGCCCGGAAGGACGCACCGTGCAGCGGTTGCTGATCGAAGAGACCCTGCCGATTGAGCGCGAACTCTACCTGGGGATCGTGCTCGACCGCGTGCAAGCCAAGCCGGTATTCATGGCATCGGCCGCGGGCGGGATGGAGATTGAGGAAGTGGCGGCCAAGACGCCGGAACTGATCCTCAAGGAGACCATCGATCCGGGTGTGGGCCTGGCCAGCTACCAGGCGCGCAAGCTGGCATTCGGAATCGGCATTCCGGACGGACGGCAAGGTCTACGCGCTCGATGCCAAAATCAATTTCGACGACAACGCCCTCTTCCGGCACAAACAACTGGTGGATCTTCGCGATTTGAACGAGGAAGATCCGCTGGAAGTGGAAGCCTCGCGCTTCGGGCTCAACTACATCAAGCTGGACGGGACAGTGGGCTGCATGGTGAATGGCGCCGGCCTGGCCATGGCCACCATGGACATTATTAAATACGCCGGCGGCAGCCCCGCGAACTTCCTGGACGTGGGCGGCGGCGCGAGCGCCGAACAGGTGAAGAACGCGTTCCGCATTCTGCTGACGGACAAGAACGTGAAGGCCGTGCTGATCAACATTTTTGGCGGAATCCTGCGGTGCGACACGCTGGCCACCGGGGTGGTGGCGGCGGCGCGCGACCTGAAGATCCAGGTGCCCATCGTGGTCCGCATGGAAGGCACCAACGTGGAGCAGGGGCGCCGGATCCTGCTGGATTCCGGATTTGACTTCACCGTGGGGCAGGATATGCGCGACGCGGCGGAAAAAGTGGTGAAGGCGGCGGCGTAAAAACATGAGCGTACTGGTTGACCAAAACACTCGACTGATTGTGCAGGGATTCACGGGGCGGGAAGGCACTTTCCACGCTCAACAGGCCATCGCGTACGGCACGCAGGTGGTGGGCGGCGTGACGCCCGGCAAGGGCGGCACCACGCACCTGGAGCGGCCGGTGTTCGACACCGTGGCGCAAGCGGTAAAGGAAACCGGCGCCAATGCAACGGTGATTTTCGTGCCGCCGCCGTTTGCCGCCGATGCCATCATGGAAGCCGCCGATGCCGCGCTCGCGCTGGCGGTCTGCATCTCGGAAGGCATTCCGACGCTCGACATGGTGCGCGCCTGGGAGTTTCTGCAAGGCAAGAAGACGCGGCTCATCGGGCCGAATTGCCCGGGCATCATTTCGCCGGGCAAGTGCAAGATCGGCATCATGCCGGGCCACATCCATCTGCAAGGCCACGTGGGCGTGGTTTCGCGCTCCGGCACGCTGACCTACGAAGCGGTGGGGCAGTTGACCAAGCTGGGCATCGGACAATCCACCTGCATCGGGATTGGCGGCGATCCGATCATCGGAACCACCTTCCTGGATGCGCTGGAACTGTTCAACGCTGACCCGGACACGCACGCCATCGTGATGATCGGCGAGATCGGCGGCAACGCCGAGGAGACGGCCGCGGCGTATGTGAAGGCGCACGTGAAGAAGCCGGTGGTTGGATTCGTGGCCGGGCAAACCGCGCCGCCCGGAAGGCGCATGGGACACGCCGGCGCGATTATCGCGGGCGGGTCGGGCAAAGCCTCGGACAAGATCAAGGCGATGGAAGAGGCGGGCATCACGGTATGCTCTTCGCCGGCCGATATCGGAGAGAAGATTCAAAGCAGGTTGTCGAAGTAGCGAAAGACGATTTCACCGCGGAGGCGCGGAGACGCTGAGAAGCGCAAAGGCAACACCAAATAATTATGGGCGTGCAACGTACTTTTTCGATTATCAAGCCGGACGCCATGGCGGCCGGGCAGGCGGGCGAGATCCTCGCCATGATCCAGAAGGCCGGCTTCAAGGTTGTGGGGCTGCGCATGACGCGGCTGACCGAAACGCAGGCGCAAGGCTTTTACGCGGTGCATCGCGAAAGGCCGTTTTTCGGCGGGTTGGTGAAGTTCATGACCGAAGGGCCCGTCATCGTTATGGCTTTGGAACGCGAGAACGCCATCTTGGGGCTGCGTGAAGTGATGGGCTCGACCAACCCGGCCAACGCGGCGGAAGGGACCGTTCGCAAGCGGTTTGCGGCCAACATCGAGCGCAACTGCATTCACGGATCGGATGCGCCGGAGACGGCGGAGACGGAATTGCAGTTCTTCTTCAGCACCGCGGACCTGATATAACGGATCACCGTGGGAATCTCAATCGGAATCGTGTCGGAATCAGCGCCGGGAGAGCGGCGCGTGGCCATGGCGCCCAGCGCCCTCTCGGTTCTGAATAAAACCGGCGCGGAGTGGATGATGGAAGCGGGAGCGGGCACGCGCGCCGGTTTCCCCGACGCCGACTATGCCGGGAAGGGCGTGCGCATCGCCGGTCGCGCCGAGGTGTTTGAGAAGGCCGAGGTCATTCTGCAAGTGCGCGGTCCCGGCGCGAATCCGGATGCCGGCGCGGCGGACGTGGCGCAGATGCGGCGCGGACAGACGGCGATCGGCTTCGGCGAGCCACTCACATCCCTGGACGCGGCCCGAGCCCTTGCCGAACGCGGCGTCACTTTCCTGGCGATGGAATTGATGCCGCGGATCACGCGGGCGCAGAGCATGGACGCGCTCTCTTCCATGGCCACCATTGCCGGCTACAAGGCCGTGCTGATCGCGGCCGATTCCCTGCCCCGCATGTTTCCCATGCTCATGACGGCCGCCGGCACGGTAGCCCCGGCGCGCGTGTTGGTGATCGGCGCGGGCGTGGCGGGCTTGCAAGCCATCGCCACGGCGCGGCGCCTGGGCGCGGTGGTGAGCGGCTATGACATTCGCGCGGCAGTGAAAGAACAGATCGAGAGCCTGGGCGCGCGGTTCGTAGTGCTGGAGATCGAAGCCGCGGGTGCGGAAGATAAGGGCGGCTACGCCAAGGCGATGGGCGAGGATTTCTATCGCAAGCAGCGCGAGGCGCTGGGAGCGGTGCTGGCCGAGCAGAACGTGGTGATCACGACCGCCGCGGTGCCCGGCAAGAAGGCCCCCATCCTGATCACGAGCGGGATGGTGGAGCGCATGGCCCCGGGTTCCGTGGTCGTGGATATCGCCGCGGAGCGCGGCGGCAATTGCGAACTGACGCGTCCCGGCGAAACCGTGGATCACGGCGGCGTCAGCATACTAGGGCCGCTGAACCTGCCCTCCAGCGTGCCCTACCACGCCAGCCAGATGTACGCCAAGAACATCGCCACGTTTCTGAAGTACCTCATCCAGGACGGGAAACTGACCCTCGACCGCCAGGATGAGATCGTGCGCGAAACGCTGGTGACTCTCGCGGGCGAAGTGGTGCACGCCAAGGTGCGGGAACTTATGGGCCTGCCGGCGGAACAGGCGGTCTGACAGGAGCATCGATGGATCTTTCGGTTGGATTGTTCATATTCATGCTGGCGACCTTCGTCGGGTTGGAGATCATCCGCAAGGTTTCGCCGTTGTTGCACACTCCGCTGATGTCGCTCACCAACGCCATCTCGGCGATCTCGGTGGTGGGCGCCATTCTGATTACCGGCGCGGCGGGCGCCACCATGCTCAGCAAGGTGCTTGGCTTCATCGCCATTACCGCCGCGGTGACCAACATCGTCAGCGGCTTCCTGATTACCGATCGCATGCTCAAGATGTTCAAGAAGCGCGAGGCGAAGAAGTAATGGAGCACCTGGGCAGTTACATTTACATCGTCTCGGCGGGCCTCTTCGTTCTCTCGCTGAAATGGATGAACTCGCCCGTCACGGCGCGCCGCAGCGTGTTCGCCGGAGAGACCGGCATGCTGCTGGCGATCGTAGGCACGCTGCTGTCGCATCACATCCTCAACTGGGACTGGATCCTGGCGGCTTTCTTCATCGGCAGCGCCGTCGGCGTCCCCATCGCCTACATCATGCCGATGACGGCAGTGCCGCAGCGGACCGCCATGTCGCACGCCTGCGGCGCGTTGGCCGCGGCCCTGGTGGGCACGGCGGAGTTCTACCGCGCCAACCAGTTGCACGAAACCCTGCCGACGTTCGTGATGGTGGCGCTGATGATCGAGACGCTGCTGGGATTCCTCACCTTCACAGGCAGCTTGATGGCCATGGGAAAACTACAGGAGGTGCTGCCGCAGCGGCCCATCACGTACAAGAACCAGAACGCCGTCAACTTCACGCTGTTCGTGATTGCGGCGGGGCTGGGCGTACGGCTGATCATGGTCCCGACGGATATTTGGATCTTCCCGATCTTTGCCGGGCTGGCGCTGGTTTTCGGCGTGTTGCTGATCATCCCCATCGGCGGCGCCGATATGCCCACGGTCATCGCGCTGTTGAATTCTTACGCCGGTCTCTCGGCCTGCGCCATGGGCTTTGCGCTGAGCAACAATTTGTTGGTGGTGGCGGGCGCGCTCGATGGTTCGTCGGGGCTGATCCTTTCGATCATCATGTGCAAGGCCATGAACCGGTCGTTCACCAACGTGCTGTTCGGAGCGTTCGGGCAAATTCAGACTTCCCACGCGCAGGCGCAACAGCGGCCGTATCGCAGCGCCAGCGCGGAAGAGGCGGCATCCATTCTGGAAGCCGCCGGCAGCGTCATCATCGTTCCGGGCTACGGTCTGGCGGTGGCGCAGGCCCAGCACAAGATCCGCGAACTCTACGACAACCTGATGCGCCGCGGCATCGACGTCAAGTTCGCCATCCACCCGGTGGCCGGACGCATGCCCGGCCACATGAACGTGCTGCTGGCCGAGGCCGACATCCCCTACGACCGTCTCTTCGCGATGGACGACATTAACGGAGAGTTCGCGCAGTGCGACGTGGCCCTGGTGATCGGCGCCAACGACGTCACCAACCCCGCCGCTCGCACCGACAAGACCAGTCCGATTTACGGCATGCCGATCCTGGACGTGGACAAGGCACACACCGTGATGGTGATCAAGCGCTCCATGAACCCGGGCTTCGCGGGAATCGACAACGACCTGTATTACATGGATAAGACGCTGATGTTGTTCGGGGATGCCAAAGCTTTCGTGTCGGAGATCCTGAAGGAACTGCCGGCCAAGGTGGGGGCGTAGCCGCAAAACGGCGCCGCAAAACGGGGACTGCTACCAATTCCCGTCTTTGGAATTGGATAGCTGTCCCCGCTTTGCCCCTGGGCCAACGGGTCAAGTATCATGCAGGAATGCGACTGACTGCGCTTGTACTGGGATTGACATTGACAATGTTATCGCCGCGGGTGCGCGCCGCCGAAGGAGATTCCATCGAGAGCGTTACCAAAGCTGTCTACGAAGTGATCTCCGGGCCAGCGGGACCGCGCGACTGGGATCGCTTCCGGCCTCTGTTTGCGGATGGCGCGCGGCTGGTCATGATTCGCATATCCGGCGGGCGGCCGGCTCCAGCGGTGATGACGGTGGAGGACTACGTGACGCGGGCGGGCGCCAACACGCAGACCAACGGGTTCTACGAATCGGAAGTGGCGCGGCGGATAGAGACGTTTGGGAATATCGCCCACGTATTCAGCACGTATGAATCGCGGCGCACGCCCGGGGACAAACCGTTTGCGCGCGGCATCAACAGTTTTCAACTGGTGAAGGACGGCGATGTTTGGAAGGTCATGACGATTCTGTGGGATTCGGAGCGCGAGGGGAACGCGATTCCCGAGAAGTATTTGACTTCGCCAAAGTAGTAAGAAATCGCATAGCACCACTTGCCAGAGGTTGTCATCTCTGTTAGGGTGGGGATAGAGCACTCTGGCGAGGAGGTTTGGGATGCCGCAAGCGGTTTCAGCTATTGGTCTTACGACGGGCCATGCGCCCTTTGTGGAAGAGGCCCGCAACCGCGGCGAGCTCTACATCGAGCAGGCCTACGATCTGTATTCGGATGAGAACCACGACGCCTGGCGCAAGCTCTATAGCCGTATGCAGCCCAGGTGGGAGCGTTACGCCAACCACCATTTTCTGCGCGGCCTGGAAGCGCTCAACCTCTCTCCGGACCGCATACCGCGGCTCTCCGACATCAATCGCCGCCTGCAGCCGCTCACCGGTTTCCAAGCCAAGCCGGTGAGCGGATATGTGCCTGGTTTTCTTTTTTTCGATTGCCTGCGTCGCCGCGAATTTCCGACCACTATCACCATCCGGCCCGCCGACCGCATGGACTACCTGCCCGAACCGGACATCTTCCACGACGTCGCCGGCCACGTCCCCATGCACACCCAGAAGGCTTTCGCCGATACGCTGGTGCGGTTCGGAGATTGTGCCCACACTGTGGCGCGGATGTCCTTGGAAATCCGCGATGAAGCCGAGCGCGCGCGCCGGCTGACGAGCGTCATCAGAGCCTTCTCGCGCTTCTTCTGGTTCACCGTGGAGTTCGGCCTGATGCGCGGGCCGAAGGGCGTTTGCGCCTATGGCAGCGGCCTGCTGAGTTCTTATGGAGAGATCGAGCACTCGATCGAGAGCGACGAAGTGCAACGGTATCCGCTGCAACTCGAGTGGGTGATCAACCAGGGAGCGGAGATCGACCACTACCAGCCGCTGCTGTTCATGGTGGATTCGTTCGACCACTTGTTCAGCCTGGTGGACGAACTGGAGCGGTGGATGATGGCGGGCAAGCTATTCAACGTGGCGCCCGGTCTCCCGGAAGTGAACCCGGGCGATCTGCAGAGCTTCCTGGACGCGGCGAAATCCGCCTGACGCGTTGCGGTTGCGCAGCCCGAAACGCTACACTGGGAAGGCGAGTTTTCCCCGTCCATTCCCCGGTCGTCTAATGGTAGGACAGCGGCCTTTGGAGCCGTGAATCGTGGTTCGAATCCATGCCGGGGAGCCAAACCGTTCCGCTATCAACTCCAGGCGGCTAAATTCTTGACAACAAAGTCCTTCCGCCTGGCACCGATATCCACCACATTCCGCAGGTTCTTGCGGTCGGCGAACTCTCACCGGTTTGACGCGAGATGTGCAGCGGGGGCGCGTTCAACCCACAGGGTTCAGGCCGGAGGCCGAGGATTTCGCTGCGAACTCTCCGGTTTCTCCGGTTGACAGGGTGCCCTTTGTTGACGGCACTGTTCAGCAAGGCGGCCGAACTCAAACGATTTTCAAACCACGTTCAGTTCTGGCATCCGGCGTCCCTAACCCAGGTTCCGCAGTTTGAAGCATAAAGTCTTTGGTTTCAGCGGCGGCGTGGGCGAGTTTCCACTACATCGCCGCTGGTTCCAGCGCGCTGGGCAGTTTCAAGCCGAGCCGCTGGAGC